>MEKT01000023.1:0-13348 GCA_001767435.1 Acidobacteria bacterium RIFCSPLOWO2_02_FULL_65_29 | reverse complement strand
TTACTATGGAGGAAAATCGGATGACCTTACGCGCAAAGTCTCTACTACTCGCGGCCCTCGCCGTGGCCACGCTCGCGGCGGCGCCCGCGGCGGCGCAAACCTACACCCTGACGGCCGCCCTGAGCGGCGGAAATGAAACGCCAGCGCCGGGCGTCAACACGGGCGCCTTCGGCAACGCCACCGTCACCGTCAATATGACCGCTCGGACCGTCTCGTGGGTCGTGAACGTGTACAACATGCCAAGCGGCGTGACCGCCGGCCACATTCACGTCGGCGCCGCCGGCACGCCCGGACCGACGGTGGTGAACTTCACCGTGCCCACGACCGCATCGAACGACTTCGGCATCTCCGGCAGCGCGAGCGACACCCAGTTCACGCTCCGGCCCGATCAGGGCATCCGCTCGGCCGACGATATGTTCCAGGCGATTCTCGGCGGGAACTCGTACGTGAACGTACACTCGCAGGTCAACGGGGGCGGCGAGGTCCGCGGCCAGCTCGTTCTGAAGCCGTAAGAAAGGCGGAATGGCAGGATTGCAGAATTGCAGGAAGGATCTAACGGTTCTTCAAACTGCCTTTCTGCAATTCTGCAATTCTTCATTTCTTCATTTCTGCAATGTCTCCATGAGCTCCCTCAACTCCTCGATCTCGTTCTTGGCCGCGTAGAGAATGGCGCGCCGCTCCTGAAGGGAGGGCGTGGACAACGCCGTTTCATTCTCCAGCCGCACGCGTCCGTCGTCGCTCACCTCGACGACGACGGCGTCCATGGGTTCCACGTACAGATACAATGCCCTTACACCCCTGCCGCCGCAGCCGCTCGGGCGGCATCGTCGACACCAAGCACCAGCGCGGCGGTCCTGTTCCCTTCAGCAGACGAGGCGTAAGCGTACTCGACATTGATCGCGGCGTCGGCCACCAGCGCGAGCACCGGCGCCAAGGCGCCCGGTCCATTCGGCACCGTCGTGAAGAGGACATTCCGCTCGGCGACCTGATGGTGCTGTTCCCGAAGCACCGAAGCGGCGCGCACGGGGTTGTCGACGATGAGCCGGAGCTGGCCTCCGGTGTCGAGCGAGAGCGCGAGCAGGTTGACGCGGTCGTCCGCGAGCAGGCGGCAGACTCCGGCCAACGCTCCGGGGCTGTTGGGCAGGCGGAGGGCGAGCTCGGTGCGGATGGGCATGCAGCCGATTATATGCGGGACGGAACCAGGGCGCCCCGCCACTCAGTCGACAGTTGACAGTCGACAGTTGACAGTGGCGCCTCTATTGCCGACTGTGAACTGTCAACTGTCAGCTGTCAACTTCGGTGGTACGGCTAGGCGAGTACTCTGATGACGACTCGCCTATTCTGCGCCCGGCCGTCCTTGGTCGTGTTCGGCGCGACCGGTTTGTCCTCGCCGTAGCTGATCACGCTCATCTTGTGCAGCGGAATCTGGTGGTGCTCGTAGAGATACATCTTGACCGCCTCGGCGCGCTCGAGGCCGATCTTCTCGTTGACGACCGTCGGACCGGTGTTGTCGGTATGCCCTTCGATCTCGAAGTAGGCCCCTTTCGGATCGGCTTTGAGCTCCGAGATCAGCTCGTCGAGCCGAGCCTTCGCTTCGTCGGGCAGCTCGGTGGCGTTGAACCGGAAATTTCCCTCGTCTTCGCTGAGCACGACTTCAAAGACGAGCCTTCCGAGCGTCTTGTCGATCTTGTCGACTTTCGCGTTGGCGGTACTCGCCGAGCTCGCCGCGCCGCTGGCCGTCGTCGCCGCGGCCACGGCCGCGGTGTTGGCGTCGTTGGCCGCGCCGTGCGCGGCCTGCGCCGCCGCCTGCGCGCGCTGGTCGACCTCGCTGATACGGCCTTCGTTCCGCCGCGTCCGTTCCTGGGTCTCCTCGACCGAGCGGCCGAGCGAGTCCACTTTGTCGTTGACCTCACCGACGCTCGTGCGCACGAATTTCTTCGTGGCGCACGCGGTCGACCCCCCGATGGCCACGATGGCCACCGGAATGGCCATGAAGAAGTGTCGAGACATGATGCGATCCTCCTGCTAGAAAATCGGGCGAGATTGCCCCGCGATGTATCCACTCCGGGCGCTGACGATCAGGTTTTTGCCTCGCGCGCGAACCTCGAGCGGATGCCAGCCCGGTTGGCCGCCCGACTCGAAGGCAATGAGGTACTGGTGCCGCAGCTCGTCGATGATCTCGCGCGCCGCGGCGCTGCGTTCGCCCGGTGCGCTCGCCACGAGCACGCGTCCGCCGGTCCAGTGAGCCAGGTTCGTCAGCGAGCCTGCCAGCGCGGATCGCTCGGCCGTGGTGGTGGCGCCGTCGGCCGACGGATTGTCGATCGCCGGCACGATGCCGAAGATGTAGACCGGCACGTCGATGGCGCTGGCGATGCCCGACACTTCGGGCGCCGTGAGTCGGCTCGCGGTGTCGTTGCCATCGGTGAAGACCACCACGGCGCGCCGGCGTCCCTGGCGCGGCGCCAGCTGTTGGGCGGTCCGCGCGATGGCGTCGTGGAGCGAGGTGGCGCCAAACGGCCGGACGCTGTCTAACCGATCCGGCAGCCTCTTCAGCCCGCTGGTGAACGGCGTCACCTCCTCGAGCTCGGTGTCGAACAGAAACACGCCGGCCTCGTCTCGTGTGGCATCGAGCCAGCTGAGGACGTGGCCGCCGGCCTCGCGCGCCGGCGACAACTGCGCCTCCATGCTGCCGCTGGCGTCGAAGAGCAGCGCCACGCTCACGCCCGGCAGGTCGTGGCGAAAATCGGTAATCGCGCGCGCCTCGCCGGCATCGACGACCTCGAAGTCCCGCGCCGAGAGGTTCCGGACGAAACGGCCGTTCCGGTCGCGCACGACCACGTTGACCTGCACGAGGTCGATGCCCGACCTGAAAGCGACCACCGGTGGTTGCTGCGCGGCTTCCGTGGCAGGCGCCAGCAGCAGAGCGGCAGTGACGAAGAGCTGTGCGCGCGTCATCAGTTCGGTGATAGTCCAAAGTCGTTGCCAACTCGTTAAGTTATTGATAAATAGATACTTATGAAAATGTCCTGTCGGCCGAACGCCGTCGAATCGCGCAAAAAGAGGTAATTTCTACACGGCAAAGTCGAAACCGCCTTGCCGGAGGGAGGTAACGGTTACACGCGTGGAAGAAACCCTGAATTTGAGGATTTGAAGATTTGAGAAGTTGAGGATTTGCCGCGGAATTTGAGGATTTGAAGATTTGAGAAGTTGAGGATTCCGGCCTGGAATTTGAGGAGTTGAGAAGTTGAGAATTTGAGGATTTAGCGAGGAATTGCCAAATCCTCAGATCCTCAGATCCTCAAATCCTCAAATTCCACGCCAAATTCTCAAATCCTCAAATCCTCAAATCCTCAAATCCTCAGATCCTCAAATCCTCAGATCCTCAAATCCTCAAATTCCACGATCACGATCTAAGATTCCCGTGTGAGCCTCACCCACACTGCGATTCCCGTTTCGCCGCGCATCAGCCACTTTTCGTACGCGATCAGGAACATCGCCGTCGAAGCCGAGCGCGTCGAAGCCGCCGGTAGGCGCGTCCGGTACTTGAACGTCGGCAACCCGCCTGCGTTCGGGTTTCAGCCGCCCGCGCACATGATCGAGGCGGTCGAGCGCGCGATGCGGAACGGCGAGAATGGCTACGGGCCGTCGCCGGGCATCGCGGCGGCGCGCGAGGCCATCGCCGCCGAGTACACGGGGCGCGGGTGGCCGGTCTCGGCGAACCGTGTGCTCGTGACGGCGGGCACCTCCGAGGCGATCGATCTCGCGCTGACCGCCCTCGTCGACGAGCACGGTGAAGTGCTCGTGCCGATGCCGACCTATCCGCTCTACACCGCGGTCATCGCCAAGCTCGGGGCGCGCGCGGTGTACTACCGCACCGATCCGTCGCGCGCGTGGCTGCCCGACTTCGATCACCTGGCGAGGGTCGTGACGCCGGCCGCCCGTGCACTGGTCGTGATCGATCCGAACAATCCAACTGGGGCGACCTATCCGACGGAGGTGCGCAGGCAGCTCCTCGACTTCGCGAGCACGCACGGGCTGGTGGTGCTGGCCGACGAGGTCTACGGCGACATCAGCTACCAGGGCCCGCTGCCGCCGATCGGCAGCCTCGACGCCGACGCACCGGTGATTTCGTTTTCGAGCTTGTCGAAGGGGTACGTCGCCCCGGGCTGGCGGACCGGCTGGCTCGCGATCGGCCGCTCGCCGCGCATGGAGGACCTGGTCGTCGCGCTCAAGAAGTTGGCCGACGGACGGCTGTGCAGCACCGTGCCCATGCAGCACGCCATCCAATCGGCGCTGACTGGTGACCGGTCGCATCAGGCGGCCTTCAGGAGCGCGCTCCAGGAACGCGCGGACGTGACGACCCGGGCCCTGCAGGCGATGCCCGGCATGAGCTGCATCGCGCCGACGGCCGCGTTCTACGCCCTGCCGAAGCTCGCCCTGCCACCGGGCAAGACCGACCACGACTACGTGCTCGCGCTCCTACGCGCGACGGGCATCCTGTGCGTGCACGGCTCGGGCTTCGGCACGTCGCCCGCCGACGGATTTTTCCGGATCGTGTTTCTCGCCTCGCCAGCCGATCTACGCGACATTTACACCCAGATGGGCGCGTTTACGGCGGAATATATTAGTCGCTAGTCGTTAGTCGATAGTCGTTAGTCGCCAGGCGCAAGTCCTGGTGCCAGATCCTCAAATCCTCAAGTCCTCAAGTCCTCAAATTCGCGACCAAGTCCTCAATTCCTCAATTCCTCAATTCCTCAAATTTACTAGAATACTCGCTTGGGGATGAAGCCGCGGGCCCTGGCGTTGACGGCGCTCCTGCTGTGCTGGCCGGCGGTCGCGCGCGCGCAGGCGACCGACGAAGGCGTGCGGCGGCTGCTGAACGCGATCGAGAGCGCGGTCCAGAGCGGCAGGCCTGACGCGTACAACGCGTTCTTGATGTCGACCATCATCGAGACCCCCGCCAGCGTGGCCCGGGCAGCGAGCTTTGCCGCGCTCGAGTTCAGGCCCGGCGCCACGCGCGTGGTCATCCAGGAGCGCGATCGCCAGGACCTGCCGGGCACGCTGCCGGGCAACGGCTACCGGCTGGCGGTCGACGCGTTCGTCGAGTCGGGCGATCGCGCCCGGATCGTGACGTGGCAGTTCGATATCCGCCGGATCGACGAGTCCGAGTGGCGGATCCTCGATCAAGAGCGCCTGTCGGCCGTCGAGAACCTGTATCGCCTCTCGGTCAATCCCGCCGACCAATACGACGTACGCGATTTCCGCCTACAGGCCGAGGATCTCGACCTCACGCTCGTCGAAGGCACAATCTTCGCCATCACCACCGACCAGGGCGTGACCGGCCTCATCCTGATGGGCCGCGGCGAGATGCGTTTCAGCCCGAGCCCGGAAACCGAGAAGGGGCAGGTCCGGATTCTCTCGGGAAGCGACGTGCTCGAGTCGCGATTCGACACGGCGTACGTGCGCTTCGGCTCGTTCGCCGGGCACGGCGACCCGGCGAAGCTCTCGCCGCGCGCCGTGGAGCCGCGCGATCTTCGACGAGCCGAGGAGATCTTCCGCGAAGAATCTCCGAAGTCCTTCGTGCTCGATCTCGGCGATCTGTCGCCCGATCGCTGGTCGATCCTCCCGGGCGCCAACGATTTCCTCGCCGAGATTCGTTCGCGCCGCTTCAGCACGCTGACGTACGCGCGGTCGGCGTCGGAGGCCGAGGACATTTCGGTGTTCGACCGGCGGCGGCAGCGGAACATCGCCGCCTACGCGTCGAAGGAAAAACTGGCCGAGCGCGGCCGCTTCTACGACGAAGACGACCTGGCGGCGTACGACGTGATCGGCTACGACATCGACGTCACGCTGGCGCCCGATCGGAACTTCATCAACGGCCGGGTGAGGCTGACGCTCGAGACCCGCGCGCCGATTGCCAACCAGATCACCCTGCGCCTGTCCAACGCGTTGACCGTGCAATCGGTGGTCAGCGAAGAGTTCGGGCGGTTGTTCAGCCTCCGATCGGCCACACAAAATGCGGTGCTGGTGAACCTGCCGGCCTCGGTCCTCAGCGGCACGGAGTTGACGCTCACGGTCATCTACAGCGGACGGCTGACGCCGCAGTCGCCCGATCGCGAAACGATCGAGCTCGAGCAGGGTGTGTTCGAAGAAACGTTTCCGCGCGCCGAACCGAGCCAGCTGTACAGCAGCCGGAGCCATTGGTACCCGCAGTCGCCCATCTCGGACTACGCGACCGCCACCATCAGGATTACGCTGCCGGCCGTCTTCGGGTGCGTCGCGACCGGCGAGCTGCTGCCCGACTCGCCGACGCTCAGTCCCGGGGTGAACGGCGGGCAGCCGCGCCGCGTCTGGCAGTTCGCGGCGTTTCGGCCCGTGAGATATCTGGCGTTGCTCGTCAGCCGCTTCACGAACGTGGCCCAGACGACGCTTGTGTTCGATGCGCCTTCGCGGCCTACGGCCGCTTCGGCGGCACAAGTCACACCTTCGGCGTCGCGGGAGGCGCCTTCGCCGTCTTCTCGCGCGTCGGTGGTCGCCCTGTCACCGACGCGCGACGCCGAGATCGCGGCCGCGTCCCTGGCGCCATCGGTCAGCGGCGCCGTGTACGACTCGCTCCAGCTGTCGATCGCCGCCAATCCCCGCCAGGTCGACCGGGGCCGAAATCTCGTCGAGCACGCAGCCGACGTGGCCCGGTTCTATCAGTCCATCATCGGCGACTCGCCGTACCAGACCTTCACCCTGGCGCTCATCGAGACGTCTCTTCCCGGCGGCCACAGTCCCGCCTACTTCGCGGCGCTCAACCAGCCGCTGCCAAACACGCCCATCTCGTGGCGCTCGGACCCGGCCAACTTCGAAGGGTTTGCCGAGTTCTTCCTCGCGCACGAGATGGCGCACCAATGGTGGGGCCAGGCGGTCGGCTGGCAGAACTATCACGAGCAGTGGCTGAGCGAAGGCTTTTCGCAGTATTTCGCCGGTCTGTACGCGAAGCACTCGGGCGGCGACGAGACGTTTGCGGCGATTTTGCGGCAGTGGCGCAAGTGGAGCCTCGACAAATCGGACCAGGGGCCGGTGTACCTCGGATACCGGCTGGGTCACATCAAGAACGACAGCCGCGTGTTTCGCGCGCTCGTGTACAACAAGGGTGCGGCCGTGTTGCACATGCTCCGCCGCCTCCTGGGCGACGAGGCGTTCTTCGGCGGCATCCGGCGCTTCTACGTCGAGTCGCGATTCAAGAAAGCGGGCACCGAAGACCTGCGCCGCGCCATGGAGGCCGAGAGCGGCCGATCGCTCGAGCGCTTCTTCGAGCGATGGATCTACGGCGCCGCGCTGCCGCGCCTCGCGTTCGAGTACCGGGTCGAGTCCTCGGCCGACGGGCAGGTCGTCGTACTCCGCTTCGAGCAAACGGGCGACGTGTTCGACATTCCCGTGACGGTCACCCTCCAGTACGCGGACCGGCGGTCGGTGGACGTCTTCGTCCCTGTCACCGATCGCAGCGTCGAGCACCGCGTCGCGCTCGACGGAACGCTGAGGACCGCGGAGGTCAGCAAGGACGATGGATCGCTCGCGGAAGTGTCACGAACGCCCTGAACACGATCGAGGCAGAGCGCGCATCCTTCGGCCTCTGCGGTGAACGTCGTGACCCGCGACGCTCTGATATGATCGAAGGTCAATGGACACCGTCACGCTGACAATCGACGGCCGGCCGGTCAAAGTTGAGAAAGGCAGGACGGTGCTGCAGGCCGCCATCGAGAGCGGCATCGAGATTCCGTACTACTGCTATCACCCGGGCATCGGCGTCGACGGCTCGTGCCGTGTCTGCATCGTCAAAATCGAGAAGATGCCGAAGCTGCAGACGTCGTGCTCCACGATCTGCGGCGACGGCATGGTCGTCTCCACACGCACGGCCGATGTCGTGGCGGCGCGCGCCGGCGTGTTCGAGTTGCTGCTGATCAACCACCCGCTCGACTGCCCCGTGTGCGACAAGGGCGGCGAGTGCCCGCTCCAGGATTTTTCGTACGCATTCGGGCCGGACCAGAGCCGCATGGAGTTTCCGCGCCGCACTTTCGACGGCGAGGGCGTGAAGGCCGATGTCGACTTCGGCCCGACGCTGATGCTCAACCGCAACCGCTGCATCCTCTGCACGCGGTGCGTGCGCTTCATGCGCGACGTCGAGGGCGACGCGCAGATCAACGTCATCGACCGCGGATACGGCAGCGAGATCGCGACGTTCCAGGAGGAGGGCGTGCATTCGCTCCTCTCCGGCAACCTCATGGACGTGTGCCCCGTCGGCGCGATCACCACGAGAGACTACCGGTTCAAGTCGCGCCCGTGGGACAACCCGGACGCCGCCGACACGATCTGCACGCTGTGCTCGAAGGGCTGCAACACCACGGCGTGGATCAAGGCGAAACCCGAGTGGGCGAAGGGGTCGCGCCTGATCCGGTTCACGCCACGGTTCAACCCCACCGTCAACGGCTACTGGATGTGCGACATCGGGCGCTTCGAGTATCACTGGATTGAGAGCGACGATCGCCTTCGGGTCCCGCTCGCGCGCGTGGGTGGCGTCGAGCGCCCGATCGCCTGGCACGACCTCCTGCCCCAGGTCGCCGACCGACTCGCCGCGGCCGGGGCGACCTCTCCCGGGAGCGTCCGTTTTCTGCTGTCGGCGCATGCATCGAACGAAGAACTGTTCTTGTTCAAGCGGCTCGCCGAACACCTCGACCTCGAGCGTCGTCTCTCGACCCTCGACCGGGAGCGAGTCGAGCCCGAGGACGTCGTCACGGTGAGCTGGCGCCACACCAAGAAAACCCAGCCGGCGCGCACGAAGTTCGTCGTGCCGGCCGTGGACGCGCCCAACGTGAACGGCGCGCGTGCGCTCGGCCTCGCGCCGGGCGCGCCAGGCAGCCCGCAAGGACCGGCCGATGTGTCCGCCCTCCGATCGGCGGTCGAGGCCGGGCGCGTGTCCGCGTTGTATGTGTTCGATCCAGGGCCCGACGGCTCGCTCGGCGATACCCGGTGGATCGTCGACGCCCGCGCCTCGGGAGCACTCGGCCTGCTCGTCGTGCACGGCGTGCTCCTCACGGCTGTGGCGCGCGCCGCGGATTTCGTGCTTCCCGGCGCATCCTTCGTCGAGAAAGAAGCGTCTTATACAAACGACCGGGGGCGCCTTCAAGGCACCGCCCGGGCGATTCCCCTGCCGGGCGAGGCCGTCGAGGATTGGCGGATTCTCGTGAAGCTCTGCTCGGCGCTCGGCGTGCCGATCGAGTGCGACACGTTCGAGAGCGCCGCGGACGTGCGGGGCGCGATCGCCGCGTGCTTCCCGGACGTGACCGGCCTCGCCGGACTGGCCACGTTGGCGTTCAACGCGCCGGCACCCGCCGACCACTGGCTGCAGGCATCGAACCCGTCGGAACGCTGGAAATGGGATGTCATGTTCCAGGATCTGCCGCCGGTGAAGGGCTCGGTCGATCCGTCGGCTCTGCCGCCGCCGCCCGGGGTGATTCCGTTGCGAGCGATCAAATGACCGTGCGATCACGAATTCTTAATTCTTAATTCCCAATTCTTCATTTCGAATGCTCTGCCGCGCCATCGCTCTCATCGGCGTTCTGCTCGCAGCATCCGGCGCGGCCGCTGCACAGGAAATCACCGCGCCCGGGCCCGCCACGCTTCGGGCGCTCGTCGACAGCGACGGCGTCCGTCCGGGCACGACCGTTCGCGCCGTCCTCCAGGTCACACTGCCCGCCGATCGAAAGGGACTGCACACCAACGCCAACAAGCCGCGCGATCCGAATCTCATCCCGACCGAGCTGACCCTCGAGCCGCCGGCGGGCATCTCGGTGGCCGAGATCGTCTATCCCGAACCCGTTGATCTAGAACAAGTCGGCGCCGATCAGCCCTTGGCCGTGTACGAGCACGAGTTCTCGATCGGCGTGGTGTTCGAGGTCGGCCGCGACGTCGCCAGCGGTGACGTCACGGTCGCCGGGACGCTTCGCTACCAGGCCTGCGACGAGAAGCAGTGCTACTTCCCCAAGAACCTCCCCGCCGAATGGACCGTTCGAATTGTCGGCAGAAACGCCGCGGTGAACGCCGTGAACACAGAGGCGTTCGCCAGGATTCCGTTCGGCCGCGGGCAAAAGCCGGGACTCGCCGCGGACATCCGGCCCAGGCCCGAGCCGGCGGGGGCGGCGTCGGCCGCCACGAGCGAGGAACGCGCGCGCGACGCCGTCGCCAGACTCGACGACTTCGCCGTCGCCGGGATGACCGTCGGTTACCTCGGGGCGGAAGATTTCCTGCAGTTCATCCGCGATGCCGAAGCGGGCGTCGTGCAGAAGGGCCTGTTCGAGGGCCGCGGACCGCTCGCGATCCTGCTGATCGTGTTTCTCGGCGGTCTGGCGCTCAACCTCACGCCGTGCGTGCTGCCGATGATCCCGATCAACCTCGCCATCATCGGAGCCGGCTCCCAGGCCGGATCGCGCAGCCGCGGATTTCTGCTCGGCTCGGTGTACGGGGCCGCCATGGCCTTCGTCTACGGCGTCCTCGGCCTCATCGTCGTGCTCACGGCCGGCACGTTCGGGACGATTAATTCTTCGCCCTGGTTCAACCTGGCGATCGCCCTCGTGTTCGTCGTGCTCGGGCTGGCCATGTTCGACCTGCTCGTGATCGATTTCTCGAGCCTCGGCAGCCGTTTCCGCGTCAGCGAGCAAGGCCGCGGCACCCTGGTCGTGGCATTCTCGATGGGAGCCATTGCCGCGCTGCTCGCCGGCGCCTGCGTGGCCCCGGTCGTGGTCCAAGTGGTGCTGCTGTCGAGCAACATGTACGCCGCCGGCACGACGGCCGCGCTGGCGCTGCCCTTCGTGCTTGGCGTCGGCATGGCGGTGCCCTGGCCGCTTGCGGGGGCCGGCATCAGCGCCCTCCCACGCCCGGGCGCCTGGATGGTCGCGGTCAAGCAGGTCTTCGGCGTCGTCATTCTCGGAACCGCGCTGTACTACGGTTACGAATCGTACTTGCTGTTCTCGAACCGCTGGGTCGACGCGTCGGAAGTGTCGGCCAGCGTCGAGGAAAAGTTGAAGGCCGGGTGGCAGCCGGTGCTCGCCGACGGACTGGCCGCCGCCTCGGCGGAAGGCAAGCCCGTGCTCATCGACCTCTGGGCCACGTGGTGCAAGAACTGCCTCGTCATGGACCGGACGACCTTGGCGAACCAGGACGTGACGAGGGCGCTGTCGGGGTACGTGAAGGTCAAGCTGCAGGCCGAAGATCTGGATCAATCGCCGGCCAGGGAAGTGCTGCAACGCGTCAAGTCATCCGGACTCCCCACTTATGTGATTCTCAAGCCCAAACGGTGAATCGCGAATTTGAGGATTTGAGGATTTGAGGAGTTGAGGATTTAGCGAAACTTGAGGATTTGAGAACTTGAGGATTTCGCGTCAAGAGCCTGTGACGCAGGCCGCAGCGTGACTCGCTCCTGACATAAAATCCTCAAATTCTCAAATCTTCAAATCCTCAAATTCCTCCTTCAACTCCTCAAATCCTCAAATTCCTTCTTCAATTCCTCAATTCCTTAAATCCTCAAATCCTCAAATCCTCAAATTCCATGGTACTCTCTGTGCGTCCGGGTCCTTGATGCGTTCACGTGCGGCGAGACTCACGGCAACCGCGGCGGCCCTGATGGCTCTGGGCGCCGCGGGATATCTCTTTTTCACGATCGAACAAGACATCGCCTTTCGCCGCGAGACGCTTCGGTCCTTCGACCGTCGCGCGCGCGAAGTGGCGAGCGCGCTGGCGGACATGCGCGCGGCCGAGCAGGCGTATGTCGCGGCCGGCCAGGGTACTGACTTCTGGATGCCGAAGGTCGCGGCGCTTCTCGCGGACGTGGCGCCACGTGTCGACGCCCTGCGCCCGTCGGCAGCCACCAACGAGGCGCGAAGCGCGTTGATGGAAGCCGCCGCCCTCGTCACCGAGTTCGGCAACATCGATCGGCGCGCGCGCGACTACCTGCGCTCGGGCCAGACGCTGATGGCCGGCGACGTGGTCTTCAGCGAAGGCGGTGAGACAACGGCTGCGGCGGTCCGGCAGGTGGAATCGGCGCGGCTCGCCGAGAACCGTGGGTTCGACCTGGCCGAGGCCCGACTGGGCCGCCGGCAAGCAGCGGTCATGGGCGGCGCCGCTGGCTTCAGCGTGCTCGTCCTCTTGGCGCTGGCTGTTGCGGCCCCGAAGCCCCGCGAGGAGGCCCGCGGTGGCGACGAAGCACCGGCAGAGGCGGCCGGCGAGTTGATGTTGAGAGAGCCTGCCGCTCGGCCCACACCGGCGGGCGGCCCTATCCCGCTGCTCAAGGCCGCCGCCGAGCTCTGCACCGATTTCGGCCGCCTCACCGATTCGCGCGATCTCACGCGGCTGCTCTCGCGCGTGGCCACCGTCATGGACGCAAGCGGCGTGGTGGTCTGGCTGGGTGACCACCCAGGCGCCGACCTCCGGCCCGTGTTCGCGCACGGCTATTCCGACCAGGCGCTCGCCCGGATGACGGCGACGGCGATTCCGCGCGCGGCCGACAACGCCGTCGCTGCCGCGTACCGCAGCGAAACACTGCAAGTCGTGCTGAGTCGCCCGGGGGCGTCGAACGGCGCGGTCGTGGCGCCGCTTCTGACTCCGGAAGGCTGCATCGGCGCGTTCACGGCTGAACTTCTGGCCGGCCGCGAGACGTCCGAAGCGGTTCAGGCGATCGCCTCGCTCTTCGCGGCACAGCTCACGGGCGTGCTCGCTGCGTCGGTTCAGCGGGCCGAGTCGCCGGCGACGCAGCGAGTCGTCAGTCGTTAGTCGCTAGTCGATAGTCGATAGTCCTTTGATCTTTTCCACTTTCGCACGGGTAATTGCTACACAGTCCCGTCAGCTACCCGCGCCGTTTGCGATCGTCCCGGTTCAAGTGCTTGATCAGCCCCGTCAGCATCCTTTCGATCTCGTTGTACTGCTTGCAGATACGCTCGAGGTCGACTGATGTCACGTGATCGCGGCCCAGCGCCACGCGCAGCTGCGTACGTGTCTCATTACTGGACCCGCGGGAGTTGTACAGGTAATGCGCGAAATGGCGATCGGTCTTCAACGCGCTTGGCCACACCCGCGCGGTCAAGCACGAAATATGCCGCTCTCGCGACTAACGACTCGCGACTATCGACTAACGACTAACGACCAGCGACTGTTTGACTAACGACTATTCGACTAACGACTATTTGACTAACGGCTAACGATGCCGAAATCACGTCTGTCGACGGCGAAGGCGCAGATTCTCGAGCGGACCGAGCGCGAGAAGATCAAGTTCATGCGCCTCCAGTTCACCGACATCTTGGGGGCCATCAAG
>MEKT01000022.1 GCA_001767435.1 Acidobacteria bacterium RIFCSPLOWO2_02_FULL_65_29 | reverse complement strand
GAACATCGTCACCCTCCCGTCTTTGAGACTCCCGATCCGGATCCCCTTTTGCCAGCCTGGGTGAACCCTTTCGGTCGACTCCGAGTCCGCCGTGTAAATGACGTCGTTCTTGTCGATGGCGAGCCCGCTGGTACGGCCGAACTCGTCATATTCAGCGATGAACTTCCCCTCTTTGGTCAGGATCTGGATGCGATGGTTGTGGCGGTCGGCGACGATGAGCTGGCCCTTGGAGTCGAGCTCGAGCGCGTGCGGCGTCCGGAACTCGCCCGGCCCTGTTCCAGTTCTGCCGATGACTCTGAGGAACTTCCCGCTCTTGTCGAACACCGAGATGCGCCCGATCAGATTGGGACTTGTCACGTCCGTATGGCTCTCTGCCACGTAAACGTCGCCATTCCTCGGGTCGGTCACGACGTCTGTCGGGTCAGTCAGAGCTTCAGGAGGATTTCCCCTCACACCCGGTTTCCCCAGCGTCATCAGAATCATGCCTTGGGGGCTGAACTTGACGACCACGCTTCCCTTGTTGCCTTCACCGGGAAACTTCTCGAGCTCGTCGGGACTCGCGGCCCGAGCGTCGGCCACCCACACATTTCCCTCTCCATCGACGTGGATGCCATGCGGCCACACGAACATCCCCCCGCCAAAGCTCCTGATCTCTTTTCCTGACTCGTCGAAATGGTGGACTGGGTTCGCTTTGGTGCCGAGACAGCCCGGAGCAGTCCCTGGCGAGCATCGGTCGGTAGCCCAGACCGACTTGCCATCCCGGTCGATGGCGACGCCGTTCGAGCCTCCCCACGGCCTTGCCTCCAGATTCAGTTGGGCCCAATCCCGGATGACGCGATACGGATTGGCGCCGCTGTTGACCGGTTGAACGTTGTCGGTCTGAACGGTGCCTCCCCGCTGTTGCGTCAGAACGCTGGTTCCCTGCAGCGCAACCCAGACAAGGACGCTCAGCGCCGGCAACCAAGATTTCAAGAAGCCTGAAACGGCCATCTCGATGCTCCTTACTGTAAGACTTGCCGTCCGCGCTACCGTACCTTTACGTACTTGAGCAGCCGCTGTGGACGTGGCTCCCCGGCGAAGATATTGCCCTGTCGATCGACCGTGATGGCCTCGGCTCCGCTGCCACCGGCGGTGATGGGGGGATTGTCGCCGGTGTCTGGAATAAAGGCCTCGACCCAGCCGGTCTTGACGTCTCCGATTCTGATTCCCTTCTCCCAGCCCGCGTTCTCGTTCATGTCCGATTCCGAATCGGCGACGTAGATCTTTCCATTGCCGTCGATTGTGATGTCGCTTGGCATGCCGAACTGCGTCCATCTCGTCAGGTATTTCCCGTCCTGGTCGAAGATCACGATGCGCTGGTTGCCGCGGTCAGCGATGAACAACCGTCCGCTCGCGTCCATCGCAATCGCGTGTGGCCCGAAGAGCTGACCCGGCCCGTGCCCGGTGCCGCCGAATGCCTTGATGAACTTTCCGTCTTTCGCCAACTTGACGATCCGGTTGTTGCCGTTTGCCGTGTGCCCGTCCACAACGAAGATATCGCCGTTGGAATTGGTGATGACGTCACTTGGGGCGTTGAAGTGAGAGGAGTCGCTCCCTGGGACTCCCGCCTCGCCCAGCGTCATCAGGAGCTTCCCCTGCGGGGAAAACTTGAAGACCTGATGTCCGACCGGCTTGGCGGGCTTGGGTGCGCCCGGCGTTTGCTGCCCGTTTCCCGCTTCTGTGACCCAGAGATTGCCGTCCCGATCGATGTGCAGTCCGTGGGGCCACGAGAACATGCGGCTGCCGAATCGGGCCACCACGTTGCCCTGCGGATCGAACCTCAGGATCGGGTCCAGGTCCGAGTTGTCGCAGTAGGTTTGGCTTCCTAACGGCGTTCCGTCGTTACCGCACCTGATGATCGCCCAGAGGTGGGCGCCGTCCACATCGACTTCAATGCCACCCGGGGAACCCATCTTCCTCCCCGGCGGCAACTTCGCCCACGGCCCTCCCATCCGGCCTGGACCCTGCCCGGCCTGCAACCCGTCGACCGAGCGGTACGGATTGGATCCACTCTGAGTCTGAACATCAGTTTGAAGGGTCATGGCCATCGCCATCGCGGCGCCCAGCCATAGCGTGACCGCAGTTCGCCATTTCATCGACATCTGGATGCTCCTCGTAGATCAAAGGCTACCGAATCTCCAGTGGTTTGGCACGTCATCAGTCTCTCACACCCAGGCCGAGCATCGTACGTACCTGCATGGGCAGAGCCTTGAGGCGATCCGTCGCCTGGCGTCGTGAGCACTCACTTTTGGCCGTACGGCTCGGAGCTCGTTGAGCCGAACCCCGAGGGCCGGGTTGTTCCGGACGTGACTGGCGGCGGATGGTGCGCTCGGCCGACTACCGCCCGGCCTGCCCGATATTCGATCCCTCCCCTGCCCTCGGACTTTGGGACGTTGGAACCGGCCGACCGGGCACTATGTTGACGAGGGAGCCCCAATCCGAACTATCGTCAGGGCGGCCTGTGTCCGGTACTTGCGTGCATGACCGATGGCATTCGGGTGGCCGCTCGTCCAGATCCCTCGAGCTCCGGCACTGCCTGGAGGGGATCGACGTAGAGACCACGACGATCACCGCCGGAGACAAGTCGGGCGACAGGCTGCTATGACTGCCCCTCTCCCGGGACGACATGTGGTGGAACCGTGACGTATGAGCCTTCCACTGACGCGATGCGCCGGTTCGCCGCGCTCCTCGCCGCCGAGCTCCAACTGGCGAAGCGCAGTGGAGTGCCGCCGACATCGCCCCGCGACCTGGCCCCGGACCTGCGCCAGGCCTACGCCCTATTCAAGGACCGGTTCGGCGCCTCCGAAGAGGCCGCCGCCGTGTTTCGCGCCGAGGTCACGACGGTGCTGGCCGGCGACCATGAAGGCCTGGTCGCCGCGGCCCTCGCCGAGATCGGGAGCAACCGCCGTCCCGTCGCGCCGGGAGGCGACGTCCTTGAATGGCGCCGGCTGCGGATCGAACTCGTCGTGGGCTGCGTGGTCCTGGGCCTCGGCCTGCTGATCAGGTTCCCGACGGCGCTGGCGACGTTGAGCTGCACGCGGCCCCCGGCCTCGCCGGCCACGTGCGCCACGTGTCGGCTGCAATGGCACGTCCTGTTCGGCTGGGTCCCGATCCGCGACACCGCCGTCGAGTGCCTCGACAAGGTGGAGCACGTCCGACAGGAGGCGAGCTGGGACACGGTGAACAACGAGTACTACAGGGTGATGCTGAGCGCCCGGGGCGAGGCGGCGGCGTACACGATGAACCCTTCCGGGGATCGCGCGCCCACGCTCGCGGCGGCGACACAGATCCAAGCCTTCCTCGCCGACCCCAGTCAGCCTGCCCTACGCGTGGTGCTGTCGCCCACAGGTGGTGAGAAATGGCTGGGATGGGTAGGCGACGCCCTGCTGATCCTCGGGCTCATCACCGTTGTGTCCGTTCCGCTCCAGATCGGGCGCTCGTGGATCGCGCCGGGACCCCACGGGTAAGGTTGGTCGCCGGCGTCTGGGCCGGGCGAGCCCGGACATCCGCGGCAGCGGCGTTTTAGCGAGAGCCGCCGGGGCCTGACGCGAAGGGGCAGCCAGTCTACAAGGGCTACTTGGACGCTGGAAAGGCATGTCCACTCGGAACGCGACGATCAGGGCCGCCTCCGGCCTCGGTCGCGACTCGACACTGTCAACTTGACCAGCGAGTAGCCAGATCTCTCCAGGGAAGGCGCCACGGCGCCACATCACCGCCAGCGACACCATCGCTCCCTTCAGCGCGTGTGGATGAACATCCGGCATCCGCGGTGGCCGTGGACGTTCGAGCAGCACGACGGGCCGATACGGACTTCGAGCCAGCGCGGCGGCTTGTGGAAACAGACGTCCATCGGCCAGCGACGTCGCGAAATCTGCGTACGTTTTCCGCTCGACGACAATCCCGCCGCCAAGGTCAATAGGCGACTGGACGTCAATTGCCTATCGATTTTTGAAGACTCGCTACAACGAAGAGATGCGCGCCTACCGTTGGGCAAGCGGCTCGGTGAGCGCTGATTCGGCGACGTTCCGCGCGGGACGCTTACGCACGACGCGATTCCACCACATGATCGCGCCCGTCATGAACATGATGGCGGGTGCAAACCCGATGAGGGCCCACAGCGCCTTGAGTGAACCGCTCTGCCAGCGGCCGAAGTGAAGGCGGCTGAGCCAGGCCAGCGCGAGATCACCGGGCCGTTCTCCCAGCAGTTCGGGGTTGGGGTCGGAGACGTAGTCCACGAACGCCGTGAACGGTTCTGGAATGCCCATGTAGAACCCGGACACTCCCCACATGAGGATGAAGAGGAACAGCCACGCGCCCATCGCGCTGTGCAGATCCCATGTGAGCCGGCGCCACCCGCTCTGGGAATTGACCATCAGACTGCGGCGCCAGCGATTCACGCCAGGCCACCAGACGATGGCGCCCGTGAGGCACAGTACCGTCACGAACGCGCTCGCGACGCCGTTCCAGTAACGACCCGAGCTGCCGAATAGAAGATCGTCGTGTAGCCGCACGTTCCACAGCAGTGCGCGTTCGCCCCTCGTGAACGCGTCGCCCAGATCCTCGCCAGTGTAGGGATTGAACAGACGCTCTTTCGTCTCGGCGCTCCGCTCGACCGTGACATGAGCGACGGCGGTCTGGCGCGTGATGGCTTCCCGCAGGTCCGTAATCTCGTGGTCGGGGTACCTGCGCTCGGCGGCCGCTCGCAGCTCGTCGATCGACAGCCTTCGCGCGGACGGATCGACCTGAGGGATCGGCGTTCTGAGCAGCGCGACCAGCTCACGCCGGTAGACCAGAGCGCTCCCTGTCACGCTGAGGACGACGATGTACAGACCGAGTGCAAGGCCGGTCCAGAGATGGATCTGGAAGAGTGCTCTCCGGAGCCAGACACGCTGCGGCTGCTGCAGCCACTGTTTCCACAGGCTCATCGCACGAAGAGGCTACGGTCCCCCGCCCACGGTGTCAATTGGAGGAACTTCCTTCGGTGTCCGAGGCGTGCGGCGGGGCGACGCATCAGCGAGAGCGCGTGCCGGGGCGCCATTGAAAGAATGATGACTACCGAACACACGCGAAGTTCGCGGCATCATTCGGATCGCCCGTCCCCTTGTACCGCGGCGCGGCGGGATACAGACACACCGGACGTGTGTACTGCACGGTCCTCGTGGTGGCCTGGTTGTCCGTAAACTTCGTCCCGATGAACTGAGTCGGCGGCGCGCCGCGTTCAACCCAGTTCTCCATGGCGGTCTGCAGATCGTGCGCCGCGTCGCGCACCGGCGGAATCTGCTGTCCCACGCCGCCAACATTCGACGCGCCGATGCCGCCGCTGCAATGCGCCATGCCCGGCACCATGAACAGCCGGTAGAAACCCTGGGTCTTCTCGAGGCCGCCGTTCGCCTTCGCGACTTGCTCGTAGTACTGCGGACTGTAGGCCGGCTGCAGCGTCTGATCGTTCCACCCGTGGTACTGGATGATCCTGACGCCGCGTCGAATCGCCGCCGAGTAGTCGGTCGACGTGGCATTGCCCAGACGTCCGATCGTCTGGTCGGTATGCGTCATGTCGCTATCGAAGTTGAACGACCGCAGATCCCATTCCGGGTTCTGGTACACGAGGTTGGAGAAGTACACCAGCAGGCCGGAACCGGCCGTTGCCGGCCGGACCATGCCCGTCCAGCCGGCTTCCGAACCTCGCGCGAAGCCCGGAAAGATCGATTCGCCGGTCCGAGGATTTTTGGGACCGTCGTAGATCTTCTGAAGCGCCACAACCTGCGGCGGCGTCAGGCAGTTGTTGCCGTCCCCGCCGTGGCACGTCATCGACCGCGGATCGAACGTGCAGGTGTGCGGATTGGCGATGACGCCGTCGGCGAGGCCGTCGTTCTTGTCACACGCGGCGACCACGGCTGCACTGATCGCAGGAAGCTTCTCCGCGGGAATGGCCGCGCCGGGAGCCGAGAGCGCCTGGGCGTCCCAGATGAAACCCGCGTTCGAATGCGACTGAAAATTCCAGGGCGCGCCGATAATCAGCCCATCGAAGTCGTCCGGATAGCGCTGCGCCTCGATGAGACCCTGGCGCCCGCCGTTCGAGCAGGAACTGAAATACGAATGAGACGGCGCCTGGCCGTAGTACGCCGCGGCGATCGCTTTGGCGGCAACCGTCGTCACATGCTTCGCCCGGTAGAGATAGTCGGCCGCTTTCTCCGGATGGCCGACGGCCCACCACTGATCGGCGGACCGATGGCCGGTGTCGGTGGACGCGGTGGCGTAACCCCGCCGCAGGAGCGCGTCCATCGCACCATCCAGGCCGTTTCGCTGGTAATTCAACTGTCCGGCGAAGCCGCCTTCCCCAGTCGACAGGAACTTGCGGTTCCACCTGGCAGGCTCCGGCAGCCACACCTCGAACCGAATGTCCGAATCGGCGGACGGCATGCTGACGCCCTGCACCCGGCAGAATGGCGGAAGGTTCGGGACCGTGACGGTATCCGAGATTCGGACTGCCTCGGACGTGATGAGGGTGGATTCGACGATTGACGTGCCGTTGTCGAAGGTCCGTCCCGTGAGCGCCGAACACGCCCCCGATTGGCCGGGCGTCGGCGCCCTGCGTTCCGGGCTCTGTGGGCCCTGTGGACCCTGTGGACCCTGTGGACTCTGTCCCGCGACCCCAACGACACACGCGAGGATCACAGCGCTCACAAGGAAAGACGCAAGCTTCAGCATCATGGCGTGCTCCGTTCGGCGGCCCAACCGCGCCCGCCGAGTCAACCGGGAATCTGAAGATCCAGCGTTCGCCGCAGTGTGGCGAACCGGCTCGCGGCGTTGATGATACGTGGGTCGGGCGGTGAATGCCAGCCAGGACGGACATGCCTTCCTCGAACCCCAGTGCGCCGCTTGAATTAACCTAAGGCCTTAGGTAACATGCAGGTCATAGCGGGAAATGCGAGATTTCTGAAACAAGAATGGGAGAAGCTCCACATGGCGGCAGTCAGCGTAACCGCAAGAGATCGTGATCGCTTTGCGCGTGCGCGAGCACAAGGGCAGGCGCGCGCCCAGGATCCGTCCGGTATCGTGGACGCGGTCTACGATGCCGGCCGCGACAGCGTCAATCTGACATTCCGGAGCGGCGGGTCGATGTCCATTCCCCGGCGGATCATTCCGGGCCTCGATCGAGCGCCGGATTCGGCTCTCCATTCCATCGACGTCTCTCCAGCCGGAGATGCATTATCTTGGCGATCCATCGACGTGGATGTGTATGTGCCAGGACTCGTTGAGCGGGCATTCGGCACACGTCTGTTTGCTGTCGCGACCGGACGGCGAGGTGGACGGCGCAGATCGAAAGCGAAGGCGGCGGCAGCCAAGTTGAACGGCGCGAAGGGTGGACGCCCTCGCAAACCACTATCTGCATAGAAACGACGCAAAGAGACGTTTCAGCGGGCGACTAAGGATCCGCCATCGCCACCGACTGCTCAGACGTGCAGGCCCATCGATGGCATCACTGATGTCACCTTGAATGTCACCGCCGTTGAAATCAGCCATTGTCATCTGATGTCGATGTTCTGCCACTCACTCGCTGCATGTGCGAGCTTCCCTGGCGAGTGGAGTCGGCGTGAGGGCACGTGGTCATTTTGACGCCAGGGTTCGGCGCGTCGCCGTAGAATTCAGGCTGGCGGAACGGCGGTTTGCAGAGGAGGATTCATGCCAACGAAGAACCAATCTGCCTCGTTCGTTTTGGTCGCCGCGGTTCTCCTGGCCAATCCTCTGCAGGGCCAACAGGCGGCTGGAGGTCAGGTGGCCGCTATCGCCGACATCCCCAGCTTGCCCCACAAACTGGTGGATTGGCCTACGCCCCCCACGACCGCAGCGGGAGTGCCTGGCGCTTGGAACTTCATCCAGGTGGCGTCAGTGGCGGTGACGCCCCTGGGCAGCGTCCTGGTGCTCCACCGCGGGGCGCATCCAGTGATGGAATTTGAGAGCAGTGGGAGGCTTGTCCGCTCCTGGGGCGACGGAATGTTCAGCGAGGGGAAGGTCGCGGCCATTCCAGAAGCGCATTGGACAAACGACAAATCACATTATTCCGCTGTGTATGGGCCGGCGGGCTGCGCTTCCTGCGGCGCTCATTCGGTGCGCGTGGACCAACAGGGCAACATCTGGGTGATCGACGCGCCCGGCCATGTCGTCTACAAGATGAGTCCCGCTTGGAAGGAAGTCATGCGCCTCGGAACCAAAGGCACGTCGGGAACGGGTCGCAGCACCTTCAACCTGCCGACCGACGTCGCTTTCGCACCGAATGGCGACGTCTACGTCACCGATGGTTATGGGAACGCTCGGGTCGTCAAGTATTCACGCGACGGACGGTATCTATTGGAGTGGGGAAAACGAGGAAAGGGCCCCGGCGAGTTCGGGCTGCCTCACAATGTCGTGATCGACCGAGGAGGCAGAGTGTACGTGACCGATCGGGACAACCAGCGGATTCAGGTCTTTGACGCCGACGGGAACTTTCTGACGCAATGGACCGGCACGGGCGGAGTCTCGGGACTTGCGATCACGAAGGACCAGCGAATCTGGACTGGAGGGATCGTGCGAGACCTCGAGGGAAGGGTTTTGGGAAGGTTATCCGGGCCGGGCGTTGCCGGCGGCCACGGCGTGGCGGTCACCGACTCTGGCGACGTCTACATCGCTCAGCTCAGCGGCGTAGTCCAGAAGTTCGTGAAGCAGTAGTCGGGCGCTAGTATTTCCTATCGTCTACGCACCCGAATCGATCCGCTGCCAGGCCCTTTACCTGCTGCCGCAGGATTGCTACGAAGCCGGCGCAGTGTTGACCGCGCGTGACGATCCGCGCTATTTCGCCGCGCTCAAGACAGGGCAGCCCATGCCTGCCGAGGATGCGCACGCGGATTCGCGAACGAACGAGTTCTCCGTGTCCTACCTCGAACCCCACGGCATCGGGGACAGGATGTTGTATGCGAATGCCGCCCTCGCGAGTCTGGGAATGTCAGCGCTGCTCAATGGGGTCAGCCCGACGGATCCGATTACATACGCCGCCGTAGCGATCGCGCTCGGCGCGGTGACCCTCGCAACGTATCTTCCAGCTCGCCGGGCGTCAGGAGTGCAGCTGGTGATTGCCTTACGCTCGCAGATAGCGTTCGACAGGCGAGAAGATGGCTCTGATTTGGAGTGCTTGGAACGACTAACTTAGGAGTGACCTGAGGCACTCGTTGTTGTTTCAGGGTTTCTCGATCTGAATCTCCTTGAGCGCCGCCATGTCGGAGACGAGCTCGGCATCACCGGCGGGCAGGCCTCGCAAGCTGAAGAAATACGCCAGAATCTCGGCATACTGGCCGGGTTGCAGGGATCCCGGGTTGTCCTCCGGCATTGACGTCCTGATGAATTCGAACAGGTCGGCAACCGGCAAGCCGGCCCTGTCGTCAATCACCGAGTAGCCGAACTTCGGATCAGCGTGACAGCCCAGAC
>MEKT01000021.1:67617-78698 GCA_001767435.1 Acidobacteria bacterium RIFCSPLOWO2_02_FULL_65_29 | reverse complement strand
CTTGCCCTCCCATGAGTGTCCTCAAAACGCCTGTCCCAGGCTGATGTGCACGGCGTAACGCTGCTCGGGTGTGCCGGCGACGAGCTCCTGGCGCCTTGTCTTGAAGCCGACGTCGACGCGAATGGGACCGACCGGCGATCGATAGCGGACGCCGAAGCCGACCGTGCTCCGGAGCTGGCCGAGGCCGATGTCGGCCGTCCGCGCGAACACGTTGCCCGTGTCGATGAACCCGACCACGCCGACGCCACCAAAGAGGGGGACTCGCAGCTCGCCGTTGAGAATCACGACAGCGTTGCCGCCAATCGGAAAGCCATTCTGGTCTATCGTCCGGGGCGTGCCCAGTTGATCGAGCGCAAAGCCCCGGACCGTGGTATCGCCGCCGGCGAAGAACCGCTCGCTCGCGGGCAGATCCTTGATCGTTTCCACGATGGGCTGGCCGTCTGGGCCGCGTACCGCGCGGCCATCGTCGTCCACCAGCGCGACGTCTCGCGGGAAACCGACGGCCGTTCCCAGCCTGGCGCTCGCCGCGAAGATGATGTCATTGGTGCGCGGCACGCGACGGAACAGCTGCGCCGTCAGGTAGGACTTCGCAAGGCCAACCTCGGAACCGATCCGCCGCGCGGCGAGCTGGGCATTGGCGCTCGAATAGTGCCCCGCACCTGGATTGAGCGCATCGTCGCGCGTATCGCGCACGATCGAAAAAGAGAACGAGGACAGCCGAAGCTGAGGGAACAACCGGTCGACCAGCAGCTTGTCTGCCGGAGCGATCTTTTCGTCGAACAGCTCGGTCCGCTGAATCTGATAGTTGCCGCCCGCGCTCACGCGCGGCGTCAGACGCCGCGCCACCTCCGTGCTGAACGCGCGCCGCGCGAAATTGAAGCTCGAGCGAACCTGCTGTTCGACGGTTCCCGTCAGGAACGCATCGGCCTCGGCGCCGAGCACGCGCGGCTCGCGAAAGGTTCCGAGCAGACGGTACTCGCTGAACCCGTATCCCGCCTCGGTCTGCGGCACGCCGGGGACGACGACCGAGTCCTCGGGCCGCAGGCTCACGCGTGTGAACAGGCTCACGGATCGGTTCTTCCCGAACAGGTTGCGGCGTCCAATCTCGAAGAACGCGCGCGGCGAGAGCTCGAGGCGCTCGTCGGCGACGCCGCTCTCCACGGTCCGGCGCTGTCTGACTTCGAGACCGCCCCCGTATCCGATCGTGGTCGCCGGCGCCTCTTCGACAGCGACGAGCAGGTCGCGCGTGGTCTCGTCGCCGTGGCCGAGCTCGGTGATGCGCGTGCGGCGGAACAGCCCGAGCGCCGCGAGGCGGCGCTGGCTCTCCGCCACCGCCTCGAGGCCGAGCGGATCGCCCGATTTGAGCTGAAGCTCGCGCTCGATGGTCTCGGTGCTGGTGCGCGTGTTGCCAGCGATGAGCACGTGGTCCACGAACACGCGCGGCCCTTCGCTGACCGTGAACACGACGTCGGCTTGGGTCTCGTCAGTGCTCAGTCCGGGATTGCCGACGATCATGGCGCCGGGGTAGCCGAGGTTGGCGTACTGCAACTGGATGGCATCGCGATCGATGGCCAGCTGCGTGACATAGAACGGCCGGCCGGGCTGCAACCCGAGCCCGTCGCGCAGCCTCGCCTCCGGCACCGACTGGTTGCCCTCGATCCGCACGGAGCTCACGGTGGTCTGGGCCTGTTCGGTCACCGACATGCGGACCGTCACGAGTACCTGCGTCGCGTCCGCGGGACCTGGCACCGGCTCGATCACGGGCTCGGCTCTCGCGAGCGCAAAGCCACTGCGACGGTACAGGTCCTCGATGAGCGCCACGTCGGCTTCGAGCAGCGAGGACGCAAACGGCTGCCCCTCCCTGAGCCGCAGGCGCGGCTGAAACGCCGCGAGCGGAATCGACGCGTTGCCCGAGATCTCGAGGCCGGCGACGCGGTACTGAGGCCCGCGCTTCACGGTGAAGGTGATGAGCAGCTCGCCCGCCGATTCCGCTCGCGTGTGCGCAGCGGAGACGTCGCGGTAGCCCTGCCCCCGCAGGTATTCCTCGATGGCGTTGCTGGCATCCTCCAGCAAGTCCTCGTCGGCCGAGCCCTCTCGGGCGATCGGCACGAGCTCGTCGCGCCGATCGTCGGGCAAAGGATCGCCGGCAAACTCCAGCCGGACGCGGGGACCCTGCGCGGCGTTCAGCGCCACGTGCGCCACGCGGTCGTCGTCGGCAAGGCGCACAGAGGCCGTCAGGCGCGCCTCGAGATATCCTCGCTGGCGCCGATCGTCGCGATAACGCTCGATTCGTTCGTCGAGCGCCGCCGCCTCGTAGGGGGAGCCTGGGGAAACGCCGATCCGATCGATGAGCTCGCGGTCGGCCATCCCCGCCGAGCCGATCACCTCGACGGTGCCCACGCGCGTGCGTTCTCCGGCGGCGATCGTCAACGTGAGCGTCGCCCGGTGCGGCGCGTGCTCGAGCTCGACGCGCGAGGCGACCGACGCCCGCAGGTATCCGCGCTGTCGCAGCTGGCCTTCGAGCAGCCGGACCATGTCCAGGGCACGAGTCGCGAGCGGCGAACCGCCAAATCGTTCGGTGAGGGCGCGGCGAAGCTGGCCCGCGTCGATCCCGGGCGCGTCGACCGATCCGCCCAGCACCACCCGGGTCACCGGATGAACCGGCACGAGCTCGAAGACGAGCGCCACACCGCCCGCGGCCGCGTCGGCGTGGACCACGACATCGTCGAACCGCCCGAGGCTGTACAGGTGTGCCGCGCTCTCGCGGACGGCGAGCATCGACAGTGCCTGTCCGACCGGGGTCTCGATGAGCTGCAGCAGCCTCGCGTCGCTGGCCTCGCCGCCTTCCATCACGAGGCGGATCGACTGCACCGGCTTGCCGACGAAGTCGGCGACGTCGGCGTGTGCGACGGCCGCGTGGAAGAGGACAAAGCCGCCCGCGGCGACGCGGCAGGCGGCGCGACGCCACATCAGAAGGCGTGCCTCACGCGGACTTCGATGGCGTAGCTGGAATCCTCGTTGCGCGACAGTATCCAGGACAGCCGGTCGCTCTCGTCGTATTCGAGCAGGAGAATCTGATCGTTGATCGACGAGCTGACGCTGCGCGAGAACGTCAGATACACGCGCTCGGACACGCGCTTGCCAATCGTGACGCGCGCCGACGGGTTCACGCGGTAGTTGGTCGTCGACTGGCTGTAGGGGTCGATCAGCGACGGCGTCAGCTGGAACGTGTCGACGCCGAAGGTCTGCTCGACGACGCGGCCGACCTCGGCCGAAATCGGGTTGGCCAGCATCTGCGTGGCCCGCGTCGCCAGAATATCCTGCTGCCGCTCGTTGGGATTCTGGCGTGCGCGCAGCTCGATGTCGCCCTGCGTGCGCCCCTGCGTCCGCCGCACGTCGCTGAAAAGCAGCGCGAGCACGTCGGCCGCCGGCAGGGGCGGATCGGACGCGAGCTCGGGCACCATGTGGGCCATCGTGCCCGCGGCTCGGACCACGACACGGTAGGTCTGCCCGGGCACGCGCACGCGGGTTTCGGCTTCCACATCGAAGAACGGCTCGACGCGCGTCGGGTTGGTGAACTCGATGGTCCCTTTGGTGACGAGGTACCGGCGGCCCTCGAACGTCACCTCGCCCCGATCGACCGCGGCGCTGCCGAAGAGCAACGGGCGGTCGAGTGTTCCCCGGAGCTGCAGATCGGCGCTGGCGACCAGCCGCGCCAGGTTGTTCTCGACCCGCATCGTCGACGGCACGTGGACTTCGACGTCGAGGCGCACGGGGAGGGTGGACGAGGCGGGCTCGCCCAGATCGGACAACGAGACCCCGCCAAATTCGAGCAGGCTGCCGGTCGCGTCCACGCGGCGGTTCCAGAGCGCGTTCCGCACCGTGACGGCCCCGCCCACCGCCGGCGCCATGAAGTTGCCACGAATCGTCAGGTCGGCGTCGATGGTCGACCGCACGCCTTCCGGGTAGCGCAGCTGCATGTTCTCGCCACGCGCCGTCACGTTCAGCTCGCCCGGCAGATAACCGTCGAACCCGACGCGGCCGGCGAACTGCACGCGGCCGCCGCCGAGCGCGGCCGACAGCCCGTCGAGGCCGACGCCGCGCGAATCGAACGACACCGCGCCGTTGATGTCATCGAGCGAGTTGGGCAGCGAAAAGTGACGAATGCGGCCGTCGCTGACCGTCGCGCTGCCGGAGAACACCGGCTCGTAGAGCGGGCCGTCGATGGCCGCGGCGAGCTCGACCCGCCCCGACCCGCGCACGTCCCGGAAGAAACCCTGAAGCACCGTGAGGTTGGCGTCGCCCGAGGCGCGAAGCGCAATGGTCTGATCGGCAAGTGCGATCGTCCCGCCCACCGTGAGCCTCGTGTCCTCTCCCACGAGCTGCAGGTTCTCGACCCGAATCACCTGCCGGTCGAGCGCCAACCGCACAGGCGCGGCGCTCCGGACGGCGTAGTCGAACAGCCGCATCTCCACGCTGTCCACCGTGGCGTCCACCAGCAGGTGATTGACGTCGGCGAGCTCGCCCACGACTCGAATCGAACCGTTCGCCACCGCCGTGGTGAGCGGCGAGAGCGTCGGAAAGAACAGCCGCGCCGGCAGATCGAGGGAGCTGTCGTGGAAGCGGAACGTCAGCTCGGCGTCGACCTGCGGCGTGAGCGCGATGCGCCCGGTCCCGCTGACCGCCAGACGCGGCGACGCCGCGTCCATCTCCCCGCTGATCTCGTCGCCGCGAAGCGCCAGCGTGCCGGTGACCTGTCCGACGCTTTCCTCCTTCACGAACAGATCGTTGATGCGGAACTCGACGTCGTACCGCGGCTCGTCGAACGTCCCGTTCCCGGCGGCCGTGAAGTCGATCGACCCCGACGGTTCGAGCGCGGGATAGTCGAACGCCGCCACCGCATCGACCGGCAACCGCCTCGCGTCGGCGTTGAACGAGTACGTCGCGTCCCACCCGATGTAGGCCGCGCCGGTCATCGTGCCGCCGCCGACGCCGGCCATCGTGATCTTGTCGAGCCGGACGCCCGCGCCGTCGAACCTGAGCGCCGACGTTCCGACCTTGAACGGCTCGCCCCAGGCGCGGCCATCGTCGATCGTCATCGTGCCAAAGCCAAACGGACGCTCGTACTCGCCCGTCAGATGAAATTCGCCCGTCATCGCGCCCAACAGCGGATAGTCGTCGATGCCGAACGCGTGGCGCAGGCTGGCCACATCGCGCCTCGTCACACGGAACCGGGCGTCGATCTGCTGGCCGTTGTCACGCCGCGGGTAGCCGAGCGAGAACAACCCGTCGGCGCGGATCTCCGATCCGTCCTTGCGCACGACGCCGTCGGCGACCGTGATGTAGCCGTTCTCGACGACGATGTGCCCGGTGCCCGAGCCCCAGACCGTGTCCCACGCGCGAAGGTCTTCGCCGCGAAACACGCCTGCGACTGTCGGCCGGGTGAGCGGACCCGTCATCACGCCGGCAAAGTCGCCGCGGCCGCCGAAGGCGACCGCGCCGGTCGGCGAGCCAAAGTCGGTGAGAATGCCCGCCAGCACCTGATCGCTTTCCTGGTAGTCGCGGCTGCCGACGCGAAACTCGAACCGCGAATCGTCGCCCCACGCCGTGTCACCCTCGAACACCACGTGCGTGCGTTCGGTCGCGAAGCGGCCGCCTTCGATCTCCACGTGATCGGCGTCCATTCGGTACGTCATCGCGCCGGCCATCGGCACGTGCGGAGGCAGCGGCGGCGGCGCGAACGGTCCCCATTCCTGTGGCAGGGCCTGCAGGTCGACCAGGAGCGAGGGGGTCATCGGCTGCAGTCCCGGCGGCATCGCAATCTCGATCCGGCCCTCCGCGGTTCGCTTCGAGAACTCCCCGAGCGGCCACTCGAGCAGGTTTCTGCCCGAGCCCGAACCGGCGAACCTCACCCCCCGCAGCTCGTAGAAGTCCGAAACCTGCGCGATGTCGACGTCGGTATACGTCGCGTCGAAGCGAGCCGTCGGCCGCTCGCTCGATCCGAGCGGCGTGATCGAAAACGCAAACTGCGACACGCCGCCGTAGAGATCGGATCCGGCGCGGGTGATCTCAAAGAGCTTTCGCGTCCAGTGCAGCGAGCCGTACAGCGACGGAAAGCGGTACGCGTACACCCCGAGCTCGGGGCTCGTGAATGTCCCGGCCAGATCGTGGCCGCCCTTGAACAGGTGAAACTTGCCCGCGAAATCGCCGTCGCCCGTGAGCGCCCACTCCTCGTTGCGGAAGAAGATCTCGCGCATGCGCGGGAAGTTCACCCGCGACTTCACCTCGTAGAGCATTTCCGGCCAGCGGCTCATGTCGGCGTCGCCCGCGGCAATCGTCGTGGCCCCGTCGGTGTCGATGTCGATTCGCCCGAGGTGCAGCCGGCTCCCGTCGATGTCGAAGCGCGCCTTGAAGTTGGCCCACATCGGCACATGATCCTGGATGGTAATCGTGCCGCCCCGGAACGCCGCTTCGCCTTGATAGCCACGGACCTTGGTGATGTTCAGATCGATGTTTGGGGCGACGATGCCCCAGGGCGTGCCGTGGTTCTGGTAGATGAACTGCCCGCGCCATGCGCGCAGGTATTGGACCGTCGTCGTGAACGGACGCCGACCGCTTGGGGTGTCGCTCACGAGTTTCGGAAAACTGTGGCCGTCGGGCCACTCCTCGACGAGCATCTGCCAGTCGGTCAGGTCGACCGCCGTGACGTTGAGCTCCGGGCGCCGCTGAAGCGCCGTCGACCAGTCGAGCGCGATCGACAGGCGCTTGGCGGTGAAAAAGGGACGATCCTCTGGCCGTCGGCCGTCGATCGAGAAGTCACTGACGATGAAGCGGCCCGTAAACACGCGCACCGAGAGCGAGCCAATCCGTACCGCCCGCTCGAGCCGATCGGAGGCCGCTTGCTCGGCCCGACCTCGCAGCCCCGGACCCAGGTCCACCGTGAGCGTGCTGACGACGGACACGGCCAGCATGGCGGCCGCAATGGCCAGGCTCAGGCGGAAATAGCGATATGCCCTGTACTCGCGGCGTTTGAAGAAGAACTTCACTATTGACCCTATGACCCTATCGGTGAATGACGGCCAGCAAAGCACCGGCGTCCACCGATTGTCCTTCCTGGACGTGGATTTCCGCCACCCGGCCGCCCGAGGCCGCCCTGAGCTCGTTTTCCATCTTCATCGCCTCGATGACGACGAGCGGCTGGCGCGCGACGACGGGGTCACCGATTTTGACGAGCACCCGCACGATCTTGCCTGGCATCGGCGCCACCAGACGCTGCGGGCCCGAGCCGGTGTCGGAGCCAGCGTCGCGCGGGCGCCGCTGGCGGCGCGCGTTGAAGGACACGGCGACCGGCGTATCGCCAACCCGGACGCTGAAGCCGCCCGAGGCAAGGTCGGCCCCGAAGGTGATCTCGTGGCTGGAGGTCCGGCTCGAGCCGGACCCCCCGAACGGGCTTGTGGAATCCGGCTTCAGCGGGATTAGGTCGCGACTTCGGTCGTCAATCAACAGCGACAACGTGTTCGCGTCGACGCGCGCGGCATCGACGGTCCACTCGTGCCCATCCATCGCAACGACGAATCGCCCGTCCCCGTCCCCGTCCCCATCCAAGCGGCGCACGGTCACGTGCCGTAACCGGCCGTTCACGCTGATTTCGTACTCCAACTAGACGGGGCTCCGCCCCGGACCCCGGCTCGGTCGCTCGCGCCGTTCGACAGGCTCACGGCGCCCTGAGCTCGTCGAAGGGCGGGGGCCCTGCGCCCCGCGCCGCTCCCTCGCGGGCGCGCCGTGCGCGCCGCCGTTATGCGGCAACCAGAACAAGACTCTCATAGCGGGCCGCATAACGGTTTAACGCAGCGCCTCCGCGCGTGCCTGCGACCGCCACCGCCTCGGCGTCTGGTCCCGGCCGTTTTCACGTGCCGCGTGCGCGGCGATGGCCGAGGGCGACAACACGGCCTGCAACGCCACGGCCATAGCCGCCACGTCCTCGGCGGCCGGCGGCGCCTCGACAAACGGCCGTCCGTTGCGCGCTCTGAGCACATCGTCCAGGTACGCCGTATGGACGCGGCCGTCCAGAAACTCGGGCTGCTCGAAGAGCCACGTGAAGAACGGCACGGTGGTCTTGATTCCCACGATGCGATATTCGCCAAGCGCGCGCCGCATGCGCGCGAGCGCGGCCGGCCGATCCTCGGCCCAGGCGATGAGCTTCGAGATCATCGGATCGTAAAAAATGGGCACGTCGAGGCCTGCTGTCGCGCCGCTGTCGTCGCGGATGCCTGGCCCGGCGGGCGCGCGCAGCTGCTCGATGCGGCCCGGCGAGGGCAGAAAGTTCTGGTCGGGATCTTCGGCGTAGATCCGACACTCGATCGCGTGGCCCGAAGGCTGGACGAGGCGTGCCGGATCCAGGTCCAGGCGATCACCCCGCGCGATACGAATTTGCCAGCGCACGAGATCGACGCCGGTCACCATCTCCGTAATCGGATGCTCGACCTGCAGCCGCGTGTTCATCTCGAGGAAATAGAAGCGGCCGTCTTCGTCGAGCAGGAATTCGATCGTGCCGGCGTTCGTGTAGTCGACCATCCGCGCCACCGCGGCGGCCGCCGACGTCAGCGCCCGGCGCACTTCAGGCGTGATCGCGGGCGACGGCGTCTCCTCGACGACTTTCTGGTGCCGGCGCTGAATCGAGCACTCGCGCTCGACAAAGGGCACGAGCGTTCCGTGCCGGTCGCCGAGGAGTTGGACCTCGACGTGCCGCGGCCGCGTGAGCCGCCGCTCGAGATACACGGCGGCGTCGCCAAACGAGGCGCCGGCCTCGGAGCGCGCGGCCCGCACAGCGCCTGCGAGCTCGGCCGGATCGGTTACGGTCCGCATGCCCTTGCCGCCGCCGCCCGCGATGGCTTTGACGAGCAGCGGGTAGCCCACTGAAGCCGCGAGGCGCGCGATGTCGGCGTCGGGCACGTCGGCCGGGAGCGGCGTGTCGGTGCCGGGCACGACGGGCACGCCCGCGCGTGTCGCCGCGGCGCGGGCTGCGGTCTTGCTGCCCATCAGCGCGATCGCCTCCGGCGTCGGACCGATGAAGGTGAGCCCCGCGTCGCCGACGGCGGCGGCGAAATCCGCGTTCTCGGCGAGAAACCCGTAGCCCGGATGGACCGCGTCGGCGCCCGACCGTCGCGCCGCGTCGAGGATGCGGTCGATACGCAGGTAGCTCTCGAGCGGGGCGCTCGGGCCGATCGGGTACGCCTCGTCGGCGAGACGGACGTGTAACGCCGCGCGGTCGCACTCGGAAAATACGGTGACCGGCGAGATCCCCATGTCCCGGCACGTGCGGATGATCCGGACGGCGATCTCGCCGCGATTCGCGATCAGTATCTTCTTCACAACCGTAACTATTGTATCGGCTATGACCGAGCGCGTGAGCCACGCACTAATCTCACGCCGTGGGCGCGCTACGCTAAGGATCGCAGCGGCGTCGGCCACCGCGCGTAGACTCAGCCGCGCACAATGACCCGATGACCGAATGACCCAATGACCAGATTCACTATTTGGGCAACGCGGCCGTCCAGTTGACGACGATGTTCAGCAGTGACTCTTCCCCGGTCGGGGGCGGTAGCCTCAGTAGGAAACGTCCGTCTGGCGCTACGCCGCCATCATGGTCCCGTCCATAGCCAGAAAATGCAGCTCCCGGCTGTCGCCTCGCCAGCGGCCCTGGACGCCGCCCGCGAGCGATACTCTCCAGCGCTCGCCGCTTGGCGGGAACAGCGCGACATACACCTCGTGGCGTCCTGACTCGTTGGAGTTGTAGGCAACCCATTTACCGTCCGTGGAGAAGTGCATCTCGTCAATCAGGGCCGTCGTCTGCGCCAGTACGAGGGGCTGGCCCCCATCAACAGGCAGCGCCAGGGCGCGACGTTGAGCGCCCTGGAGCCCGCCAATCGCGAGATACCGGCCATCGCAGGACCAATCTGCGAGTCCGCCCAGCCGACTGTCGGTGAGCTTGACCATCACACGACTGCATGACGAGAAAAGACATCCCGTCCTGCTCGCCGACGTTGTAAAGCTGGCAGATGTTTGGATGGTCGAGTTGGGAGATCGTCCGCGCCTCTCGGTCGAAGCGCTCACGGAATTGCGGGTCCGACGCCAGATGCGGAGGCAGAATCTTGATGGCGACGAGCCGATCGAGCCGCGTGTCCCTCGCCTTGTAGACCTCTCCCATCCCCCCGGCGCCGGCCAGCGCCAGGATCTCGAACGCGCCGAGCCGGAATCCTTGTGACAACCCCATCAGGTTCTTTCGCTCACCCGCGCGCGACGTACCCCGCGGCGTGATTGGCCATTCCTCTCCAAATCCTCAAGTTCTCAAATCCTCAAATCCTCAAATTCGAGTCTCTCTACAGCGGGATATTTCCGTGCTTCTTCGGCGGGTTCTTGTCCCGCTTGTTTTCCAGGTTTCTGAGCGCCGCGATGAGCTTCCGACGCGTCTCGCGCGGGTGAATCACCTCGTCGAGAAACCCGCGACTCGCCGCGATGTACGGGTTGGCGAACTTCTCGCGAAATTCGGCGACCTTCTCGGCTCGAACCGCCGCGGGATCGGCGGCCGCGTCGAGATCGCGCTTGTAGAGGATGTTGACCGCGCCCTCGGGGCCCATCACGGCGATCTCGGCCGTTGGCCACGCGTAGTTGAAGTCCGTGCGAATGTGCTTGCTCGACATCACGCAGTACGCGCCGCCGTACGCCTTGCGCGTGATGACGGTCACCTTCGGCACCGTGGCTTCGGCGAAGGCGTACAGCAGCTTCGCGCCGTGCTTGATGATGCCGCCGTACTCCTGCACGGTCCCGGGCAGAAACCCCGGGACGTCTTCGAACGTCACCAGCGGAATGTTGAACGCGTCGCAGAACCGCACGAACCTCGCGCCCTTCACGGACGCATCGATATCGAGCGTGCCCGCGAGCACGGCCGGCTGATTGGCGACGATCCCCGCCGGACGCCCGTCCAGCCGGGCGAAACCCACGATGATGTTCTTGGCGTAGTGCTGGTGCACTTCCAGAAAGTAGCCCTCGTCGGCCACCGTGTGGATGAGATCCAGCATGTC
>MEKT01000021.1:0-67598 GCA_001767435.1 Acidobacteria bacterium RIFCSPLOWO2_02_FULL_65_29 | reverse complement strand
CGGGCCCGTGGCGGGTCGTCGAGATTGTTCGAGGGCAGGAACGACAGGAGATCTCGAATCAGAGCCAGGCACTCCCGATCGTCCTCGACCGCGAAATGGGCCACGCCGCTCGTCGCGTTGTGCGTCATGGCGCCGCCGAGCTCGTCCTTGCTGACCTCTTCGTGCGTGACGGTCTTGATGACGTCTGGCCCCGTCACGAACATGTAGCTCGTGTTCTTGACCATGACCGTGAAGTCGGTGATGGCGGGCGAATAGACCGCACCGCCCGCACATGGGCCCATGATGGCGGAGATTTGCGGGATGACGCCCGACGCCAGCGTGTTCCTGAGGAAAATCTCCGCGTAGCCGGCGAGCGAGCTGACGCCCTCCTGAATCCGCGCGCCGCCCGAGTCGTTCAGTCCGACCAGGGGCGCGCCGAGCTTCATGGCCAGGTCCATGATCTTCACGATTTTCGCGGCGTTGGTTTCCGAGAGGGAGCCGCCGAAGACGGTGAAGTCCTGCGCAAAGGCGAAGACCTGCCGGCCCTCGACCAGGCCGTGGCCCGAGACCACGCCGTCGCCGGGAACGATCTGGTCCGCCATGCCGAAGTCGAGGCACCGATGCGTGACCAGCTTGTCGAGCTCTTCGAACGTGCCCGGGTCGAAGAAGAGATCGAGCCGCTCGCGCGCCGTCAGCTTTCCCGCCCGGTGCTGGCGTTCGAGCCGGTCCGCGCCGCCGCCGAGCTCCGCCCGGCGCTCCAGGTCGGCGAGGGAGTCTTTCGGGTTCATGGTAGGGTGACGACACATCCCAGATCGCGCGCTTGCACGTGCTGCGAGAGCATGACCAGCAGACGCACCGTTACGGCGCCGTGGACTCCACCGACCGGGCTCATTCGAATGAGCCGGCCTTCCACGAGCTCGTACCGGCAATCGTCGTCCGGCATCCTCTCGAGCTCTTCGGCGGTGACAAGTCGTGTCGGATGCAGCATCGAGTGTGTCTTCCGCATCGCATTCTAGCATCGTCGTTGCGAGAGTCATGCCGCGTCGAATGCCTCGTCAATCAGCACGAGCGACCGGGAGTGTTGCAGAATGTGCAACTTCTTGAGTGTTCCTCACGTGCAGAATTTCGAAGCAGGTCGCTCTCGGCGCTCAGTCCCTCGTGGTGGTGAGAGCTGAACGCCGAAAGCTGAAAGGCGCTTCGATCGGCCGATTACTTCTGCGCGCTCGACGCCGGCAGGAAGTTCTCCAGTCTAGTAGACCTTCTTTCGATCCGGGGAAGTGCCAGCGAATACCACGGTCTCGCGCTCTCCCTGCCTCACGAGAATCGAAGACCGCCCGGTCTGCGCGTCCACCCTGAAGATCCCATATCGGCCCTTTTGGTCCCGCCCCTTGACGATCAACGAAAGACCGTCGGGCGCCCAATCCAGTGAGTTGAGAAGACCGAATTCTGGCGCTGGCGATATTTCCCTGACCTCGCCTGTCTCGAGGGACCGAATCGCGATGACGAAGTCACCCGTGTCCACCGAATCCCGCGCTGAAGCGTAAGCCAGGTAATTGCCATCACGGGACCCTGCGCGTGACTGGCCGACACGCCACCATTATATGTACGGCGGGTCTGAACCGCGTGGGGGTGTGTCAGGGTTGTGTCGGCAGTCCAGGGCGACTGTGGGTGGGTCAATCCCTGGGAAAATCTCGACTGATACGCGCAGCGATGGCATCCCGACGGTCTTTCTCGAGTGACGTCATGTCGAGACGCTGAAGCAGCGTGAGATGCTTCGCGAGCCCGTGCCGAGCGGCGGCGGCAGCGAACCGATGGTCCTTCTCTCGGCCCGCGACGTACTTCGAGATCAGGAGGTCGTGAATCTCGAGACAGAGGCCCGTGGCGCCCCGCGTGTTGTCGTTGCGCACGGGAATGACGCGCGTGTGCCAGCCCTCTGGAAGGACCGCCGTCGTCTCCTCGACACCCTGCGCGTAGTACCCGAATGTCGTGTGAAACGGCGAAAGCTCCCCGATCGATCCGTCGATGACGTCCCAGCGTTCAGGGTGGTTCCTGGGAAACACGTCGGCTTCCATCGACACGCAGAGCTCCGCGGGGGCATCCGGAAACTGACCGAGGACGGCCTGACTGCCGATGATCACAATCTCATCGTCGTCGCTGATGTCGGCCGCGGCACGGATGATGTGTTCGAGCTCGGAGCGACGCACGTCAGCGCCCTGCTCGTTGCTGGACATCCCGCCAGATGGCCCAGCGCCGACGAGGGCTGATGACGCCGACGAATGGCGAATTCTGGCGAAGGGCGCGGGCCTCCTCACCGTCGTCGGTGAGCAGGGCCGCGATTTCCGCGGGGCTTCGCGAGAGCCATCTGTCCCACTGCGTCGCGTACTCCGGCGCGATGTGTCCCTCGCTGGACCAGCGCTGCAGCGTGTCCCGTGCGTGGTCCAGGACGGACTGGTCGCGCAGCAGGCGTTCTGCGATCTCCGCATGGATGGCGAGACTGCGGGCTTCCGCCAACCGGTGTAGATCCATGTCTCGCTAGCCTACCATGCGGACGGAATCCTCCCACTGATGGCAGCCCTGAGATCAAGGAGCTAGGCTCAGGATATTCTCAATCGCCTGTACCTCGTACGTGAACGGACGGCGCACGCCCAGGGCGACACGCGAGCCATCAGGACTGAGATCGATGCTGGTCACAGGCGCCAGCCCCGTCGATGGAGCCTGTGGAGCCCGTGTCAGGGCCGTGTGAAGTTGTCAGGCGAAGATCTTGTCCAGCGGGAGAGTCCAGCCTGTCGAGGAGATTCCAGATGGCGTGCCGGAGCGCTGCACGGTCGCCCGCTTTGCGGCTCACCGCCAGAGAGTACACGCGGCTCGAATCGGGCCTTCGGATGCCTGGGGACAGAACCCCGTTGACAACCCTCTTGGCAGAGCGATAATCGGGCTGGGTTCTCTCGTTCGGGGACAGGCCTCGCGTCCGCTGCGACGGCACGTCCCTCGCCCGTCTTTCGATCGCCGGCGTGTTGACGTTTCATCGGTGGCAATGACCCGGAGGGACTCATCATGGACAACAAGAAGACCGGGATGTCGCGGCGCCGCTTCCTCACGAAGGCTGCGGCCGGCGCGGGGGCGGCCGCCACGGTGGCCGCGACCGGGTCGTCGGCTGTGGCCGGCCAGGCTGATGCGGCTGCCGAGAAGACGGGTGTCAGGCTGCCGCCCGAATTCGAGCCGTCGCGGGCGGCACCGGTGCTGAAGCGCGACTGGCCCCTGACCGCCGCGAACGTATTTGCCATGTGCTGCAAGGCCGAAGGGCTGGCGGCCTTCATCCACTGCCCCGGCAACTACGACATTCAGAACGCGCTGGCCGAGGCCGGGATCCCGTCGTATTCGGGCCGGCACGACGGGGCCATGGGCCATGCGTGCGACGCGTTCTACCGCGTGAGCGGCGAGATTGCGGCCATCAACGCCCAGTACGGCGGCTGCATCGCGCTGGGCACGTCGCCGTTCCTGATCGCGGAGGGGGCGAGCTCTCCGATTCTGATCTTGAGCGGCGGAGGCAGCATCTCCGGCGAGGACACGGGCCGGGCCAAAGGCATGGTGGCCGGCTCCTGGCGCGACCAGTGGATCACGACTGGCGTCACCAAGTGGGGCAAGACCATCGTCACGCCGGCGCGGATCTGGGAGCACACCGCGGAAGCGTTCCGCCAGATGAAGAGCGGGATTCCGAAGCCGGTGCACCTGGTGTTTCCGACCGAGGTGCCAAACGCCCGGTTCACGTCGGCCAAGGACGTGCGCTACTACGTCGACAAGACGCGGTACCGCACCGAAGCCAAGGCGTACCCCGAGCCGAAGGCCATCACGGCGGCCGTGGCGCTGCTCAAGAGCTCCGAGCGGCCGATGATCGTGTCGGCCCAGGGCGTCTTCGCCAAGCGCGCATGGGATGTGCTGAAGGCGTTCGCCGAGAAGACGCAGATTCCGGTCACCGAAGCGGCGCCGCAGAAAGGCTGCTTCGCCGACGACCACCCGCTGAGCGCCAGCGCGTCGCCCAACTGCTATGCCAGCGTTGACGTTGTGCTGGTGGTCGGGCACTACCACATGCCGCCCCCCGGCCAGTGGGCGTTCCCGCCGAGCGCGAAGTACATCCGCATCCATCCGGTGCCCGAGGAGATCGGTCGCGACACGCCCATCGATGTCGGGATTGTGAGCGACGAGCGGGCCGCGCTCGAGGCGCTCTACAACGAGGCGCCGGCGATGAAGCACGACAGCTGGATTGCCGAGGTGCGGGCGGCCGAAAAGCAGTACAACGAGGAGCGCGACGCCATCTATGCCAAGTGCGCCCCCTACTGCCGGCCTGGCGAAGTGCACCCGGCGGCGATCGCCAAGGCCGTCGGCGACTTCCTCTACAAGGGGAAGATCCCCAAGGATCAGATGACGATCGTGTCGGGCGGGTTCGGCATTGCCCGCTACACGAGGCAGTACCTCCGCGCCTACCGTCCCGGCCAGATCCTCAATGGGCCGTACTGGGAGATCGTCGTCGGGCCCGACGTGGCGTATACCGTTGGCGTTGGCGCCGCCATGGAGCTCGGCGCCGGCGCGCAGGCCGCGTACAAAGGCAGCCCGATTCTGACGATTACCGGCGACGCCGGCTTCGGCATCACCGGCATGGAGATCGAGACGCTGGCCAAGTACCGGATGCCGGCGATTGTGGTGGTGTACAACAACAACGCGTGGGGAACGTGGGCCAATCAGCATCCCGCGCCCGGGGAGCGGAATCGCCGCGAGCAGCTGCACCTCTTCCAGGAGAATCTGCGGTACGACAAGATGGCCGAAGCGCTGGGCGCTCACGGCGAGTACGTGACGAACGCGGAAGACGTGCTCCCCGCGCTGCAGCGATGCTACGACGTGGCGATCAACAAGCGCCTGCCATCGGTCGTCAACATCCAGGGCAAGAAGGAATTCTGGGACCCGAGGGTCTATCCGCCCGGACAGCTGGGGAAGGTCGAGCCCGGCGTGGGCGCCTACTACTACTGAAGGCGATTCGAGCTCGAGAGGGCGTGATGGGAAAGGCGGCCGACACGGTCCGCGCGGGCCTCAAAGTGTACGCGGATCGAGGCGTCTTCAGAAACTTCACCGAAGCGAAGGGCAGGAACGGGACGATCGCGTTCGGATTCCGGCTCTTCGGTGACCATCCCGTCCGCATAGAGTTCGCAGAGCGTCGCCAGACGCTGACGGTTCGGAACATGTTGACGCAGGTATCCGCCGATATGTACGCCGACCTGCAGGCATTCCTCGCCCAGCTGTCGGATTCGACCCGCCCGATGCATCGCCGCATCGACCGGCGCGCGGCGGACGTGCGCTTCGAGCGGAAGCGGGGGAACGTGTCGCTCGTGTTCCGAGTGAGAGGGAATCGGTACGCCTACGGCGTCGAAACGGTCGTCAGCCTCGCGAGCTGGATCCGCACGCACCTGCAGCAGTGGCATGCCGAGTACATGTGGCGCGTCATGGGCGAGCCGGAAGGATGAAGGCTGAGAGCTGACCGCTACGCTTTCACTGCCTGCGCCTTCTCCCAATCCTTCAGAAATTTCTCGAGCCCGATGTTCGTCAGCGGATGGTTGAACAGCTGATCGATCACGGATGGCGGACACGTGCACACGTCGGCGCCCATCCGCGCGGCCTCGACGATGTGAATCGGATGGCGGCAGCTGGCGACGAGGACCTCGGTCTTGAACTCGTAGTTGTCGTAGATGTCCACGATCTCGCGAATCAGCTCCATCCCGTTGGTCGCCACGTCGTCCAGGCGCCCGACGAAGGGACTGACGAAGGTCGCGCCAGCCTTGGCGGCGAGGAGCGCCTGCGCCGCCGAAAACACCAGCGTGACATTGACCTTGTGGCCCTCACCGGCGAGCGCCTTGCACGCGCGGATACCGTCGCGCGTGAGCGGCACCTTGATGACCATGTGCGGGTCGATCGTCGCGATGTCGTGCCCTTCGCGAATCATGCCCGCGAAGTCGGTGGCGACCACCTCCCCGCTGACCGGGCCTTTGACGATGTCGCAGATCTTTTTGAGGTTCTGGCGATAGTCACCAGGCTCTTTCGCGAGCAGCGACGGGTTCGTCGTCACGCCGTCGATGATGCCGATGGCGGCCAGGGTTTCGATGTCCTTGATGTTGCCAGTGTCGATGAACAGCTTCATGTGCACTCCCGACATTTCAGAGCTCAGACTTCAGACTTCACCTCACTGCCGCTGTCATTCGTCTGCCACGGGGTTGCTGAGCTCCCCGACGCCCTCGACCTTCACGGTGACCACATCTCCCGGCTCGAGCGGGCCGATGCCGGGCGGCGTGCCGGTGGAGATGACGTCGCCGGGCTCGAGCGTCATGACGAAGGTGATGTACTCGACCAGGTGGTCGATCGGGAAAATCAACTTGCTCGTGGACGAGGCCTGCCGCCGCTGGCCGTTGACCCACGCTTCGACGGCGCGCGGGGCGAGGTCGAAGCCGGTGACGATCGACGGCCCAAGCGGCGCGAACGTGTCGAAGCTCTTGCAGCGCGTGTACTGCGGCTCCTTGTTCTGCATGTCGCGCGCGGTCACGTCGTTCAGGCACGTGGCGCCGAAAATGTGGTCGAGCGCGCGCGCAGCCGGCACGCGGTGCGCCCGCCGGCCGATGACGATCGCGAGCTCGGCTTCGTAATCGACGCGGCCGACACCCGGAGGCAGCCGGATCGTGTCGCCGGGACCGATGACCGCGGTCGTGGGCTTGAAAAACAACAGCGGCTCGGGCGGCAGCTTCTTGCCCACTTCGGTCGCATGGTCCTTGTAGTTCAATCCAACGCAGACGATCTTTCGAGGGACGACCGGCGCGAGCACGCGCGAGGCGGCAAGCCCGCCGCCGACCGGATCACCGAGGCGGTAGCCGCCGAAGACGTCGCCGTGTTCGAGGATGGCCCGGCGCAGCTGGCCGTCGCGTTCGACGGCGTGAAATGTCTCGCCGGCCTGCGCGAGACGATACAGACGATCCATGGGGACATTCTAGCTGAACAACCGAAGTCGACAGTCAACAGTTCACAGTTGACAGTTCCGAGCGGAAGGCTCGAAGCCGATCAGCGCGCCGTCTCCTCGATCCGCTCCGACTCCGCGCTGATGTTGCCCACGCGATCGACCGCCTGCACGGCGTAGATGAACCCCACACCCGACGGCACCTTATCGGCGAAGGTCGTGGTCTGAAGGGGCGACGGCGTCACGCGCTCGAGCACGCCGGATCTCGCGGCGCCCCGCAGCACGAGATACCCCGCCAGATCTTTTTCGCCGTTCGGTTCCCAAATGAGATTGACCAATCCTTCCGACGGGATGTGCAGCAGGCCGGTCGGCGCTTTCGGGGGAAACGTATCGACCAGCGTCCGGCAGGCCGGCGGGGACAGATCGCTCTCGACGGTCAGCCCGCCGACCGTCCGCGCCACGCGCACCGCGTAGCAACGTTCAGCGCCCCACTCGATGCGCGAGTCGTTGAACTGCGCCTCGTCCACTGGCGCGTCGGTGAGACGCGTCTCCGAGCGCTCCAGGCCGGGGCCCGCGCCTGCGCTCAGCTGGTACACGTTGTACGCCAGCGACGGCTGCGACAGGCCAATGGCCCGCGCCGGCAGGACATCGGTCGACGCCTCGAGTCCTGGTCCGAGGGCCGCGTCGGCCGCCGGCGTCCACGTGACGCGAATGGACGACTCGGTGTACGACAGGGCCGGCGCCGCCACGGGGGCCGGCGGGGGCACGAGCGGCACTTCGGCGCGCGCCGAGAACGGCCCGCGCCGCCCTCGCGTCGTGATCCCGACGCCTACATAGAACCGCGTCGGCGGCAGCGGCGGGGGCCCGGCAAGAGCGACGACACCGGTTTCGAGCGCGGATCGCCCACGGCCCAGCGGCAACTCGACCGCGATCATCGCGGAGGCCCCAATCGCCTCTCGCAGTGTCGCCACCGCACCCTGGTCGAGTCCCGGACCTTCCGGCGGGGGCACGTCACCAATCGGCTCGCCGGGATCGACGGTGGCGTTGGGATCGCGGGGCGCCTTCACGTCGACGCTGCCGACCCTGGCGCCGAGGCGCGCGATCTGATCGTCGGTGAGGTTGGCCGGCCCGGTGTAGGCGTAGACCTCGACGCGCTGAAGATTGGCCGGCCGCGACCCGTCGGTGTTGGCCGACGGCACGAGGAAACGGACGTCGACCGAATCGCCGCGCCGCACCGCCGCAAGCTCGGTGGGCGGCGCGGGCTGCCGCACGAGCGGCGGTAGCGGCGGCCCGGACTTGCCGCAGGCGCCTGCGGCGGTGGCGATGAGCACGATGGTCAGGGATCCGGCGGACCTCATCGCGTTGCGCAATTGAGAATTAAGAATTGAGAATCAAGAATTCGTCGCGCGCGCATTCTTGATTCCGCATGTTCCGCATTCTTGATTCTTAAGTCTCAATTCCTAATTTCCGCAATCGGTCCTAAAGGATGTACCGCGACAGGTCTTCGTTCTTCACGATGTCGGCCAGCATCCGCGTGACGTAGGCATCGTCGATCACGACGCGCTTCTCGACCAGGTCCGGCCCCTCGAAGGAAATCTCGTCGAGCAGCTTCTCCATCACGGTGTGCAGGCGGCGCGCGCCGATGTTCTCCGTGCGGTCGTTCACGAGTGTCGCGTAATCGGCGATGCGATAGATCGCCTCGTCGGTGAACGACAGCGCGATGCCTTCGGTGTCCATCAGCGCCGTGTACTGCTTGACGAGCGCGCTTCGGGGTTCGGTCAGAATCCGCACGAACTCGTCTCTGCCGAGCGCCTCGAGCTCGACGCGAATGGGAAATCGGCCCTGCAGCTCGGGAATCAGATCCGAAGGCTTCGCGACGTGGAAGGCCCCGGCCGCGATGAACAGGACGTGGTCGGTCCGCACCATGCCGTACTTCGTGTTCACCGTCGTGCCTTCGACAATCGGCAGGATGTCGCGCTGCACGCCCTCGCGGCTCACGTCGGGGCCGTGGCCGCCCTCGCGGCCGGCAATCTTGTCGATCTCGTCGATGAAGATGATGCCGGCCTGCTCGACGCGCTCGACCGCGGTGCGCGCGACGCTGTCCATGTCGATCAGCTTCTGCTCTTCTTCCTGCGCGAGATACTCGAGCGCTTCGGGCACTTTGAAGCGGCGGCGCTTCGTTCTTCCCTGAAAGAGCCCCGGCAGCATGTCCTTCAGGTTGATGTCGACTTCCTCGACCGACGAACCGGCAATGATTTCGAAGGACGGAAACGATTTCTCTCGGACGTCAATCTCCACCACGCGCCCGTCCAGGCGCCCGGCGCGCAGCTGCTCGCGAAAGCGCTCGCGCGTCTGCGTCTGCTGGTCGCGCGCGGCTCCCGGGTCCTCGTCCGGGGCGACGGGCCGCGTCGGCGGCAGCAGCAGATCGAGAAGCCGCTCCTCGGCGTTCTGCGCGGCCTTGCCGCGCACTTCGTCGAGGCGCTCTTCCCGCACCATGTCGATGCCGAGCTCGACCAAATCGCGGACCATCGATTCGACGTCGCGGCCGACGTACCCGACTTCGGTGAACTTCGAGGCCTCGACTTTCACGAACGGCGACTGCGCGAGCCGCGCCAGCCGTCGGGCGATCTCGGTCTTGCCGACCCCCGTCGGACCGATCATCAGGATGTTCTTCGGCGCGATCTCCTCGGCCAGCTCCGGCGCAAGCTTCTGCCGTCGCGTCCGGTTTCGGAGCGCAATCGCCACCGCGCGCTTGGCCGCCGCCTGACCGACCACGTACTTGTCCAGCTCCGCCACAATCTGCCGCGGCGTGAGCGATTCGGTCGACGTCTGGGTCGATTCCGGAAGATAGATGGCCACTACAGCTCTTCTACGATGATCGTCGTGTTCGTATAGATGCAGATTTCGCCGGCAATGGCCATGGCCTTTTCGGCGATGGCACGCGCGTCGAGGTCGGTGCTCTGCACGAGCGCCTTCGCGGCCGCCAGCGCATACGGCCCGCCCGATCCAATCGCCACCACGCCGTCGTCGGGTTCGATCAGATCGCCGGTGCCCGACAGCAGGAACATGGACGTCTTGTCGAGCACGACGAGCATCGCCTCGAGCCGGCGCAGAATGCGATCGCTTCGCCAGTCTTTCGCGAGCTCCACGGCCGACCGTTCGAGGTTGCCGCGATATTGCTCGAGCTTGGATTCAAAGCGGCTGAACAGGGCGAACGAATCGGCCGCAGATCCGGCAAAGCCGGCGAGGATGCGATCGTTGTACAGACGACGGATCTTTCGCGCGTGCTGTTTCACGATGGTCTGGCCGAGCGTCACCTGGCCGTCTCCCGCGAGTACCGCGTGGTCGCGATGCCGGACGGCAAGAATCGTCGTGCTGCGAATCATGAATTTTCTGACTGTATCGGCCGGCAGCCCGCCGCGCAAGCCCAGCGGGGACCGGAGTGGGGTCGGAGTGGGGTCTGACCCCACTCCGACCCCGAAACGGGACGCGGCTCACTGGCTCTGCTCTCCCATGATGACAGCAGCCGGCGACTCCCGCTCAGAATACTGGCATTTTGGGCCCGTTTCGCGTCGCCCGGACTGGCAAGAGGGTTGCTGCCGTGGACTGGTGACCGACGTGGGGGACCACATGACTATCCTGAAGACGACCACGACCAACGTGCTGGCAGCCGTGCTGTCTCTCTCTGTGGCGACCGTGCCAGCGTCGGCGCAGCGGGCCGTGCAACGCGATGGCTCGAGCCAGCCGTCGAGTGGCGGCCGCGAGACGAGCGGCGGCGGCCGCACCTCGTCGGGCGGCGGTCAGTCGTCGGGCGCGGGCCCGTCAAAGGGCGGCGGCCAGTCGTCGGGGGGCGGGGCCGTGCAGCGTGCACCCGCGCGGGACGGCGGCGGTTCCGGCCGAGGCCCCGCAGTCGTCACGCGCGATCGCGGCACGCCAAGTGGCGGCTCGAGCGGCGGCGATTCAGGCGGCGACCGAACGGGAACCCGCTCGGGCGGACGCGATTCGAGTCGGCAGACGCCGCCCTATAGCCGGCCGCGGGGCAACAATCGGGCGACAGGCGAAGCGGTCGCGCGCCGGGGTGCGCCTCCATCAACCGGCGGCCGCGACACAATCCTCGTCCCGGGAGGCTACTACGGCGGGTACTATCCCTGGGGTTGGGGCGGCGTGGGCGTCGGCGGGTATTACGGCGGCTATGACGACCCGTGGTACTACGGCGGCTCTCCCGTCTACTCGGGCAGCTACGGCTACGACGGCCAGCTGCGCTTGAAGATCGCGCCGCGCGACGCGCAGGTCTTCGTCGACGGATATTTTGCGGGCATCGTCGACGAATTCGACGGCTTCTGGCAACGGCTGCACATCGAGCCGGGGCCGCACCGCATCGAGGTGAGGGCCGACGGCTACGAGCCGCTCGGCTTCGAAATCAGAATTCTGCCCGGTCGGACGATCACCTACGCGGGCGAGCTTAGACCGTTGACGCCCTAAGAGAAAGTTAAAAGTCAAAAGTAAAAAGTTAGAAGGACACTACGCAAGCCGCCCGTCGTAGTCCTTTTGACTTTTCACTTTTGACTTTCAACTTCTCGCTTTGTAGGTTTGTAAAACTGATAGATGAGGGCGCCTGCCACAATCGTGAGCAGGCTCCACAGCGCGGCCCGATTCCACGAGAAGTACACCACCCACGCGTTCATCGACACATACGCCAGCGGAATGATCGGGTAGCCGATGCTCACCCATCGCGAGCGTTTCCAGTCGGGACGCCTGCGGAACTTGAACAGCGCGAGCACCGACAACGCGGAAAACAGGAAGAGCGTGAAACCGATGTAGCTCGCCAGGCTCTGAAACGTCCCGGTGAGAATCAGGATGGTGCAGCACACGCCCTGCGCCACGACCGCGACCCACGGGCTGTTCCAGCGAGGGTGCACCCGCGCGGCCGCCGGAAAGAACGCGCCGTTGCGCGCCATCGCGTAGTACACGCGGGGGCCAATCATGCACATCGCGTTGACGGTGGCGAGCAGCCCCACCGCCATCGCGCCGCTGAAGAGCCCGCCCACCCGATCGCCAAAGAGTGAGGTCGCGGCCTTCGCGCCAACCGCCACGACGCCTTTCATGTCCCCGAGCGGGGCCGCGTAGATGTAGAGGACATTCAGCGCCACGTACAGCGCCGCCACCAGCAGCGTGCCCATGACGAGCGCCTTCGGCAGCGTCTGCTCGGGATCGCGAATCTCTTCCGCCACGTACACGGCGGCGTTCCATCCGCTGTAGCCGTAGAACACGAAAATCAGACTCGTCGCAAACTGCGTCGCCAGGGGCGTCGAGGATGTGCGCTCGGTCGCCTGGGAAAAGTGCGCCCAATCGCCGCTCCCCATCGCAAACCCCAGCAGGAGCAGCAGTCCGATCACGACGAGCTTGGTGACCGTCAACGCATTCTGCAGTCTCGCGACTTGCGAGACACCAAACAGGTTGACGGCCGTGAACGCCAGGACGATGGCGGACGCCAAGAAGGTCGCGCCGCTCAACCTGATCTCGGCGAAGCCCAGCGGCAGAACCGTGCCGGCCGTACTGTCGGCCGACAACGAAGGGAAAAAATAGGCGAGGTATGCCGAGATCGCGAGGGCCGCGGCCGCGATTGGCGCCGAGAATCCGGCGAAGAAACTCACCCACCCGTCGATGAAGCCCCAGGCCGGCCCCCAGGCCTCGGACAGGTACACGTATTCGCCGCCCGATCGGGGGAAATTGACGCCGAGCTCGGAATAGCAGAGGGCTCCAGCGAGCGCGAGCGCCGCACCCACGAACCAGATGCCAATCACGAGCGACGGCTGCCCCAGATCTCCAGCAAGAAAACCGGAGGTCGTGAAAATGCCGACGCCGATCATGTTCGACACGACGAGCGCGGTCGCACTGAGAGTACCGAGTTGTCGGACCAGGCCAGGCTGAGACATGGGAGGGATGGCGCTTCAGCGCGCGGGCACTCGGGACACTACGGCGCTCATTGTGCCGTGAGCTGACGGTCGATCGGATACTCCGCGATCCGCTTCCATTGCTGCGATCCGTACTTCGCGAAGATCTCGACCTTGGCGTCGACGAACTGCGAGTTCGCCAGCATCACGGCGCGGGGCTCGATGCCTTTGTAGCCGAAGTTGGATTTGACGGCGATGGTCTGCGACGTGTCTCCGGGCGCCAAACCCTCGGATTGCGTCACGGCCCGAAAATGCGCGCCGAGCTCCCGCTCCTCGTTGAATCGGCGGAACACGGCATTCACCTGAAGCACTCTCAGCGGCTGGTCGGAGAGGTTCTGCAGCTTGAACTCGGCGATCGGCACCAGCTTGTTCTGTCCCTCGACGATACCCTCGTCGCGCCAGCCGGTCTTGATGTCGACCACCTTGAGACCCGTGGCGAGATCCACGGTGGGGCCTCCGCAGGCCGCGGCCGCCAGGGCCAGAGCGATGAGCCATGGAGCACACCCTCGCATTGGCGCATTCTAGTTCAGTTTGACTTCCACGCGGTCAATAGCCTGTTCCCGCGTGATCTTCCCGCCAAGGAACTCGGTCAGGTCCGCTCCCCGCACGCGGATGTGGGTCGTTCCCGCATCGGTGTCGACCGGCGACAGCCTCGGGCGGTCTTCACTGCGTTTCGCGGCGATGTGCAGCCATTCGGTCGGCGCGATCTCGAGACCCCGGCTGTGCTCGAGCATCGCGTCGATGAGGGCATCGGTCACTTCCTTCCGCAGGGCATCCCGCACTTGCGTGAGGTACGCATCCACGCGGGCGCCAGCCATCGGCGATGCGGGCGCCGGGCGTGGGTCGGGCGTCACGACGGCCGCCGATCCCGAGACGGTCCTCGCGCCCGCGGCCGCCTGCGCGTTCGCCGACGACCCAGACAATGTCTCCGGGGTCCCCGGGGTTGCCAGGGGCGCCAGCGGCGCCAGTTGCAATTCAATGCGTCTGAGGGCCTGCTCGAGGTTCACGTCGCCGCTTTTCTGCGCGGCCGATCGGATCTCCTGGAGCGCGCTGTCGAGACCGAGGCCGCTTTGATCGAGCATGAGGAAGCTCAACGGCAACGTGGTGTCGAGCGTGGGCACCTCCACATCGAAGAACACGCCGTACCCTTCCTGCCGGAACCCGCGCACACGCGCGGGCGTTGCGAGCAGCATGTCGGCCGGCGGCAGCACCGCCTGCATGCTCTCGCGGGTCTTCTCGGCGCCGTGCTCGACGGCCTGCGCGAGCACGCTCTCCATGACGCCGATTTGATAGCGTTGATCGCGCACGGCCATGCGGTCCTGCGCCCCAAGCGGCGCCGTCATCGCCAGTGCCATACTCGCGACCATCGTTGTCGAAATCCTTCTGCTCATCTCGATCACCTATTCAGTCCTTTGCCCTCTGCCCTCTGCCCTCTGCCCTCTGCCCTTCTATCGCACTTGCGCGACGCGGACCGCGAGGTCGTTCGTCATCCGATACAGCCGCATCATGTCGACGCCCGTGTTGCTTTGGATGCGCTCGATGGTCCGAAGGTCGGCCACGCGCTGAGCGCGGACGTCGGTGGCAATCTCCGCCATGCGAAGCGCGAGCTCGCGCTCTTGCCGCGTCTCGCTCTCGTCGACGAGCGCGCGGACGCGCTTGAGAAGGTCGGCGGCCTCGCCATCGCGCGCCGAGGCGACGCGGGTCGCGGGCGGCGCGACCGACGTGCGCATGTCGCTGCGCAGCCGCGCTTCGAGCGCGGCCAGATCGGCGCCCCACGGCACCGGCTGATCCTGCGCGACGTCTCGTCCTGCCGCGGCGTTACCCGCGGAGGCCGGCGCCATCCATCCCGTGCGCACGGAAAACCCGGTGGTGTCGTACGTGACGTGGAGATTCGCCGCGCCCGCCGCTACGCCGAAGACGAGCGCCGCCGCCGCGGCCCGCGCCCACACGGGGACTTCCGTCATGGGCGTCAACCATCGCGACGGCCCCACAACGACCCGTCCGGTGTCGGGCGCCGATGCTGCGCGGCGGTCGACGCCGCGCGCGGGCTCGGGGGGCGACCATCGCGAGAGCCGATCGCGCACGGCGCCCAGTTCGCCGAGCTCGCGCCGGCACGCCGGGCACGCCGCCAGGTGCCGTTCATACGTGTCGCGATCGGCCGCCTCGATATCGTCGTACAGATACGCGATCAACATCTCGTCGCGGTCGCCGTGATAGGTGCAGGTGGTGTTCATAATCGTCTACCGAGAGGTGGTCACTGGGTCCTTGGCGAGCTCGCGGCGCAGGACCGTGAGCCCCTGATACAGCCGCGTCTTCACCGTGCTGAGCGGACAGCCGACCAGGTCGGCAATCTCCTGGAACGTCAGCCCCTGGTATTCCTTCAGAATAATCGCGGTGCGCTGCTCCTCCGGCAGGCGCGCCATCGCGCGTTCGACGACCTTCGAGAGATCGTTGCGCGCCACCAAATCCTCGATCGATTCGGACGGCTCTCGGGCGGCCGCCAGCTCGACCAGGTCGACGTCTTCGGGCGCCTGCACGATCGGGGCGCGCCGCTGGCGGCGCATCCAGTCGCGACACAGATTGAGTGCGATGCGATAGAGCCACGACGAGAACTTCGCCTGGCCGCGAAACGCGGGCAGCCCGCGGAACGCGCGCAGGAATGTTTCCTGACACACGTCTCGCGCGTCCTCTTCGCGACCGATGGTGCGGTACGCAAGGGAGTAGATGGGCCGTTCCCATCGCAAGACCAGCTCGTTGAAGCTCTCGGAGTCGCCGCGAATCGACCGCGCGACGAGCTCCTCATCGGTCCACGTCATGCGGAGCGCGGAAGGTTCCCTTTCTCGAATGGTTAGACGGCGCCGGCCCCGGATCGGCCGTGCCCTGGGCTGGACCCTTCGAAAAGGCCGCCGAGCGTTCTGACACGCGGCTCCTCTATACTTTACTTTATCGAATCATCCGACGGACGTGCCTGCTGTCGCCCAGTTGGCGGTCTTGATCGTTCGCGTTACAATCCGGTCGCTCCAGGCCCGCGACCCGGGTCGTCCCAAAACACCAATCCGATGCCTCGAGACACGCGTACTCGGCGCCTGACCCGCCCGGCAGTTGGCGGTTCTGTGTCCGCTCGTCAGGGCGGCGGGGCGCCGGCGGCGGCGCCACCCCTGGTGTCGCTGCTCGCCCGCACATCGCGACTCATCGACCTCCTGCCGCAGCTCCACCAGCACGCGCTCGAGGTCACGGGCGGCGATTGTTCACTCCTCTTTGAATTCAACCCCGGCAACGGCGCGATGCAGGCCACTTCGGGCTTCGGCCTCGACGAGCTCCAGACGGACTCCTGGGCGCCGGTCGACGCCGAGCACGAGGCGGTCGAGGACGCGTTCGCCCGCAATCGGCCGACGCCCGTGCCCGACCTGCGCCGCCAGATGCCCGAACTGTGGAACCGGCTCGGCACCCGCGCGGCGCTGGTCCTTCCACTGGCTGGCGAGGGCCATCGTTTCGGCCTGTTGGCCATCGGGTTCAAGACCGCGCCCGCGCCGCCGTCGGCACCCGAGGGGACGGTCGAACTGGCCGACGCCGTGCTCGCCGCGCTCGAGCTGTTCCGGCTGCGGCAGAAAGACGACCTGCAGCGCGACCTGCGCGAGCTGCTCGACGAATTCTCGGCCAGCCTCTCGGCCTCGTTGAATCTCTCAGCGGGGCTGGACATCTTCTGCCACGGAGCCAACCGCCTCTTTGGCGCCGATCGGACGTCGGTGTGGGTCCACGATCGGCGCGCGCGCGATCTCGTGCTGCGCGCGTCGTCGGATCCCGAGCATCTGGCGCGCGGGGTCCGCGTGAGCGCGACCGATCCGCTGGCCACCGCCGCCGCGGCCCTGCGCCGCACGCGCGCCGAGATTCTTCCCGCGCTCGACGAGGAGCCGACGCACACCGTCACGGTACCGCTGCGTGGCTGCCGCCGGGCGCTCGGCGCGGTCGTCTTCGACGGCGTGCGGGTCGAGGCCGGCGGCGAGATCGACCTGCTGGACCGCGTCGACGAGCTCGGGCGCCAGCTCGCGAGCTCCATCGAGTCGATGCAGCTGCTCGACGAGGTGATCCAATCGCGGCGCGAGCTCGAAGACACGTTCGATTCGATCGCCCACCTCGTGGTCGTGTCGGATCGGCGCGGGCGCATCGTCCACGCAAACGAAGCCTTCGCGACCCGCCTGAAGCTCACGCGCGATCAGCTGCTCGACAAGCCGCTGGCCGAATGCATCGGCCCCGAGTTGTCGGCGTGGCTGTCCGCGCACGACGAGTCGCCGGTCAGGCCCGACGGCCAGAGCCCGGCGTTCTGCGAGATGGTCGACCCGGTGCTGAACGGGCCGTTCTTGGTCACGGTGACCGACCTGCTGAACCAGGAGCGCGAGCGTGTCGGCACCGTCGTCGTGGCGCGCGACCTGACGCCCCAGTCGAAGCTCGAAGCCGAGCGTGAGGAGCTGCGCAAACGACTCGCGCAGTCGGAAAAGCTCGCGGCGCTCGGGCAGTTCGTCGCGGGCATCGCCCACGAGTTGAACAACCCGCTGCAGGGCGTGCTCGGCCACCTCGAGCTGCTCCGGGTGACGGGCGCGTTTCCCAAGCAGCTCCGGCGCGAGGTGCAGACGATTTACCGTGAAGCGGACCGGGCGGCGAAAATCGTGCGCAATCTGCTGGTCTTCGCGGGATCACGGCGCCTGGCACGCCGGGCGGTCAGCCTGAACGCCGTCCTGCAGAAAGTGATCGCCCTGCGGCAGGCCGCCTGGCGAACGCTCGACATCGAAGTCGTGCGACACTATGACGAGACGTTACCGCGCGTGCTGAGCGATCCGCTGCTCCTGCACCAGGTCTTTCTCAATGTGGTGATGAACGCCGAGCAGGCGATCGGCACGACCGGCCGTGCCGGCCGGATCGAGATTACGACCTCCCGCGTGCCAGCACGCGACCGAATCGTCGCGACGGTGCGCGATACGGGACCCGGCATTCCGCCCGACGCCTTCACGCGGATTTTCGAGCCCTTCTATACGACCAAGGAAGTCGGCAAGGGCACGGGGATGGGGCTGGCGATTGTCTACGGCATCGTGCAGGAACACGGAGGGCTCATCACCGCCGCCAACCATCCGGAAGGCGGCGCGATCTTCACCGTCGAGCTGCCGGCTGCGCCGGCGCCGGGGCGCTGACGAATGATTGACGAAACGTTTCTCACCACCGAGGAAGTCCTGGAGTACCTGCAGGTCAACCTCCGCACGGTGTACCGCCTGATCAAGGCGGGAAAGATTCCCGCGGTCCGCGTCGGCCGGCAGTGGCGGTTCCGCAAGCGCGACATCGACGCCTGGCTCGACAGCCAGCGCCCGCGCGGCGGTGCGGCGCGCGCCGCGGCTCCCTCCGCGCCCGCCTCGCGCCCCGCCGCCGGCACCTCCCGCCCGCGGGTCCTGGTCGTCGACGATGAGGCCAGCATCCGCGATTTGCTGGCCAAGACGCTGGCCCTCGCCGAATACGACGTCGACGTCGCCCCCGACGGCCGAACCGCGCTCGAACGCATGCGGATGTATCCCTACGATCTGCTCATCGCGGATCTGAAGATGCCCGGCATGGACGGGCTGACCGTCATCCGGGAGGCCAAGCGCTACAAGGGCGACCTCCCGGTGATCATCATCACCGGCTTTTCGACCGAGTCGAGCGCCATCGAGGCCGTGAACCTCGGCGTGGCCGGCTATCTGACCAAACCGTTTCGAGTCCCGCAGGTGCTCGCGGCGGCGGCCAAGGCGCTGGGGGAATAGGACCCAACGGCAGAAGGGCAAAGAGCAAAGGGCAAAGGGCTGCCCTCTGCCCTCCGCCCTCTGCCCCGCCCGTAGTACATTTCCCCGGCATGATCCAGCTGTCCGAGCTCACGAAGCGATATGGGGACCGGGTCCTACTGGACCATGTCACCTGGCAGATCACGGCCCGCGAGCGCGTTGGCCTGTGCGGGCCGAACGGCGCCGGCAAGACCACGCTGCTCCGCATGATGGCCGGCCTCGAGGATCCCGACTCGGGCGCCATTCTCAAGCCTGCGGCGCTCACGGTCGGATACTTGCCGCAGGATGGCCTGACGCACGAGGGCCGGACGGTGTTCGAGGAAGCCTCCGGCGGGTTTGCCGCGCTCCTGGCGATGAAAGCCGAGATGCACGATCTCGAAGCGCGGCTCGGCGACCAGTCCATCGCCGAGGCCGAGCATACCGCGATGCTGGCCCGATACAGCGATCTGCAGGACCGCTTCCGCCTGGGCGACGGGTACAGCATCGACCTGAAGACGGCGACCGTGCTCCAGGGTCTCGGCTTCCAACCGAGCGACTTCACGCGCCGGACCGAAACGTTCTCGGGCGGCTGGCAGATGCGGATCGCCCTCGCCAAGCTGTTGCTCGGACGGCCCAGCCTGCTGTTGCTCGACGAGCCGACGAACCACCTCGATCTCGAAGCGCGCAACTGGCTCGAGACCTACCTCCACGAATATCCCCACGCCGTCATCGTCGTGTCGCACGATCGGTTCTTTCTCGACACGGTCGTGACGCGAATCGCCGACCTCACACTGCGCACGCTGACCGACTACGTGGGCAACTACAGCGCCTACCTGGTGGCGCACGAGGCGCGCATCGAGCAGCTCCGCAAGGCCAAGCGCGAGCAGGACGAAGAAGTCGCGCGCGTCAAGATGTTCATCGACCGCTTCCGTTACCAGGCCACCAAGGCGTCACAGGTCCAGAGCCGGATCAAGATGCTCGAGAAAGTGGTCCCGATCGACGTGCCGCCCGAGCGCAAGCGGATCCATTTCACCTTTCCCTCCTGCGCCAAGAGCGGGCGCATGGTCGTCGATCTCAGGGAGGCGCGCAAGGCCTACGGCGACCTCAGGGTGTTCAACAGGCTCGACCTGCACATCGAGCGCGGCGATCGCATCGCGCTCGTCGGTCCCAACGGATCGGGCAAGTCCACGCTGATGCGCCTGCTGTCGGGCGAAGAAGCGCCCGACGCGGGCCAGCGTCTCGAAGGCCACAACGTCGTCATGGAGTACTTCGCTCAGGACGAGGCCGCCAGGCTCGATCCCGGCCCGACGGTCTACGAGACCCTCGCGAGCGGATCGCCCATGCACATGGTGCCCGCCATCCGCAGCATCCTCGGGGGCTTCCTCTTCTCGGGCGATGATGTCGACAAGCGCGTGCGCGTGCTGTCGGGCGGTGAGCGCACGCGCCTGGCCGTGGCGCGTATGCTGCTCCGACCCTCCAACACGCTTCTGCTCGACGAGCCCACCAACCATCTCGATCTCGATTCGAAGGAAGTGCTGCTCGACGCGCTCGTGGACTACGGCGGTACGCTCGTCTTCGTCTCGCACGATCGCTACTTCGTCGAGCGCCTCGCAACGAAGATCGTCGAGGTTGGCGCAGGCACCGCGATTCTGTATCCCGGCACGTACACCGAATTCCTCTGGCACAAGGATGGACTGGCGCGGAGCGCCCGCGGCCCGCGCGAGGAGAGCGAGTCGGCGCCCGCGGCCAAGCCAGGTGAGAACGACCGCCGCGGCGCGTTGTCGGGCGGGGGTGGGGCCCCGCGAGCATTGAAAAACGCCGGGCAGGCAGCGCGGACCGGCCAGGCTGGACGGGCGGGTCAGGCCCTTCGACTCTCTCACGCTCGCTCAGGGCACGCGGCAACGACCAAGAGCGCGACGCGCGAAACACCGGCGAAGAAGACGGCGCCCCAAGCCTCGCACGACGCGAAGAAGCGCGCCGACTCGGAAGCGCGAAAGAAGGCGCGCGCCGCCGAGACGCGCCGCGCCCGCATCGACGAGCTCGAGACGCGCATCGCCGAGACCGAGCGAGCGATCCGCGACATCGAAGAGGCCATGGCGGCCCCCGGGTTCTACGACGACCGGGCCGCGGCGCAAACGACCATCGATCGACACCAGGCCCTCATGTGGCAGGTCGGCGACCTCATGCACCAGTGGGAGGAGCTGCACTCGGCTTCTGATTTGACCCATACGGACGCCTAACAGATCCGTAATTCGAGTACAATTCTGTAACAAGACCGACCCCGACCAGTATCCCTAACTATTTGATTTCCTAGATGTTTGAGGGATGAACCTGCTCAACGACCCAGGCACGTCGTTTGCCCCTGTCGGGGACGCTCATGGACGGGTCCCCCATGCCTAGACGCCCAGACGCGCGTCCTCCTCACCGCCGCCAGACGCCGGCCCGGACCCTCTCGCGCGCCACCGCGCGGCGGGGGCCGGCTCCGGGAGACCGCTTCTTCCGGCACATCGTCAACAGCATGCGCAACGGCGTCATCGCGATCCATCGCGACGGCACCCTCGCGTTGATGAATGACGAGGCGTACCGGATTTTTTCGCTGACGCCTCAGGCCAGCGATGCGGGCCGTCCCTTCAGCGAAGTGTTTGCCGACCGGCCCGACGTGATCCGCGTGCTCTCGGGCGCGTTCGAGATGACGACGCTGCCGAGCCGCGCGGAATTGAGGCTGAAGGACGTCGACCGCGTGATCGGTCACACCATATCGCAGGTCAAGGACGACGGCGGCCGGGCTATCGGCGCGGTGCTGTTCTTCAAGGACCTGACGCAAGTCGAGCAGCTCGAGGAGCGCGAGCGCCTGCGCGATCGGCTGGCGTCGCTCGGCGAGATGGCCGCGGGCATCGCACACGAGCTCAAGAACCCGCTGGCCGGCATCGAAGTGATGGCGGGGCTGCTCAGAAGGCAGGTGCCCGACTCGAAAGACGCCCAGTCGCTGCTGGCCGACATCATCAGCGAAGCGAAGCTGGCCAACGCCATCGTCGTCGAGATGCTGGAATTCGTCAGGCCGATCCGGCTGCAGGTGGAGCGGACGAACCTGTCCGACGTGTTCCATCAGGCGATCACGCTGGCGGAGAGCAAAGTGACGCGGGCCGGCGCGGCGGTGCAGCTGGATGTCGATCCGGCGTTGCCGTTGATCGACGGCGATCAGTACCAGCTATGTCAGGTGTTCACGAACCTGCTGACGAACGCCTTCGAAGCGCTCGACGGCAGAGGCGGGGTGCGGATCAGGGCGGTGGCCGAAGCGCTCGAGCAGGACCCGGCGTTCGCGAGCGACCCGCAGGCGCCAAGGCCGGCCGTGATTGTCGACGTGAGCGACGACGGGCCGGGCGTGCCGGCCAACTTGAGCGATCGGATTTTCGATCCGTTTTTTACGACGAAGCCTCAAGGGTCTGGGCTGGGGCTGCCGATTGTCAGGAAGATTGTCGACGCGCACGACGGCCGGATCGATGTGACGAGCGCGCCGGGACACGGCACGCGGTTCCGGGTGACGCTGCCTGTATCGAGCGGTACGCACTGGTTCAAATAGGGGAAACACTTATGGGACGGATTCTCATCGCTGACGATCACGACGCGCTCCGCCGGGGGCTCGCCCGTGGGCTGACCGAAGCCGGCCACGAGGTCGAAGAGGCCTCGAACGGCAACGCCGCCATCGAGCGGCTGCACGAAGGCCATTTCGACGTGGTGCTGAGCGACCTGAAGATGGGGGGCAGCGACGGCATGGACGTCCTGCGCACCACGCGCGCCATGCACCCGACGACGGCCGTCATCCTGATGACGGCGTTCGGCACGGTGAACACCGCCGTGGAAGCGATGAAAATCGGCGCGTTCGACTACGTGATGAAGCCGTTCGAGATCGAAGAGATGGAGGTCAAGATCGAGAAGGCGCTCGAAGTGCGGCGCCTGAAGAACGAGCTCGACTACCTGCGGGGCACGCAGCACGACATCTACGAATTCGATCGCATCGTCGGATCCAGCGAGGCCCTTCAGCGCGTGCTGGACATCGTGAAGAAGGTGGCCAAGAGCAACACGACGGTGCTCATCCGTGGCGAGACGGGCACCGGCAAAGAGCTCATCGCCGGCGCGATCCACCACAACTCGCTCAGGAACGCGCGCAACTTCGTCAAGGTGAACTGCGCGGCGCTCCAGGAGAACCTGCTCGAGTCGGAGCTCTTCGGACACGAAAAAGGCGCGTTCACCGGCGCCGACAAGCAACGGATTGGGCGCTTCGAGCAGGCCGACGGCGGCACGCTGTTCCTGGACGAGATCGGCGACATGAGCCCGAGCACGCAGGCCAAGATCCTGCGCGTGCTCCAGGAGCACGAGTTCGAGCGGCTCGGCGGCACGCGCACGCTGCGCGTGGACGTTCGGCTCATCGCCGCCACGAACCGCGATCTGTCGGGCATGGTGCAGGCGAGCCAGTTCCGCGAGGACCTGTACTACCGGCTCAACGTCGTCTCGATCGAGATACCGCCGCTCCGGGAGCGCAAGGACGACATCGTGCCGCTCGCCCACTCCTTCATCAACAAGTTTTCGGGCGAGCTCAAGAAGAAGATTGACGGGCTCGACGCCGACGCGCAGAAGCTGCTGATGCGCTACAACTGGCCGGGCAACATCCGCGAGCTCGAGAACGCGATCGAACGGGCGATGCTCCTGGCCGAGGGGCGGGCCATCGGCAGCGACGATCTGCGGCTGGGCGAAACGCCGACCCCCGGCGGCCGCGAGCACGGGGCGGTGGTGAAGATTCCGCCGACCGGCATCCCGCTCGAAGACATCGAGCGCCACGCGCTCGTCGAGGCGCTGAAGATGTCGAACTGGGTCCAGAAGGACGCCGCGGAGCTGCTCGGCATCAGTCCGCGTGTGATGAACTACAAGATCAAGACGCTCGGCATCGAGTTCCCGCGCGGCCGCCGCGCGGCGCCGCTGCAGCCGCCGATTGCGGCGGCCTAGGAAATTAAGAATTGGGAATTGAAGAATTAAGAATTCGCGACACGCATTCTTAATTCCTCATTCTTAATTCTTAATTTCCTCTGGCGCGCGGATGGGCGTTGCGGTACACCTCGAGCAGCTGCGCGGTGTTGACGTGCGTGTACCGCTGGGTCGTGCTCAGGCGGGCGTGGCCGAGCAGCTCCTGAATGGCCCGCAGGTCCGCGCCGCGCTGCAGCAGGTGCGTGGCAAACGAATGCCGGAGCGCATGCGGGCTGATGCCGAGCCGGGTGCCACAGGCGACCACGTACCGACGGACCAGACGATCGATGCTCCTCGTACCGAGCGGCGTGCCCCGGTAGTTCACGAAGAGCGGGTCGCGGATCCTGCCGCCGGGCCGGGATCGCACGCTCCGCTTGGCCACGGGCGCCGACCCTCGGCCCGCGACGATCATCCGCTCGCGATCGTTCAGATACCGGCGAATCGCCGACGCCGTCGTCGTGTTGAACGGGACGAGCCGCTCCCGCCCGCCCTTGCCGAGCACGCGGACCATCCTCGCGCTCAGGTTCACGTCCTCGAGATCCAGCCCGGCGAGCTCGCTCAAGCGCAGCCCGGACGCGTAGAACAGCTCGAGGATCGCACGGTCGCGGCGCCCGAGCGGAGCGTCCGCCGACGGCGCGGCCAGAAGCACCGCCATCTCCGATTCCGACAGGTGCGCGGGCATCCGTATCTCGCGCTTCGGTGTTGGGATGAGCGCGCCGGGATCGCCGTCGATGAGCTCCTCGCGGCGCAGGTACCGGAGAAACGTCCGCACGGCAGCCAGCTTCCGCGCCGAGGTCGCGCGCGACTGTCCGTCGGCGTGGATGGCGCCCAGAAATCCCCGGATGGCGTGTCGATCGAGCGCGGCGGGCCGGACGTCGCGGCGCTTGATTCCCGCGCGCGCCGCCACGTGATCGAGGAATTGTGACAGATCGCTTTCGTACGCGCGCACCGTGTGCGGCGACACGTTGCGATTGAGACGGAGATACTGCAGAAACTCTGCAAGATGCCGTGTCACGGACGGTGGTCACCCGAGGCCGAGCCTTCGACTCGCTCAGGCTCGTCCCGAGCGACGTCGAGGGACGAGAGTCTACGCTCGAAGCCGAGGTCTTCAGCGCGTGGGGGTGGGGCCCCACGCGCCACAAGAAATGTCCGCCGAGCCGCCATCCACGCGTCGAGATCCGCGAGCGCGCGCGCAGACATCGCGAGCTTCCGCGACTGTTTGCTCTTCGGCGCTCTCGCCAGAGGCTCCATGATGCCGAAGGTGATGTTCGACGGCTCGTAGCGCGCCGGGTCGGCGTGCGACACGTAGTACGACAGCGCGCCAATCGCCGTCGTCCGAGGCGGCGCCGAGAGGGAGTGACCGCCGACCATCGCCGCGGCGTTCATGCCGGCGAGCAGGCCCGAGGCCGCCGACTCGACGTACCCTTCGACGCCCGACATCTGGCCGGCGAAAAACAAGGCCGGCCGCGATCGCACCTGCCACGTCTCGCGGAGCACGGTCGGCCCGTTGACGTACGTATTGCGATGCACCATACCGAAGCGGACGAACTCGGCCTGCTCGAGGCCCGGAACGAGCCGTAACACCCTCGCCTGCTCGCCCCACTTGATCTGCGTCTGAAAGCCGACGAGGCTGAAATGGTCGCCAGCCAGATTGTCCTGTCTGAGTTGCACGGCGGCGTACGGCTCGCGGCCCGTCCGCGGATCGACGAGGCCGACCGGCTTCATTGGCCCGAAGCGCAGCGTGTCCACGCCGCGGTGCGCCATGACTTCGATCGGCAAGCAGCCCTCGAAGAAGCGCTCCTTGTCGAAGTCGTGCACCGTGGCCGACTCGGCGTGCACGAGCGCGTCGTAGAAGCGCTCGTACTCCTCGCGCGTCAGCGGACAATTCAGGTAATCGCCCTGACCCTCGTCCATGCCACACGCTGGTCCGCCCGCCTGTGGCCTGGCCGGACCGAGACTTCGGTCCCACCGCGACTGCCGAAACACCTTCGTCCGATCGATCGTCTCGGCGGAGACGATGGGGCTGATGGCGTCGTAGAAGTAGAGGTGCTCGCCGCCCACGAGCGCGGCAATCTCGATCGACAGCGCTTCGGAGGTCAGCGGCCCGGTCGCCAGGATGACCGGCGCGGTCTCCGAGGATTGGGGAATCGACGTGACTTCGCCTCGCGCGATCGTGATGAGCGGGTGCTCCGTCATCGCGTTGGTGACGCCAGCGGCGAATTGTTCGCGATCGACCGCGAGCGCGGCGCCAGCCGGCACGCGGCTCGCCTCCGCGGCTCGCATCACGATCGAACCGAGCCGCCGCATCTCTTCCTTGAGCAGACCCACCGCGTTGTCCAGCTTGTCACCGCGGAACGAGTTGCTGCACACGAGCTCGGCGAGCCGATCGGTCTTGTGCACCGCGGTCGGGCGCTCCGGTCGCATTTCATGAAGGGTGACCGGCACGCCACCCGACGCGGCCTGCCACGCGGCTTCGCAGCCGGCGAGCCCTCCCCCAACGACTGTAATCATGGTCGTTCTACGTTCTTCGTGCTGCGTGCCTGTATTTTCTTCTTCGTGCTTTCGTGCTTTCGTGGCTATCCGTGTTTGTGAGACGGGTTCTAGGCTGTTTCTGGCAACTCCTCCGACCTCGCGTAGTCGCACTCTTCATTGTTGCAGAGAATCTGCCGGCCAAGCTTCTTGGTGGTCTTCTCCACCAGGTACGGCGCGGCGCACTTCGGGCACGCCTCGGCCACGGGCCGGTTCCAGAGCACGAAGTCGCAGTCCGGGTAATTCGAGCAACCGAAGAAGATCTTTCCGCGCCGGGATTTCCGCTCGACGACCGCTCCGCCCTTGTCGCCGTCTTTCGGGCAGCTGACGCCCGTCGTCTTGTGCTTGACGTACTTGCACTCGGGATACTTCGTGCACGCGGTGAATTCCCCGTAACGGCCTTGCTTGATGACGAGTTGGGCGCCGCAGCGCGGGCAGAGCTCGTCCAGGATCTGGTCGGGCTTGGCCGCTCTCAGGCCGCCTTGTTTGGTGGCGATGAGCTTGCGCGTCGTCTTGCACTCGGGATACCCGGTGCAGGCGAGGAACTGACCGAAGCGCCCCCGCTTGACCGCCATCGGCTTGCCGCAATTCTCGCACGGCTCGATTTCTTCCTCGCCCGATTCCGTCTCGGGCTCCTGCGTGTCGACCTCACGGGTATTCGTGCAATCGGGGTAGCCGCTGCAGGCGATGAACGGCCCGAACTTGCCGACGCGTTTGAGCATCGGCTTGCCGCACTTGTCGCAGGCCTCGCCAATCTCGATGCCCTTTTTGAGATCGATCATCTCCTTGCCGGCGCGCGCCAGATCTTTCTTGAACTTCTTGTAGAACTCGGCGAGGGTCTTGACGTAGTTGGTCTTGCCCTGCTCGATCAGGTCGAGGTCGTCCTCGAGCGACCGCGTGTATTCCACGTCGATGATGTCGACGAAGCTCTTGGTCAGCAGGTCGGAGATCATGCGGCCGAGCGCCGACGGCTTGAACCGGCCTTCGATCTTGCGCACGTACTCGCGGTCCTGGAGCACCGCGATAATCGACGCGTAGGTGCTCGGGCGGCCGATGCCGTTTTCTTCGAGCTCCTTCACCAGCGTCGCTTCCGAAAAGCGCGGCGGCGGCTGCGTGAACCTCTGCTCCGGTCTGAGCGCCTTCAGCTCGAGCCGGTCGCCCTCGGCAAGCGGCGGCAGCACGCCGGAGACGCCGCCGTCGTCCTCGGCGTCTTTCTTCGGCTCGGCGTCCGCGGATTCGTCGGGCGCGAGCGCGTAGGTGGCCATCCAGCCGGGGAACTTCGGCACGGTGCCTTTGACGCGGAACACGTACTCGCTTTGCCCTGAGCCTGTCGTCGCTCGACCTTGCTCGAGACGACCCTGGGGCTCTCGAAGGGTCGAAGGGCCGGCGGTGGCGTCGACCGTGGTTTCGTCGAACGTTGCGGGCGGCATCTGCGATGCGACAAACCGGTTCCAGATCAGGCGGTAGAGCGAGAACTGGTCCGCCGTCAGGTACGCCTTCACCGTCTCGGGATCGTGCTCGAGCGAGGTTGGCCGGATCGCTTCGTGCGCGTCCTGCGCGTCCGACTTCGACTTGTACGCGTTGGGCGTCTCGGGCAGATACTCGCCGCCGAAGGTGGTCTTGATGTAGTCGCGCACCGTTGTCAGCGCTTCGTCCGACACCCGAACAGAATCCGTGCGCATGTAGGTGATCAAGCCGCCGGTGAGCCCGGGAATCTCGATGCCGCCCTCGTACAACTGCTGCGCCAGCATCATCGTCTTTTTGACCGGGAAGCGAGCCGTCTGCTGCAGCTTGCTCGTGATGAAGGGCGGCGCGGCGTTGCGCTTGCGCTCCTTGGTCGCCACCGACGACACGACCCACGATGCCCGCTCGAGGTCGGCAACGATGTGATGGGACTGCTCTTCGTTGGCAACGGTGATCGCGTCGCCGCTCTTCTTGAACAGCTTGGCCTCGAACTCGGGCGGCTGCGGGCCGGCAAGCCGGGCAAAAATATTCCAGTACTCTGCGGGCACGAACGCTTCGATCTCGGCCTCGCGATCGCACACCACCTTCAGCGCCACCGACTGCACGCGGCCCGCGCTCAGACCGCGGCGGACCTTGTCCCACAGGAGCGGGCTGATCTTGTAACCGACCAGCCGATCGAGCACGCGCCGCGCTCGTTGCGCCGCCACCATCTTCTCGTCGATGGCGCGCGGATGCTTCAGCGCGTCCTGCACGGCTTTCTTGCTGATCTCGTTGAACGTCAGACGATGGATCTTCCGTTTCTTGCCCTTGAGCTCCTCGATGAGATGCCAGCCAATGGCCTCCCCTTCCCGATCCGGGTCCGTCGCGACGTAGATGTCGGACGCGTCCTTGGCGGCCTCTCTCAGCTCCTTGATGATCGCCTTGCGCGACTCGATCGACTCGTACTGCTCGGCAAAGTCGTTGTCGACATCCACACCCAGCTTGCTCTTGGGCAGATCGCGGATGTGGCCCATTGACGCGATCACTTTGTAGTCGCGCCCGAGATACTTGTTGATGGCCCTGGCCTTCGCCGGCGACTCGACCACGACCAATGCTTTTGCCATTCAGTTCGTCCTAGTCCCCAATCCCTAGCCTCTAGCCCCTAGCCCCTAGTCCCTTTCTTTCCACCCTAGCACGAGCTGTCAAATCCTGATGAACCGGCCACCCCCGGCGCGGCGGACGAGCCCCTTCACTTCCAGGTCGAACAGCCGCGGCAGCAGGCGCGCGATCGACAGACCGGATTGCTCGGCGATCGTGTCCACGTCGCTCGATTCTCCGGGCGTCAGGCACGCCAGAACCGGGTCCGCGGCCGACGCCCCGACCCGATGGGACGAGGGAGCCGGCGAGAGGCCCAGCTCTTCGAGAATATCCTCCGCGGTCTCCACGATCGTTGCACCGTCTCTCAAGAGCGCGTGACTTCCGCGGTTGCGGCCGCTCAGCACGTTGCCCGGCACGGCCAGCACGTCGCGTCCCTGGTCGAGCGCCGCGCGTGCGGTGATGAGCGACCCGCTCTTCTCTCCCGCCTCGACCACGACCACCGCCCGCGAGAGCCCGCTGATGATTCGGTTGCGCATCGGGAAGAACATCGGCAACGGCCGCGTCCCCGGCACGAGCTCGCTCAGCACGGCGCCACGCGCGGTCATCTCCTGCGCCAGCGTCTTGTGCTCGCTCGGGTAGACCACGTCGGCGCCCGATCCCAGCACGCCAATCGTGGTGCCGCCCGCGCCAAGCGCCCCGCGATGCGCCGCCGAGTCGACCCCGCGCGCAAGGCCGCTCACGATCGCGATGCCGCGCTCGGCAAGGTCCGCGGCAAGACGCTCGGCCACCGCCAGCGCGTACGGCGATCCCGCGCGCGATCCGACGATGGCGACGGCCTGGCGCTCGAGCGCCTCGACGCAACCCCGCAGCCAGACCATGGGCGGTGGATCGACGATCGCGGCAAGCATGGGCGGATACGCGGCATCGGTCCAGACGAGGGGCGTCAGCCCGCGCGACGCGCCACGCGCGATGGCGAGAGCGGCAAGCGACTGGATCGACGCCCGCGTCATGCCGGGTCCGAGGCGACGCGTGCCCAGGAGCGACTCGAGCACGTCACACGGATCGCGGCCGCGCCGCAGTTGATCGACGGTGTCAATCCGCCAAGCCGGTGGAAGGAGCGAAAGCGCCGCGTAATCGGCCGTCGAAGGCATGCGCCACCTCGACGCGACCGGCCGGCGGCTCCTAAAAAAAGGAGGCCGCGGCCGCCGCGCAATGCGGAGCCTGACCTCCTGACTTCAATTATACCCAGGCTGCACGTGCGCGCCGAACGACTTGAGGACACAGGTGCAGTGTTTCGTAAAGCCCACAGCGCGCCAACTCGCCAAAACTGGCGCGATTCTCACCGAAGGAGGTGGCACATGGCTTGCTCCGCTACTGAAAGGATTTCACTGTAATGCCTTGCAACTGGCGAAGAGCCATCGCTATAGTTGGTTGTATCGCCTCATGAGCCGTGTCCTTGCGACCCTTCTTGCTCTCGCGCTCATGGCGTTCGCCATCCCCGCGTTTGCCGATGCCCGTAGCGAGGCCAGGGCACAGGTCGACTTCGGCATCAGCGTCGCGCAGCGCGGACTGTGGCGTGAAGCGATCTATCGCTGGGAACGGGCTGTCGAGATCGACCCGACCTACGCCGCAGCGTTCAACGACCTGGCCGTGGCGTACGAGCACGAGGGACAGCTGGAGAAAGCGCGGCAGGCGTACGAAAAGGCGTTGGCGATCGAGCCCAACAACCTGCAGATCAAGCAGAACTACGAGCTCTTCAAGGAAATCAATGAACGAACGGCCGCCGCCAAGGAAACCCCGTAGCCTCGTGCCGGCGGCGATCGTCGCAGCGCTGGCGGCTGCGACCTCGATCGCCTGCGGCGTGGCCTACTTCGAAATTCCGATCGAGACGCCGATCCAGGCCAAGCTCGACGTGTCGGCGTTTCAGCGCGTGCTCATCGCGGGGTTCGTCACCGGTGGGACCGAGGACGTCGACGCGAACCAGGAGACCGTGCGCCTGTTGCGCAGCCAGCTCCGCTCGAAATCCGAGCTGAGGGTCCTCGACGCCGACGTGATGGAGCTCGCCGAGATCGCGCGCGACCAGCAGAAGAGCGCCGCCGAGGATATTGGTGTCGATCCGGCCGAGCCGCGCGAAGCCGGTCAAGCGTTGCCGGCCCCGGCCGATCGCGGCGATCAGCCGCTGGCGCTTCCGGCCGAGATCAAGGACGAGAAAGACATCGAGCAGTACGAGCGGTTGTTCGCCAACACGGCGTACTGGAAGCGGATCGGCGAAGAATTCCAGAATCCGCTCATCGTCACGGGCACGGTGCTCTTCACGACGCACTCGCGCGCCGGGTACGTCACGCGCGACGTCGAGGAGTACGACTCGTTCGGACGGCGCCGCGTCATGCCCGTCCGCACCTACATGGAGCGCAAGGGCTTCATCCTGCGGCCGAAGTTCGTCTTCATCGACGGCCGCACCGGCGCGACCATGCATCAGGAAGGGTACCGCGAGGAAATCCTCTACAGCGCCCAGCAGAACACGCCCGCGCTGTCGTCGTACTTCGAGCTCATGGATCGGCTCGTGCCGAACTTCCTGAGCGCGCTCAGCAGCCAGAAAATCCGAGGCACCCGAGTCCTCCTGCGGTAGCACCACACCCTCACCCCGTTCCCCGGACGGGGAAGCACGTGAACCCACTTTGCAAAGAAACAGCCGGTTCACTACACTAAGGGTTTGCGTAACTGTTTATCGAGTCGACTGGAGCACTCCGGTAAACAGTTACTAGTAATTGTTTACCGCTCATGCACCGAAAGGCGGTAAACAATTACGGGTTTGCACAGGTGAGGAATATGTTCGCAATCGTTCAGGCGGGCGGTCGTCAGCACAAGGCCACGCCCGGCGCGTTCGTCGTCATCGACGGTACGGCCGGTGAGCCCGGCGCGGAGCTGACGCTCAGCGAGGTCCTGCTCGTCGAAAAAGACGGCGGCGAGGTCCTGGCCGGCTCACCGTTCGTGGCCGGCGCGCGGGTCGTCGCCGTGATCGAGGGCGAGACGCGCGGGCCGAAAATCCGGGTGTTCAAGAAGAAGCGACGGAAGGGGATGCGCCGCACCAAGGGGCATCGCGCGACCGGCACGCGCGTCAGGATCAAGGAGATTGTCGTTTAGCAATGGCTCATAAAAAAGGACAAGGCAGTTCCCGCAACGGCCGCGACTCGAATTCGCAGCGGCTCGGCGTGAAGGCCCACGACGGCAACCTCGTCTCCGGCGGCACGATCATCGTGCGACAGCGAGGCCGCCGGTTCCGCCCAGGGCTGAACGCGGGCCGAGGGAAAGACGACACGATCTTCGCGAAGATCGCCGGGCGCGTCAGGTTCGAAGACCATGGCGCGCAGGGCCGCGTCATCAGCATCCAGCCAATTGAGTAGTGACCCAAACGAATTGGATAATTGGGTAATCTGGTAATTGGGTAATTGATTGGAGAATTGACCGTCAAACAGTCATCCATCCAATTACCCGATGACCCAATTACCCGATTACTCGATTCCCTATGTTCGTTGACGAAGTCGACATCCACGTCGCGGCCGGCAGCGGAGGGCGCGGATGCCTGGCGTTCCGCCGCGAGAAGCGCGTGCCCCGCGGGGGGCCCAGCGGCGGCGACGGCGGGCACGGCGGCTCGGTGTATATCGTCGCCAGCCCTCACACCAACACCCTGATCAGCTACCGCTTTCATCCCGAATTCACCGCCGAGCGCGGTGAACATGGCCAGGGGTCGAACCGCACCGGACACGGGGGCGCCGATCTCGAGCTGGCGGTGCCAATCGGCACGCTCGTGTACGAGAAGCCGGCCGATTCCGACGCGCCGCCGGAGCTTCTGGCCGACCTCGACCACCAGGGCCTGCGCGTGCTGGTCGCCCGGGGCGGCCGCGGCGGCATGGGCAACGCCCGCTTCGCGACGTCGACCAATCGCGCGCCGCGCAAAGTCCAGCCGGGCGAGCCGGGCGAAGACAAGAACCTGCGCCTGGAGCTGAAGCTGCTCGCCGACGTCGGCCTCGTCGGGTTTCCGAACGCCGGCAAGTCGACGCTCATCGCGCGCGTGTCGGCGGCGCGGCCCAAGATTGCCGACTACCCGTTTACGACGCTCACGCCGAATCTTGGCGTCGTCGGTTTGAGCAACGACCGAAGCTTCGTCGTCGCCGACGTGCCCGGACTGATCGAGGGCGCCCACCGGGGACTCGGACTCGGGCATCGGTTTCTTCGCCACCTCGAGCGTACCAGGCTGCTGGTGCACCTGGTAGACGTATCGGGCGCCAGCGCCCGGGATCCGGTCGACGATCTCGATACGGTGCGGCGCGAGCTCGAGCTGTTCCGGCCCGAGCTTGCGGCCAAGCCGCAGCTGGTGGCCGCCAACAAGATCGACGCGTGTGACGACGAGAATCGGGTAAAGGCGCTGTCGAAGCGCGCCAGGGGTCTCAGGCTGCCGTTCTTCAAGATCTCGGGCGTGACCGGTGAAGGGCTCCCCGCGCTGCTCGAGGCGATCTGGAGCGGCCTGGATCTCTCGGGCGCGTCGACGAACCCCGAGATGGCGCGCGAAGCGACGACCGCGGTTCGAGCGCGCACGAAGCGATGACGCCCGTGCGACGCATCGGCGTCTTCGGCGGCACGTTCGATCCGATCCACCGAGGCCACCTCGATATCGGCTGCGCGGCGGAACGAGCGCTCGGTCTGACGCGGATGCTGGTGATTCCCGGCGGCGTGCCCCCGCATCGGGCGCAGCCGGTCGCCTCGGGCTACCACCGGTTCGCGATGGTCGCGCTATCGGTGGCGGGGCGGCCGGGTTGGCGTGCGTCGGACCTCGAGCTGCGGGCCGGCGGCCGGTCCTACACGTCGGCCACGCTCGAAGAACTTCGCGGACGCGGGTATGCTTCCACTGAGCTTTTTTTTGTGATTGGGGCCGACGCGTTCGCCGACATCGAAGCGTGGAAGAACTACCCGGGCATTCTCGATCACGCCCACTTCGCCGTCGTCTCGAGGCCGGGCTGCTCCGTCTCGCAGCTGCCCGAGCGCCTGCCGACGCTTGCGAGGCGCATGGTCCGGCCTCCGATTGATCCGGCCACGACACCGAACCCGTCCATTATCTTGATCGACGCGCCGACCGCAGACGTCTCCTCCACGGTTGTCCGCGAGCGGCGCGCCCTGGGACAGTCGATTGCCGGCCTGGTCGGCCCGAGCGTCGAGCAGCACATCGAGCAGCACGAATTGTACACGGCAGCTCCGGACGATCGGGAGCCGAGTCCGGCGGCAGGCAGGTTGAATGGCCAAGGCTGACACGCGCAAGCATTCACCGCGTCTTCCCCGGCAGATTGCAGCCGCGGTGTCGGCTGCTGAAGACAAGAAAGCGCTCGATCTCATCGTGCTCGATCTGAGAAAAGCCGACGGATTCACGGATTATTTCGTGATCTGTTCGGGCGCCAACACGAGGCAGATCCGCGCGGTTGCCGACGGCGTGATCGAAGCGCTCGAGGCCACCGGCGCGAAGCCGGCTCACCTCGAAGGCTACGCTCGCTCGGAATGGGTGCTCATCGACTATTTCGATTTCATCGTCCATGTCTTCACACCTGAGATGCGTCTCTTCTACGGTCTCGAACGCTTATGGGGTAGCGCGGAGCGGATCGAACGCTGAGCAGAACGGGTGTAGGCCGGGTCAACCTGTTGGACCCGCGGCGGGTCCGAAGGACCCGCCCTGCATCAACGTTGCGGCGGGTTCGGAGGATCCGCCCTACATCAGGCTCTGCGACGCCCTCCTGTCGGTCCTGCTGGCGCCGACCTGCGCGGCGTGCGGCGCGCCGCTCGACCATCCCACTCGGGGCCCCGTCTGCGAACGCTGCTGGGCTTCCATCCTGCCAATCACGCCGCCCCTTTGCGAGGTGTGCGGGGATCCGTTGCCGTCGTGGCGTGCCATCAGCGTGCCGGCGTTCCGCTGCGCGCGGTGCCGGAGGATGAAACGGCCGATTCATCGTTGCCGCGCGATCGGAGAGTACGACGGCGCGCTGCGGGCCATCGTGCACGCCTTGAAGTACGACGGCCGCCGGTCGCTCGCCCGCCCGCTCGCGGCGCGGATGCGCGAACAGGGCGCCGCGATCCTCTCCGGCGCCGACGCCGTCGTGCCGGTGCCGCTGCACCCGTCGCGGCGGCGGGAGCGCGGGTTCGACCAGGCGTATGACCTTGCCCGCTATCTTGGGGTGCCGGTGTCGGCCGCGCTTCGGCGCGTGCGGCCGACGGTCCCGCAGGTGTCGCTCGCCGCCGCCAGACGGCACGGCAACGTACGGGGCGCGTTTGCCGCGACCCGGGCGGCCACCGCGCTCTCCGGAAAAATCATCGTGCTGGTGGACGATGTGCGCACGACCGGCGCGACGCTCGACGCGTGCGCGCGAGCACTCGAAGAGAGCGGCGTACGCGAAGTGCGAGCCCTTACGGCGGCGACAGTCGTGACCAGACCGCGTTGACGACATCGGCCGCGATCGCCTCCGTCGGGCGCTCGCCGTCGAGCCGCACCCAGTGGGGGGCCGCGGCCTGCCGCTCGTAGCTCTGGCGCACGCGGGCCTGCATGGCCAGGTCGCGCTCGTAGCGATCCCGGTCGACCGACTTGCGCTCGACCGCGGTCTCGGGCGCGATGTCCAGCAGGATCGTCAGCGTGGGCACGGGCAGAAACTTCTGTACGGTGAAGAGCCACTCGGGATCGAGCCCCTGGGCTTCGCCGTAGGCGATGCTCGAGGCGACGTACCGGTCGCAGACGAGGACGAGCCCGCCCTCGAGCCACCGTTCGAGGTCGCCTCTGCGCTCGTACCGATTGGCGATGTACAGCAGCTGCATCACGTCGGGGCCGTAGTCGCGCTCGCCCTGCAGCGCCCGCGCGATCTCTTCGCCGATCGACGTGCCGTAGTCGGGAAACGAGACGAGGCGGGCCTTGTGGCCTTCCGCTTTCAGCCGATCGCGCAGGAGCTCGGCCTGCGTCTGCTTGCCGCTTTGGTCGAGGCCTTCGAAGACGATGAGATGTCCGGGCATAGCTCAGGAAAAGTCGACAGTTCACAGTTGACAGTTCACAGTCGGGCTGCGACCCGCGCGGCTTCCAACTGTCAACTGTTGACTGTTAACTGTCGACTGTTGACTGTTAACTGTCGACTGTTGACTGTCGACTACTCATGTTCCAACGACAGCATATCGTCGACCGTCTGACGCCGCCGGATGACCCGCCATCGGCCCTCGTCGACGAGGACTTCGGCCGGCAGCGGGCGCCGGTTGTAGTTGGACGCCATGGCGGCGCCGTACGCCCCGACGTCGCGAATGGCCACGAAGTCGCCCACCTCGAGCCTGGCAAGCCGCCGGTCGCGGCCCACGACGTCGCTGCTTTCACAGACCGGTCCAACGACTTCGTACTCGTGCGCACCGTTCGCGCGCGGGCGCACGGGCTCGATGCGATGAAACGCGCCGTACAGCGCCGGCCGCAGGAGCTCGGTCATGCCGGCATCGAGGACGGCGAAGTGGCTGGACGCGTCCCGGGGCTTGAGATCGACCACTTGCGCGACGAGCACGCCTGCCGGCCCGACGATCGAGCGGCCTGGCTCGATCACGATCGGCAGACCGTCCGCACGCACTTCGTGCACGAGGGCGGCGACGTATTCCTCGGGCGTCACGATAGCGCCACCGTCGTAGGCGATGCCCAATCCGCCGCCGAGGTCCAGGTATTCGAGCCGGACGCCCGCGCCGCGAAGCTCGCCGGCGAGGCCGGCGGCAAACGCCGCCGCGTTTCTGAGGGGGCCGAGGGTGGTGATCTGCGAGCCGACGTGCACGTGAATCGCCACGAGTGTCAGCCACCGGCGGCCGGCCATGGAGGTCAACAGCTCCCGCGCCTGATCCACTGGAACGCCGAACTTGTTGATCTTCAAACCGGTCGAGACGTGCGGGTGAGTCCGCGCGTCGATGTCGGGGTTGACGCGGACGGCCACGCGGGCAGGACGGCCGGTCTTCGCGGCGATGGCCTCCACGCGCGCGAGCTCGCCCGCCGACTCGACGTTGATGGCTTTGAGTCCGAGCGGCACCGCGCACTCGAGCTCGGCGGGCGACTTCCCCACGCCGGGGAACACGATCTCGGAGGGGGCAAAGCCCGCGCGCCGGGCGACCTCGATTTCCCCGATCGAGTTGGCATCGACCGCGCTCCCGAGCTCCCGCAGCAACTTGACGAGGGCGAACGTCGAGTTGGCCTTGAGCGCGTAGTGCAGCGCGTGGGGATACGCGCCAAACGCCCCGTCGATCGCTCGATACCGCTCGCGAACCGCCGCGGCGCTGTACACGTAGGTCGGCGTGCCCACGTCGGCGGCGATGGCCGACAGCGGTACGTCGTCGCAGACGAGCTCGGAACTGTGCTGGTAGAAGCCGACCACGGTAGTCGCTAGTCGATAGTCGTTAGTCGTTAGTCGCCGTCGTTAGTCGCGGGTCGACCGCGGATAGCTGATAGCCGAGGGGTCGTCGCCATCTCTGGACTATCGACTAACGACTAATGACTAACGACTATATCACCTGCTATGATCCCGTCGTCCGCGCCTCATGTCTGCCGATCTGCCGGCCGCGTCGCCGGACGCCGCCGGCGATACCGACGCCCTCATCAAGCGTTGCCTCCGTGGCGACCAGCGCGCCTGGGAGCTCATCGTTCAACAGCACCGGCGCAAGGTGTTCAACGTGGCGTACAAGTTCGTCGGCCGGCACGACGAGGCCGAGGATCTCACGCAAGACATCTTCCTGAAAATCTTCAAGTCGCTCGCGACGTTCGACCGCCGCGCGAATTTCCAGACGTGGTTGATCAGCGTGAGCCGCAATCTGTGCATCGACCACTACCGAAGCGTACGCAAGGAACGCGAGACGATCGATCGGGGCGTGGACGCGCACGAACTGACGCCCGCCGCACCCGACCCCAGCCCGATGGCGGCGCTCGAGCAACGCGATCGGGTCGTGCTCCTGCGCCAGGCGCTCGCGGCCCTGCCCGAGACGCTCAGAACGGCCGTCGTGATGCGCGACATCCAGGAACTGTCGTACCAGGAGATCGCCGACGCGCTCAGTCTGCCCGAAGGGACCGTCAAGTCGCGCATCAACCGCGGGCGCAGCGAGCTCGCCCGCCAAATCAAACAGCTGCGTGGATCGGACTTCAGCCCGAGCGGGACGGAGTCCGACACGCGCTCGCGCACGGGAGCCTACTGATGACGCTCAACACCGAACAGGCCGGCCGCGTCTCGATCGTGCGCGTCGGCGAGACCCGGCTGATGTATCCGATGCTCACCGATTTCTCGTCGGCCGTCACGGGCCTGCTGACGTCCGGGAAGCGGGAGATTCTGATCGATCTCGCGCCGGTCACCTACGTGGACAGCGCGACAATCGGCTGCATGATGGATCTCTACCGCCAGGTGACCACCGGCGGCGGCCGCCTGAAGCTGTGCGGCGTCCAGAAGCGCGTCGAGACGATGCTCACGCTGACCGGCGCGCAGAACTTCATCGAGATTCACGCCGACGAGCAGGCGGCCATCAAGAGCTTCGGGGTCTGATATGCGCACCATCAAGACGACGAGCGGCGCGGACATCAGGCTCGACGGCGATCTCCTGGCCGTCATGGAGGCGCTCTACCGCGAAGTGACCGCGAAGCGAGCGCTCGAGCGGTCTTTCGAAGACATGGTGAGGGAGATTCAGCACCTGATCGCGCAGATGACCGACGAGGAGTGCCGCGCGTATCTCGCCGAAAGCCTGTTTCTCAACACCGTCAAGTACGAGAACGACAAGCTCGAGGCGTATATGAAGAAGCTACCTAGGAGATAGTTGACAGTCGACAGTTGACAGTTGTGCGGCCTGTTGCAACTGTGAACTGTTAACTGTTAACTGTAGACTTCTCCTATCCGTGTCGCTGAATTTCCTTGCCACGCGTTTCCGGTGCTCCTGGCCGTGGGACATCCTCGTCATGCTGTGCGACGGGCGTCTGGTGTGCGGCTGCGCCGACCCCTACGGGCATCGCGTGCTCGGCGACGCGCGCGCGTCGACGATCCGCGACGTCTGGACCGGACCGACCATCACGCGGCTGCGCGAGGATCTGAACGCGGGCGGGTCCACGTTCTGCGGCGACTGCCCGCTCAAGCTGCCGCTCCGAAAAGACGAAGCTCCCCCGGTCCGACCGCTCGACGCGGGCGCGCTTCCCGGCCGGATGTTCATCGAGTGCACGGCAGCCTGCAACATCTCGTGCACCGACGCCTGCTGCGCGCCCGAAACGGGCATCACCCGGACCCGCCAGGCGGGCATGCTCGACTTCGCCTTGTTCCAGCGCGTCATCGACGAAGCCGGCCCGTCGCTCGGACGGATCGACTTCTTCAACTACGGCGAAGCCTTCCTGCACAAGCGCGCCATCGAGATGTGCGAGTACATCAAGAGTCGCCACCCACACATCTACCTGTACACGAGCACCAACGGCCTCGCGTTCACCGAAGCCGAGGCCCGGCGGCTCGTTCACTCGGGCATCGATGAAGTGACGTTCTCGATCGATGGGGCGTCGCAGGACACCTACGTGAAATACCGGCAGCGAGGAACACTCGACGTCGCCCTGGCCAATCTCGGCGCGATGGCCGACGAAAAGTCGCGGGCCGGGCGCGACCTGCCCTTCCTCAACTGGCGCTACATCCTCTTCACGTGGAACGACACCGACCAGGAGATGAACCGGGCCCGAACGCTCGCGGCCGGCCTTGGCGTCGACCGTTTGTGCTGGGAGCTCACCGACCATCCCGAGAACGCGTTCTCGCGGCGCTTCGTGCGCGGCTCGCCAGACCTCGAGGCCATCCGCCTCGAGACGTGGGACCACAACAACCTCGGCAACGCGATTCCCGGCGCGACGCCGAAGGCGCGCATCGACGTCCGGACGATCCTGCCAGGCGTGCCGGGCCTGCCCCTGATTGGTCGCTCGGGCCGTGCCCTGCAGGTCCGAACACGCGTGCACAACCTCTCCACGCGGCCGTTTCCGGCGGCCGCCTCCTACGGGCGACGGCTCGTACGCCTCGGCGCGCAACTCTCGGCCGAAGACGGCACGCTCATCAACCGCGACTACGCCCGCGCCGATTTGCCGCGCACCCTCGGCCCGGGCGACTCCCTGCCGGTGCCGCTCCAGTTCCCGGCCGTCGATCGGCCTGGCGCCTATACGGTGAAATTCGATCTGGTCAGCGAGGGCGTGGACTGGTTCGAACGGTGTGGATCCAAGACGACCGTCAAGAAGATGTGGATCAGATAGTCGACCTGGTCGCTAATCGTTAGTCGTTAGTCGTTAGTCAAACATGAAGACTATCGACTAATCGACTATCGACTAATTGGCGAGCCGAGGCTCGGCGGCCCGAGAGGCGGCAGCCGCGGGCAGCGCGTCCGACGAGGCCTCGACCAGCCGCCACGAATGGGTTTCCTCGAGGATCTTCGCCGCAAACTCGGTGTGCAGCGCGTGCCCCGCACGGTGTGCGACGAGGTGGCCGATCACCGGGTAGCCGACGAGCGCCAGATCGCCGACCGCGTCGAGGATCTTGTGGCGTACGAACTCGTCTTCGAACCGGAGCGCGTTGTTGAGCACGCCGGTCTCGCCGAGCACAATCGCGTTTTCGAGAGAGCCGCCGAGCGCCAGGCCGTTCTGGCGGAGCATCTCCACGTCCTTGAGGAACGTGAAGGTCCGTGCCGGCGCGATGTCCTCGACGAAAGTCTCTTCGGTGATGCGCAGCGTGCGTGATTGATGCCGAAGCAGCGGATGATCGTAGCTGATGCTGTAGGTGACCTTGAAGTGATCGGACGGATAGAGCGCGATGCGCTTGTCGCCGCGCGAGATGGCAATCGGCCGCACGATCTTCAAGTACGTGCGCGGCACCTGCAGCGTCTTGACGCCCGCTTCGTTGATCAGGTAGATGAACGGCGACGCGCTGCCGTCCATGATGGGCACCTCGGGGGAATTGAGCTCGATGAGCACGTTGTCGATGTTCATGCTCACCAGCGCCGCGAGCAGGTGCTCGACGGTTTCCACCGACACTTCGTTTCTCGCCAACCCCGTCGCGAGCTGAATCCCCGCCAGGTGCTGAACCGTCGCGGGAATTTCGTGGCCGCCCAAATCCGTCCGCCGGAACCGGATGCCGAAGCCGGCAGGCGCGGGCTTCAGCGACAGCTGCACTTTGTTGCCGGAGTGGAGCCCGATTCCGACACAAGAAATTTGGCGGCGAAGCGTACGCTGTGCGTCCATGCGCTTTATCAGGCAAGCCGAGTCGAGCACGGGTGTCGCAGCAAACGGAATGCCCGTCGGCAATTCGATCGACCTTTCTTCCTAAGCAACTGACTCAATACAAGTTACATGATTTGTTCGACCTGGCACCCTGTCGGGGTCACAACCGAATGTGGCTGCGAGACCACATCAACAGGCGTGAAATTCGTGGCAATCTTACCACACGCTGTAACTGTTCACCGGTTGACTAGAGCATTCCGGTAAACAGTTACTAGTAATTGTTTGCCGCTCATGGAGGTTAAGGCGGTAAACAATTACCCACACGCTTTACGCGACTTCGGGCCGATTTACACGGCTTCCGACCGCAGGGGACCCTCGGCCGTCGCAAACAACGCGGCCAGGAACCGCCCCGTCGCCGAGGCGTCGTGGCGCGCCACCTCCTCGGGCGTTCCCTCGGCGACGATGTGCCCGCCGGCGGCCCCGCCTTCCGGTCCGAGATCGATGACGTAGTCCGCCGACTTGATCACATCGAGGTTGTGCTCGATCACGACGATGGTGTTGCCCTGATCGACGAGCTTGATGAGGACGTCGAGCAGCTTGCGCGTGTCTTCGAAATGCAACCCCGTGGTCGGCTCGTCGAGGATGTAGAGCGTGCGGCCCGTGCCGCGCTTCGACAATTCCTTCGCGAGCTTCACGCGCTGGGCCTCGCCTCCAGACAGGGTTGTCGCGGACTGCCCGAGCTCGATATAACCCAGCCCCACGTCCTGCAGCGTCCGGAGTTTGTTGGCGATGGCCGGGAAGTTCTCGACGAGCGGCAGCGCCTGGTCGACGGTGAGATCGAGGACGTCGGCAATCGACTTGCCGCGGTACTTGATCTCGAGCGTCTCGCGGTTGTAGCGGCGGCCCTTGCACTGCTCGCACGTGACGTACACGTCGGGCAGGAAGTGCATCTCGATGGCCATCACACCGTCGCCCTGGCAGGCTTCGCAGCGTCCGCCCTTGACGTTGAACGAGAAGCGGCCGGCGCGGAAGCCACGCGCCCTGGCGTCGGGCATCATCGCGAACAGATCGCGAATGAAGGTGAAGAGCCCGGTGTAGGTGGCCGGGTTCGAGCGGGGCGTCCGCCCGATGGGCGACTGATCGATCTCGATCACCTTGTCGAGAAGTCCAGTGCCCTCGATGCGATCGTGCGCGCCCGGCTCACTCGCCGCCCTGTAGAGCGTGCGGGCGAGCGACCTGTACAGAATGTCGTTCACCAGCGTGGATTTTCCGGAGCCGCTGACGCCCGTCACGGCCGTCAGCACGCCCAAGGGAATCCGGACGTCGATGTTCTTGAGGTTGTTCTCGCGGGCGCCCCTGACGAGGAGCTCGCCCTTGAGCGACGGCCGCCGGCCTTTGGGTGTCGGAATCGCGCGGGCGCCGGCTAGATACGCCCCTGTCAATGAGGGGGGGATTCCCGTCCCCGGTCCTGTCGCTTCCCGTACCAGCTCGGCCGGCGTGCCTTGGAAGATGACGTGGCCGCCGAGCTCGCCCGCTCCCGGCCCCAGGTCGATGACGTAGTCGGCCGTTCGAATCGTCTCCTCGTCGTGCTCGACCACGATCACGGTGTTGCCGAGGTCGCGCAGGCGCGCGAGCGTCGCCAAGAGCTTGCGGTTGTCCCGCTGGTGCAAGCCGATGGACGGCTCGTCGAGCACGTAGAGCACGCCCGTCAGGTTCGCGCCAATCTGCGTGGCCAGCCGGATGCGCTGCCCTTCACCGCCCGACAGCGTCGCGGCGCTCCGGCCGAGCGTCAGATAACCCACGCCCACGTCGTTCAAAAACCTCAGCCGGTCCTGAATCTCGCGCAGGATGCGCTCGGCAATAATCGCCTCGCGGTCGGTGAGCTGCAGCGCATCGAACACCGCCAGCGCTTCAGAAATCGGGAGGCTGACGTAGTCGGCAATCGTCCGGGCCTTCACCTTCACCGACAGGCTTTGCGCCCTCAGACGCTGCCCATGGCAGCTCGCGCACGGCCGGAGCGATCGATACGGCTCCAGATCCGCCTGCTCGGACCAGCTGCCTTGGTCGTACCGGCGCCGAAGGTTCGGGACGATGCCTTCGAACGTGTTTGCCTTGGATCCGGCAGTCGCGCCGAACAGCAGAATCTCGCGCTGCTTGCGCGGGAGCTTGCCGAACGGGGTCGTGAGATCGATCCCGAAGTCGCGCCCGAGGGCCTGCAGCGTTTCCCGGACCAGTTTCCTGTCGCCCCGCGCCCAGGTGGCAATGGCGCCCTCGGCGAGCGGCTTCGACTCGTCCGGCACCACCCTCCGCGGATCGAAGTCGACCATCGCGCCGAGCCCCTGACACTCCTGACAGGCCCCGTGCGGCGAGTTGAACGAGAACGCCCGCGGCGTCATCTCGGGCATGCTGAGCCCGCAGTCCACGCACGCCAGCCGCCGCGAGAAGAGCCGATCGCGCTCGTCGAACGAGTTGATGACGACGATGTCGTCCGCGAGGTTGAGGGCGACATCGATCGATTCGGTCAGCCGGCGCTCGATGCCCCCGCGCACGATCAGCCGATCGACGACGACTTCAATCGTGTGATTTCTGCGGCGGTCGAGCGTGATGTCCTCTTCGAGGGATCGGAACTGGCCGTCGATCCGCGCCTTCGTGAACCCGCGCCCGCGGAGCCCCGCCAGTTCTTTCTTGAACTCGCCTTTGCGGCCGCGGACGATCGGCGCCAGCACGTTGATGCGCGCGTTCTGCGGGTAGAGCATCACCATGTCGGCGATGCGCTCGAGCGACTGGCTGGAGATCTCCTTGCCGCAGTTCGGACAATGCGGAACGCCGATGCTGGCGAAGAGCAGCCGCAGATAATCGTAGATTTCCGTGACGGTCCCGACCGTGGACCGCGGGTTCGATCCGGTCGTCTTCTGTTCGATGGAAATGGCCGGCGAGAGCCCGTCGATCAAGTCGACGTCCGGCTTCTCCATTTGCTCGAGAAACTGCCGTGCGTAGGCCGACAGCGACTCGACGTATCGCCGCTGACCTTCCGCGTAGATCGTATCGAACGCGAGCGATGATTTTCCGGATCCCGACAGGCCGGTGATCACGACCAGCCGGTTGCGCGGGATATCGACGTCGATGTTCTTGAGGTTGTGGACCCTGGCGCCACGGACTGAAATCCAGTTGTGGGACATAGGACGGGGACTGGAGGCTGGGGACTGGGGACTAGGGAGTCACAAGCCTCGCACGTTCAGAAGAGCGATGTTAGCACGCACCATGCCGGCCTGTGACGCGCGTGCAGTAGACTACGGCTATGGCCGAACCGCGGATCGTCATCGAGCCCGATCCCGTCATCGAAGTGTTCAAGAAGGACATCGACCGCACGCTGCTGCGAGCCAACTTGAAGCTCTCGCCTGAGGAACGGCTGCGGAAGATGCAATCCGCCGTCCGCAGCGTGCGAGTGCTGCGCGAGGCGTACACGAAGAGCCGACCGTGACGGCCACCGACTTCCCCGCCCTCATTACGCTGCTCACCGAGGGGGGAGTCGAATTCATCGTTATCGGAGGCGTCGCGGCAACCATCCATGGCTCGGCTCACATCACCGTGGACCTCGATCTCTTGTACCGTCGGACGCCTGGGAACGTCGAGAGGCTGGCCGCCGCGTTGGTGCCGATTCGACCCTACCTCCGTGGAGCACCAGAGGGCCTGCCGTTCCGATTCGATGCCGCCACCATTCATCGCGGTCTGAACTTCACGCTGCAAACGACGCTTGGCGATCTCGATTTGCTCGGCGAGGTCACCGGCGGCGGCACCTACGACATGGTGTTGCCGGAGGCGGAAACCGCCCTCCTCGAGGAGCATCGGTTTCGCTGCGTATCGCTGCGGCGGCTGATCGCCATGAAGCGCGCGGCCGGTCGGCCCAAGGATCTGAACGTCATCGCGGAGCTGGAGGCCCTGCTCGAGGAACGCGAGCGGGACGAATAGATTTCGCGGTCCGACTCAAGGGCGAGGCGGCGACTCGGACGGCGGATCGGGCCACAGCGCTGTCAATTCGATCTCGACGGCCTCGAACGGCTCGACATGCACGACATCGGCATCACCGTGCGTGCCCAGGAGCACCCATCGGGCACTTTCCAGCCGAAGCACCTCGAGCGTTCGGACGAGCGGGTCGAGCAACCAGAGGTGCTGAACGCCCTCTCGGGCGTAGATTCGCATCTTCCGCGATCGGTCCAGTCGTTCCGTCGCGGGCGAGATCACTTCGCACACCCAATCGGGCGCGAGTGTCAGGTAGGCGGTGTCTGGGATGGCCGGCAAGCGGTCGCGACGCCACCCGGCGAGATCGGGAACCAGAATGTCATCGGCTAGATGGATCTCGGGTTCGTCGAGAATCCACCAGCCGCCCGGGCCGCCACGTCCGCCTTGGAACGGGCCCCAGAGCAGCCCCCCGAGCCCCGAGCTCGCGCCGGCATGGCGAAGCGCGGGTCGTGGCGAGACGATCAGCTCGCCGTCCAGGATCTCGGCGACTTTATGGTCGGGAACCTGGCAGAGTTCCGCGTACGTCGCACGCCGCCGAGTCACCGGCACGCTCATACCCGAAGCTTAGCATGGCGATCTGGGACAGCCACGTCGCGCCAAATCGATATCATCCGGTACTACAACGCCGTCGGCGGCCTGGCTGCGCCGCGGCGTCGGCATCGAGGCGCCCACCAATTCCTTCCCCACATCGTCCTCAGCGCGCGGTCACACTCGCCGGCACGCTGATCGTGAACACGAAACGCTGCCCCTCGCGGCTGACGTTTTTCCACTGTTGCGGATTTCCGAGCACCGGACCCGGTAACTTGAAAAGAAGCCTGGGCGTGCCTGCCTGAAACGTGGGAGTGGTGGTAACCTCCACCGCCATCACCTCCCAATCCGGAGTCAGGTAGTACATTTCCTTGCCGTCCTGCCGCCAGAAGATCATGCCCAGGGCGCCCGCGTGGGAAACCTGCACCGGTTTCTCGCCTCCCGCGCTGACATCGGCCTTGCTGGCATCAAACGGGCGCACATAGACCTCAAATGTCTCGGCCTCGATCTCGTTCGACACGTAGGCTATGAAGCGGGAATCGGGAGAAAACCGGGCCTGGGCCACGTTGTACTCGTCGCGCAGCCACTCAATCGCTTTTCGCTCAAGAGCCTTCTGATCTCCACTGAGCGGCACCACGTGCAAGACCCCCCCGCAGCCATCGTGGAAGCTCAGGAACTTTCCGTCCGCCGACCAGTCCGTCAGCACCATGCCTGCGCCCGGCGTGTACTGAAACAGTTGCTCTTCATCGCCCGTGCCGTCCCACGCTTTTCGATAGATGCTGGAAAATTTCCCGCGCGTCGACACATAGGCCACCTGACGGCCGTCCGGAGACCAGATAGGCGCATTCTCCGGTAGGGTATCATTCGTGACTGGCGTGCCCTTACCCGAGGCGACGTCGAACGTCCAGATGTCCTGATTGCCCTCTCGTGGATCAACCCTCATAACCGCCACCTTGGTTCCGTCCGGTGAGAGCGCGGGCTGAACGTAAAGACCGGGTTCCCCAACCTTGTGCAGAACGTTCCCCTGGCCGTCGAACATCGTGATCTGCCGAAGGGTCGGCGCATGGGGCACGGCGATCACCACCCGCTCGCCGTCGCGGCTGACACTGGCCAGCGTAAGAGTGACGGGGACTGCCTCCGAGAGGCGGAACAGCAACTTCGGCTTTCCGAATTGGAACGCGGAAGCTGTGCTGACATCCACCGCCATCACGCCTCGATCGGCCGCCACGTAGTACATTTCCTTGCCGTCCCGCCGCCACCAGGCCGGGCCCTGGCCACCTTGGTCCGACACCTGCCATGGCCCCGCGGCCGGTGCAGCCCCCGCGCCGGCCGATTGATCGAACGGCCGGACATAGACTTCATTCGTCCCGGACTGATTCGACTCGTAGGACAGGAAGCGGCCGTCGGGAGAAAGGCGCGATCCCTGCACCCGAAACTCGGTACGAAAAACCTGGCTGGGTGTGCGACCTTCGGCAAGCTCACCCCTCGACTCGGCTCGGGGTGACCCTGAGCTTGTCGAAGGGTCAGGTCGCCCCGAGCCAATCGAGCCTGTCGAAGCAGTCGAGGGGCGCTCCCTATCGCCAGCGAGCGGTAGCAAGTACAAGGTCCCTCCCGAAAGGTCCGTCGTGGAGAAGCTCAGGAAACGTCCGTCCATCGACCAGTCGTAGAGGAACATGTTCGCGCCGGGATGCTGGTACAGGAGTTCCTCGGTTCCCCCTCCGTTCGAAGCTTTTCGGTACAGACCGAAATACCCGCCGCGCAACGCCACATACGCCACCTGGCTGCCGTCCGGAGACCAGACCGGCGCCCACGCGTGCTCCCGGTTTTGACTGGAGGTGATCCGTGTGCTGTGCCCAGTGGCCACATCCAACACCCAGAGATTCACGGTTTCGCTCTCTAAATCTGTCTCTCCCACGGCCAGCCGCGTCCGGTCCGGCGAGAAGACCGGCCAGCTGTAAATCGCACGCTCCCCGACCGTCGTTACAACCTTCCCTTGGCGGTCGAACACGGTGAGTACTCGAGCCTGGGCCTCAAACTGTTGGGCGATTCGTCGGGCCCTCGCGGCTACAGCTTGGTCGTCGGCGTTGGCCTGGGCTGTCGCCTGGCCCAGGACGGGCACGGGAACCAGGAGAAGCGCGGACAGGCCAGCCGTCGCGACCAGGATTGCCGCCTGGAAAGAATTCTTCACCTTGAAACCTCTCGCGAGTAGTGCGCTGCGCTTGACGCTTCAGAGCACCCTGCAGAATTACGAACTACGACGATCACCGCAAAGCTCGCAGAACCCGCGGAGGCTTTGGGGCTGATCTGCGGTCTCTGTGTGCTCCGCGGTTTTCGTCGGTCAATTTCGCAACGCTCTTGAACGTGATTCAGCCACGAAAACACGAAACCACTAAGCAAGCCTTGCTGTTTCGTGATTTCGAGTTTCGTGGCGACCGCAAGTGCTCCAAGCCTCGTCGGCAGTGGACCTCAGCGCGCGAACGCGCTCACCGGCACACTGATGGTGAACACGAAACGCTCACCGTCGCGGCTGACGCTTCTCCACTGGAACGGATTTCCGACCACGGGACCCGGCAACTTGAACAGAAGCCTCGGCGTCCCCGCCCGAAACGTGGGAGTCGTGGTCACGTCCACCGCCATCACCTCCCACTCCGGGGTCAGGTAGTACAGTTCCTTGCCGTCCTGCCGCCAGAAGATCATGCCTCGGGCGCCCGCGGTGGACACCTGCACCGGTGTCGCGCCTCCCGCTCCGGTCTCGAGCTTGCTGGCATCAAACGGGCGTACGAAGACTTCAAAGATCTCAACCTCGATCTCGTTCGACAGGTAAGCCATGAAGCGGGAATCAGGAGAAAACCGGCCCTGGAGCACGTCGTACTCCTCCCGCCACCCAAACGCTTTCCGCTCGAGCGCCTTCTGACCTCCACCGATCGGCACAACGTGCAGGTTTCCCGAGTCGAAGGTCAGGAACTTTCCGTCCGCCGACCAGTCCGTCAGCACCATGCCTGCGCCCGGCGTGTACTGAAACAGCTGCTCTTCATCGCCCGTGCCGTCCCACGCTTTTCGATAGATGCTGGAGAATTTCCCGCGCGTCGACACATAGGCCACCTGACGGCCGTCCGGAGACCAGATAGGAGCATTCTCCGGTAAGGTATCAACCGTGACCGGCGTGCCCTTGCTCGTGGCTACGTCGAACGTCCAGATGTCATTGTCGCCCTCCCGCGGATCGATCCTCATCACCGCCACCCGTGTTCCGTCGGGTGAGAGCGCCGGCTGGACGTAGAGACCAGGTTCCCCCACCTTCTTGATAACCTTCCCGTTACGGTCGAACACCGTGATCTGCCGCAGCGTAGGCGCCGGAGGCACGGCGATCACTACTCGCTCCCCGTCGCGGCTGACACCGATCCCCCCGGGAAAGACGGGGACCGCCTCCGACAGGCGGAACAGCAATTTCGGCTTTCCGAATGTGACCGTGCGAGCGGTGCTGACCTCCACCGCCATCAGGCCTGAATCGGCCGCCAGATAGTACAGTTCCTTGCCGTCCTGCCGCCAAAAGCCCTGGCCTTGGCCACCTTGGTCGGACACCTGCCACGGCCCCGCGGCCGGTGTCGCCGCCACGCCCGCCGATGGGCCGAACGGCCGGACATACACTTCAAATTTTTCGGACTGGTTCGACGAATACGACACGAAGCGGCCGTCGGGAGAAAGGCTCGACCCCTGCACCTGAGATTCAGAGCGAAAGACCTCGATGGGTTTTCGCTCCCCACCACCACCGAGCGGTATCGCGAACAAGGCCCCTCCTGAAAGATCGGACGAGGAAAAGCTCAGGAAACGTCCGTCCATCGACCAGTCGGTGAGGATCATCCCAAAGCCGGGATTCTTGTACACGAGCTCTTCGGTTCCCTCGCCGTTCGAAGCTTTTCGGTACAGACCCTCGGATCCGCGGCGCAACGCCACATACGCCACCTGGCTGCCGTCCGGGGACCAGACCGGCGTCCGCATGAATTCCCGCGGTTGGTTGGAGGTGATCCGTGTGCTGTTCCCCGTGGCCACATCCAACACCCACAGGTCGTTGGTCTCGCTCTCGAGATCGTTCTTGATCACGGCCAGCCGTGTCCGGTCTCCCGAGAAGACCATCGCGTTATACAGCGCACGATCCCCGACCGTGGCGACGACCTTCCCTTGGCGGTCGAACACCGTGAGCACGCGAGCGTTGAGCTCGAACTGTTGGGCGAGCCGTTTCGCCTTCGCGGCTTTGCCTTTGTCGCTGGCTTGGTCGCCGGCTGTGGCAGAGGCCGGCGCCTGGCCCAAGACGGACGCCGGCGCCAGCAGCAAGGCGGCAAACAGCGTCGCCGCGATGACGATCGGAATGTGGTGAACGTGGCCGGAATTCTTCACGTGAAACCCCCTTCGCACAGGTTCTGGGCCGACAGCCGTCGCACTCAGTACTGGGATTTCAACAATTCTGCGGACATAACGACACGACGGTCCCGTCCGGCAGTGTGATCAGCCGTATGAGCCCGGAAAGTGAGCCGTCCCTGGCGCGGCTGGCTTCCACTGTCACCGTCTTGCCGATCGCGTTCTGGAACTCGATCTTGCCGACGCTGCGGGTTCGGAAAAAACCCGGCGACGGCCCCTCGAACAACCAGGTCTCCACCTGGCCCTGGTCGCTCGTCGCGTCCACGGACAACCCGATGTGGGGATTCGTCCACTCGGTCTTGTTCAGCGTGCCGGTCCGTGTGAATCGATTGTTGAAATCGAAGGCGGCCGACATGTTGTGATGCGCCCACGCCCAACCTGCGACCAGCGTGAGCGCCAGTGTGACGGAGGCGCAGATGCTCGGCTTCATTGAAGATGCTCCTTTCGAGCGTCCCGTGAGAGGTTCTTGATGAGCCCGAACGGCGGGGCGCTGCAGGTGCGGCGTGTCGCCCGAAAGGCTCAAGAAGCGATTGTTCGAGTGACAACAGGATACACCGAGTCCCACGTTCCTAGTCCCTAGTCCCTAGTTCTCCCCCGGCTCCCCCGTCCTTGCTCTTGGCCGACGCGTGACATACCCTGCACCCTCAACACCCCATGCCCAGCGCACTCTTTCGCACCAAGAGCCTCGACGCGATCCTGGCGGACGGCGCCGCGCCGCAGCATCAGCTCAAGCGCACGCTCGATGCCTTCGACGTCGTCATGCTGGGCATCGGCGCCATCATCGGCGCGGGCATCTTCGCGACGGTGGGAACCGCGGCGGCCGGCGATGCCGCGCGACCGGGCGCGGGCCCGGCGCTCATCCTGTCGTTCGCGCTGACCGCGGTCGCGTGCGGGTTCGCGGCGCTCTGCTACGCCGAGTTCGCCGCGATGGTGCCGATCTCTGGAAGCGCCTACACGTATTCCTACGCCACGCTCGGCGAGCTCGTGGCCTGGATCATCGGCTGGGACCTGATCATCGAGTACGCGGTCGGCAACGTCGCGGTCGCGATCAGCTGGGGCAACTACTTCAAGACGTTCGTCTCGGGATTCGGCGTTCACATCCCCGACTGGCTCTCCACCGACTATCGCACCGCGGCGCGCATCCCCGGACTGTTTGAGAACGCGCCACACCTGTTCGGCGTCCCGATCGTCGTCAACGTGCTCGCGATCGGCATCGTCGCGCTCATCACGATCGTGCTGGTCATCGGCATCCGCGAAAGCGCGACGATGAACACGGGCATGGTGGTGATCAAGCTGCTGGTGCTGGGGCTTTTTGTCGCGGTCGGCTGGGGCTATACGAGGGCCGAGAACTGGACGCCGTTCGCGCCGAACGGCTGGGCGGGCGTTCAGGCGGGCGCCGCGATCGTGTTCTTCGCCTACATCGGGTTCGACGCGGTCTCGACGGTGGCGGAAGAGGTGAAGAACCCGAAACGCGATCTGCCCATCGGCATCATCGGATCGCTCATCGTCTGTACGCTCATCTACGTGGTCGTGGCCATTGTGTTCACGGGCATCATCCCCTACGACGTGCTGGTGCAGAAGCTCGCGACCGAACAGGCCGAGCCGCTGACGATGGCGCTGCAGTACGCGAGCATCGAACGATGGGGCGACCTGCTGGTCGGGATCGTCGCGCTCGGATCGGTTGTGGCGCACACGGCCGTGCTGCTCGTGTTCCAACTCGGCCAGCCGAGAATCTTCTTCTCGATGGCGCGCGACGGTCTGCTCCCCCAGAGCTTCGCGAGGGTGCACCCGCGGTTCCGCACGCCGCACGTGACGACGATCCTCACGGGCGTGGTGGTGGGCGTGTGCGCGATGTTCACGAGCATCGACGAGATGGTGGACCTCACGAACATCGGCACGCTGTTCGCGTTCATCCTGGTGTGTCTGGGCATTCTGATTCTGCGGAAGCGCGATCCGGACCGGCCGCGCGCGTTCCGGACGCCCTGGGTGCCCTTCATCCCGGTGGCCGGCATGCTCTCGTGCTTCTATCTGATGCTCGGTCTGCCGTGGATCACGTGGATTCGGTTCGGGCTTTGGCTGGCGCTCGGCCTGGTCGTCTATTTCGCATATGGCTTTAGAAGGAGCGGCCTCGCGAGTCGTTAGTTGTTAGTCGTGAGTCGTTAGTCGTGAGTCGTCAGTCCCGAGCCCCCACCTCCGCTCTCCTGATCGCTGGGCGAGCTACGGCGGGCAGGCCGAGTCCTCAGCTAGCGGCTAGCTCTAGCCTCCAGCCTCCAGCCGATACGCGTGGTCGTTCGAGCACACGACCAGCGCGCCCTGTCGATCGAATGCCAGACCAACGAGTCCGGGTCCGGCCAGCACCAGTTCGGGCTCGCCGGCGTGCGGCAGGCGGTACAAACCGCTCGAACCGGCCAGCGCCTCGGCGACAAACAGGGTGCCCTCCGCATCGAACGCCAATCCCTGTGGGCGTCCAAACGCCTGGGTTCGGATTGTCACCGTACCGTCCAGCGCCACGCGGTACACGGCGTCGTAGGGACACAGCGTCGGACCCGTGACATAGAGCGCGGCGTCCGGCCCGAGCACCAGATGGAACGCGGCGACACTCGCCGGCAGCGAGGCCAGTGTGGAGGTGTGACCACGAGAATCCACCCGGAAGATTGTGCCCGTGCGATCGCCCACGTAGAGAGTGCCGTCTGGCGCGAACGCGAGCCCGCACGCCACCCCTAGATCGGTCGCAAACGGCTTGGCGTCGCCGTTCTCGGCCAGTTGGTACACGATGCCCTCGAAGCGGCTCGACACGTACAGGCGGCCCTGCGGATCGATGGCGAGCGAGGTGGGATTGACGATACCCGAGGCGAACGCCTCGCGCGTGCCGTTGGGCCGCACGCGAAAGATCGAAACCGGAACCTGGAGGCCTCTCGTGCCGCTGTATGTCACATACAGGTTGCCGTCCCGATCGAACACGGGGTTGTCGACTTGATGAAGACCGGTGGCAAACCGCGTCGCGATGGCCAGCCATGCGTCGCCGTCAGCGCCCGCGACCGACACCGCCACGGGACCGTTCTCGGCGATCACCGGCGGCACGAGCGCCACGATGCGGTGGGGCGACGCGAACACGACGCGCGCAGGCTCCGTGCCAATACGGACCTCGGGCAGCCGGGGCCCGTGGATGGGAAACCCTGAGCCGAGGATCGTGACGCGCCCGCCTTCAATCGCACGCGGCGGCTCGACGGACGTTACTCGAGGAACAGACATGAATAGTCGTTAGTCGTTAGTCGTTAGTCGCTAGTCGTGTAGAGAGACGTGAGTCACAAGTGTAGCGGTCGCGGCCGCAGACTCGCGAACCGACTGTCGTGATTATCGAGGCAGGCCTAACGACCAACGACTATCGACTAATGACTATCGACTGACGACGACTCTCTGTGCTAGGAGTCGTCGAGCTCCGCGTTCCAGTACAGATAGTCGCGCCAGCTGTCGGGAGCGTTTCGCAGCCCAATCGTGATGCGGATGGCGGGCGCCGATACGGGGCGCTTCGGCACGCGCATCAGGTGCATGCCGGCCTCGGTGGGCGTGCGGCCACCCTTGCGCCGGTTGCACTGGACGCAGGACGTGACGATGTTCTCCCAGTCTTTGCGGCCGCCCTGAGCGACCGGCAAGACATGGTCGAACGTCAGCTCGTTGGTCGGAAAACCGTCGCCGCAGTACTGGCAGCTATGGTCATCGCGCGCATAGATGTTCGCGCGCGAGAAGGGCACGTAGTCGAAGCGGCGCTTGATCCTGATGTAGCGCAGAAGCCGGATCACCGATGGCAGCTTGAAGCTGATCGAAACGGCGCGGATCTCCCGGTCGTACACAGAGATCACCTCAACCTTGCCTTGGCAGAGGAGCGTAATCGCCTTCTGCCAATGGACAATCTTGAGGGGCTCGTACGACGCGTTGAGGAGAAGCGTCTGTTCCACTTTTCGGCATTGTGCCCGACACGTGTCGACCTGTCAAGACGCCGACACTGTAAACATCTCGGAACGCAGTGGTTAGCGGCGAATGCGGGCGCCTACCGTCGCGCCGGTCTCGTACCGATACCCCTAGACATCTTCTAAAGCCGGTGGCCATGCGCATCAGGTAAGTGTTGCGGCTTTAGAAGCTGTCTTAGTGCGGCCGCAACGCGGCCGCCTAGTAGCGAAGATTCGACGTTCGAGCCCATGGGCTGTGTAACCGCCGGTGTGAGACGAAGCTTCGCTACAATGCACAGTACGGCAAACCGTCCCGGCCTGCGGTGCCACCCCGGCCTTGGCGGCGCCGCCTCGGCTCTAGTGCTGTCGACCGTTCTGGCGGGCTGCGCGTCGAGCGGGACTGCTGGCCACGTGCCGGTGCCCAAGCCGTTTCCGATGCCGGACCCCATAGGTACGAGGCGGGGCTCGCCGTCCACGCCACCCGAACGCGCGCCAGCCGCACCGCCGGCCGCGTCGCCGTCGGCTGCGTCGAGGCCGACGATTTTCGATTCGTACGCGCTCGTGGGCACGGCGCTCGAATTGCGGGGCACGCCGTACCTCAACGGCGGCGCGAGCCCACGCGGTTTCGACTGCAGCGGCTTCACACAGTACGTATTCGCGCAATACGGTGTGGCCCTGCCGCGGGCGGTCCGCGATCAGTACAGGCTTGGCACAACCGTCAAGGCGGGCGAGCTGGCGGCCGGCGATCTGGTGTTCTTCACCACGACGGATCCCGGCGCGTCACACGTGGCCATCGCCGTCGGTGGCGACGAGTTCGTCCACGCCCCAAGCTCCACAGGCGTGGTTCGAGTGGAGCGCCTGGGCGCGGCCTACTGGTCGAGCCGTTTTGTGGCAGTGCGGCGCGTCCGATAGCAGGCTGCTGAAAAACGCGGCCTGAAGTGAAACTCAAAACTGATCGGGCTCCGCGGCTGGCGCGGACCTCAATGGTTGGTCGGGCTCAGGCCGGACTTCACCCCGCCCTTCGGCAGGCTCAGGGCGAAGCCCTTCGGCAGGCTCAACGCGAGGCCCTTCGGCAGGCTCAGGGTCAGGCCCTTCGACAGGCTCGGCGTGAGGCACTTCGGCAGGCTCGGCGTGAGGCGATTCGGCAGGCTCCTCGGCACGGATCCCTTCGGCAGGCGCAGGGCGAGGCCCTTCGACAGGCTCAGGGCGGGGCGGGGCCGTATCGGGCGGCGGCACCACCACGTGCATCCGTCCCAGAATCAGGCGCTGACGGTTGCGTAGCCGCGGCGTCGGATGCGCGGGGTTCAGCAGGCGCGGGTTGACGATGGCGCCCGCCAGGAGCGCCGATTCCGTCGGGCCCAACGCCGCCGCGGACGTGCCGAAGTAGGAGCGCGCCGCCGCTTCAACGCCGTACACGCCGTCGCCCCACTCGATGACGTTCAAATAAATTTCGAGAATGCGCGCCTTCTCCAGCTCTGCCTCGAGGCGACGGGCGATGATGAGCTCGCGCAGCTTGCGCAGCGGATTTCTCGACGGCGAGAGATACAGGTTCTTGGCCAGCTGCTGTGTGATGGTGCTGGCGCCGCGCACGAGCTGCCCGCGCTCCCAGTCGAGCTCGATGGCTTTTCGAAGCTCGTCGTAGTCGAGGCCGTCGTGCGACCAGAACGCGGCGTCTTCGGCGACGAGCACCGCGCGCTTCAGGCTCGGCGAAATGCGGCTGTAGGCCACCCACCTGTGCACCCGTTTGGGCTCGTTGCCCCTCGCGCGCGCCTCCCGATCGCGCAGGTCCATGAATGCCGTGGTCTCGGGATTCAACTTGGCGAGCGGACGGACGTCGGGCAGCGTGAGATACGCGTACGCCAGGCACCCGAAGCCGAGGGCCGCGACGCTCGCTGCCGCCGTGCCGATCCGGCTCGTCCAAGTCTGAGTCCGAGTCTTAGGGCTGCGCTTCATAGGCAGGCACCTTGTTCCCCTGAAGCGCCAAGGCGCTCTCGAGCGCGCCGATGAGCAACACGATCAGCCGCGGCGCGGAGCCCGCGCCCATCAGGCCCACGCGCCAGATCTGTCCGGCGAGCGGACCGAGGCCGGCGCCGATCTCGATGTTGAACTGGTCGAGAAGGTGCTTTCGCACGGCGGGGTCATTGACGGTGTTCGGCACGCGCACCGCGTTCAGCGTCCACAGCCGCTCGCCCTCGGGCGGCAGCACGGAGAGCCCGATCGTCTTCAGGTCCTCGATGAGCGCACGATGGTTGCGCTCGTGCCGCGCCCACCGCGCCTCGAGCCCTTCCTCTTCGACGATGGCGAGCGCTTCATCGAGCGCGTACACGAGTGTGGACGACATCGTGTGGTGGTACTTCCGGTTCAGCCAGTAGTCCTGCAGGAGCTGAAGGTCGAAATAGAAACTGCGGCACTTCACGCGCCTCTCGAGCGCGCGCGGACCGAACACGACGGGCGCGAGCCCCGACGGGGCGCCAAGGCACTTCTGCGTGCAGCTGTAGCAGGCGTCGATGCTCCACGCGCCGACGTCGAGCGGGTGGCCGCCGAACGACGTCACGGCGTCGACGATCGTCAGCGCTCCGCGCTCGCGCGCGATAGGCGCCATGAGGTCGACTGGGTTCAGGACACCGGTCGACGTCTCGGCGTGGACCATGGCGACGAGGTCGGCCGGCGTCCTGTCGAGCGCGCGGCGGAGCGCGGCGGGATCGCACGCGCGGCCCCACTCGACGTCGAGACGCGTAACCGTGGCGCCGTACCGCTCGCACATCTGCGCGAGCCGATCGCCGAAGTAGCCGGTCACAACGGCGAGCGCGCGCGTCCCCTCCTTCACGAGGTTGGCGACCGCGGTCTCCATGCCCGAGGTGCCTGTGCCCGAGACGGCAAACGCAAACGAACCCTCGGGCGCTCGAAACATCCGCGTGAGCCGCGCCCGCACGTCGTCGAGGAGCGCCAGCATCAGGGGATCGAGAGGGCTGACGGTGGGCGACGCCATGGCGCGCATGACGCGCGGAGACGTGGGGCTCGGGCCGGGACCAAGCAGAACGCGATCGATGTCGGGAAGCAGGCTCATACGGCAATCTGCTCGAACGGCGCGAGCGCGTCTCTGAGCGCCGCGACGCCGGCATCAGCGAGCGGCATGAGCGGCGGACGCGGCACGCCGACATCGCAACCCGTGAGTGCCAGCGCGGCTTTGAGCCCCGGGACGCCATACACCGGACCGAGGAGCCGCGCGAGCGGCACGATCTGGCGCTGCAGATCGCGCGCCTCGTCGTGGCGACCCTGCCGGAAGAGATCGTACAGCCGCACGCAGACATCGGGAATGACGTTGGCCAGCGCGAGAATGCCGCCCGCGACGCCGACCGAGAGCGCCGCGTAGAACGTGGTGCTCGACCCGGCGAGCACCGGGAAGTCGTTCGGCGTGCCGTGCACCAGATCGGCCACCTGCGCGATGTCGCCGCCCGATTCCTTCATCCCAATGATGTTCGGGTGGCGAGCGAGCTCGGACACGGCAGCCGGGAGCAGATTCACGCCCGTCATCGCGGTGAAGTTGTACAAGAGCACCGGCACGGGCGAGGCGTCGGCAACGGCGGCGTAGTGGCGGACGAAGACCTCCGTGGTCATCTGCGACTTGAAGAATCCGGGCGTGCGCACCAGCACGCCGTCGACGCCGAGCGCCGCCGCGCGCCTCGTGGCCCGAATCGCGGCCTGCGTGGACTCGCGGCCGGTGCCGGCCAGCAGTGTCCGGCCAAGCGGCACCGCCTCGCGCGCGACCGCAATGGCGCGATCGCTCTCGTCTTCGTCCATCAAGACGGCTTCGCCGTTCGAGCCGAGGATGACAAAACCGGTCAGCGGACCCTTCACCCAGCGCGCGAACGCCGCTTTCAGCCGCGTCGTGTCCACGCGATCGCCGTCGTCGAACGGCGTCGGAACAGGCGCCAGTACCCCCGTGAGATTCATGATGCCAATTGTACGCCCCCGAATCCCGAACACGACGATTACCGCATCGCCCGACAGGCTCGGGATGCCCTGAGCCCGTCGAAGGGCAGAGACCGCAGAGATCGCAGAGAAATTCTTATTCAGCCCCCGAGGCCCAAGTCCACGTCCTCCAGCCTCCCAACCTCCAGCTAGTCTCTAGACTCTAGCCTCTGACCTGCGTCACATGAGCCGCTCGTACTGCGCGCCCGCGGACCGGTTCTGCAGCGTCAGGTTCAGCCCCCACACCACGAGAAACATCGCGGCGGCGGGGCTCAGCAACCAGGGAAAATCGGCGAATGCCGCGATGTTCGACGCGTCCTCGAGCATGGTCCCCCAACTCGCGATCGTATCGGGAAACCCGAGGCCCACGTACGACAAGGTGGCTTCCGCGACGATGAACGCGGGCACGAGCAGGGTGATTTCCACAACCAGGAAGCCGCGGGCTGCCGGCAAGAGATGCCTGCACAGCACGCGCGCGTGGCCGGCCCCGAGCGACGCCGCGGCGGCGGCATAGTCGAGCGCGCGTTCAGTCCTGACGATCGCCCGCACGCCGCGCGCGATGAACGGCGAGCCCACGACGGCGAAAATGGCCGCCAGCAGGGCGAACACCGCGGGAGCGTCGAGCGTGAGCGGCATCATCGCGCGCAGGACCAGCGCGACGTACATGGCGGGCAGCACCAGCACGAAATCGGACGCCCGCATCATGACGTCGTCCACCACGCCGCCGACGTAACCCGCCACCCCGCCGAGCAGCGCGCCGATGAGCGTCGCGCCGAGCGCGGCCAGAAGCGCCAGGGCGAGCGAGAGTCGAGCCCCAAAGAGCAGGCGACTGAACACGTCGCGGCCAAAGCTGTCGGCGCCCAACAGAAGCAGGGGCGCCCGCCCGTCGTCGCTCGAGGCCACGAGGCGGCCCGTGGCGAGCCATGCCAGGGGCACGGGCGATGTGCGGTCTTCCTCGTATCGCTGCTCGAGCTGGCTGACGCGCGTCCACGGGTAAATGAACGGAGCACGCCACGATCCCGCGGCGTCGCGCAGGCGCACCGCGGTCGGCGGTGCGTTCAGGAGGCCAGGGAACCGCCGATCCGTCTCGTGGGGCGCGACGAAGGGTGCGGCCAGCGCGGCCACGGCAGTAGTAATAAGGACACTGGCACCCAGCCGCTGGACCGTGAACGCATGGAGGGCGGGTCTCCTGCTCACTCTCGCGCCCTCGGGTCGACCAGCGCCAGCGCGGCGTCGGACACGAGCGTGCCCGCCGCCAGGAAGATCGATCCGGCCGCGGCGCAGCCGGCCACCAGATACACATCCCGCGCGCGCAACGCGTTCAACATCAGGCTGCCCAGACCCGGCCACGTCGTAATGACCTCGACCGCAAACGATCCGCTGAGCAGCGTGCCGACGACGAGACCGTAAATCGACGCGACCGGCCTGAGCGCGGCTTTGAGCGCGTCGCGCCAGACCACTCTCGATCGCGGAACGCCGCGCGCGAGCGTCGCCAGCACGTAGGGCTGGGCGATCACTTCGGCGGTGGCCTGCGCCTGCAGCCGCTCGAACATCGCCGAGAGCGGCAGCGCAAGGGCGAGGACGGGCACCACCATGTGGCGTAGAAGATCGATTGCGACGTACTCGAAGCTCTCCATATTACCCCCGGGGCCACCGGGACCGATCGAGCTCATGCCGCCGATCGGAAACCATCCTGTACGTGCGGCCAGGAATACGAGGAAGAGCGAGGTCAGGAGGGGCGGCATGGACAGCAGGAAGACCGACGCGGCGCGCACCATGCCGGGCAAGACGCCGCCCGCACGCGCGCCCGAGAAGACGCCCAGCGGCAGTCCGATGAAGGTCGCCAGCACGAGCGCCGTCGTGGCCAGCAGCGCCGTGTTGGCGGCGGCTTCGGAAATGAGGTCGGCCACGGGCCGCCCGTTGGCGAGCGAGCGGCCGAAGTCGAACCGCGCGGCCCGCGCGAGCCAATCGACGTACTGCTCGGCGAGCGGGCGATCGAGACCGTAGCGCGCGCGAAGCGCGGCCATCTCCTCGGGCGTGGCGCTGAAGCCCAGCGTGCCAGTCACGTAGTCGCCGGGGGCCAGCTCCGCGAGCAGCAGCGACGCTGACGACACGGCGAACACCAGAAAACCCGCGAAGACGAGCCGCCGTAGAAGAAAGAACAACATCAGCCGTTCAAGGCCTCACCCATAACGAGTCGGGTGACCACAGGAATTGCGGCCGCTGGACGGCCGGCGTCAGCCCCATCACGCGCGAGGACGCCGCCATGAAGATTCTCGGCGCCGCGAAATGCACGACGGGCAGATGCTCGGCGAAGATCTTCTGGACCTCGTCGAACGTCCGCTTGCGCTCCCCTTCGTCGAGCGCGGCCGTTTGCCGGGCCATCAACTCGTCAATCTGCCGCTCCCACGCGGTGGCCGGCGTTTTCTGGCCGAGGTTCCAGACATGGAAGCCTCCCGCGCTCAACCAGTATTCTGTTTGCAGCGCCGGATCGACGTCGGTCATCCCGATGTGGAAGTACGCGGCCTCGTAGCCCTGCCCCGACACGAAGCGCGCGACCGCGGCGTTCCCTTCGAGGGCCACGATATCCACAGCCAGCCCGATCTTCTTCAGCTCGTCGCGAAGCACCTGCGCGCCGCGCTCGAGCGCCGTCTGCCCCTTCTGGGTCGTCAGCGAGAACCGTGCGGCGACGCCGCGCGCGTCTTCCAGCATGCCGTCGCCGTTTCCGTCGGTCAGGCCAATCCCGGCCAGGAGCGCCTCGGCACGCGCCGGGTCGTAGGGCGTCTGCGGCACGGCTGATGAAAACCACTTCCGGTTGGCCGGCGTGACGGGACCATACACCGGTACGCCCGCCCCGAGAAACACCGTATCGGCAAACGCCTTCCGATCGACCCCGAACGAGATCGCCTGCCGAAGCTCGTCGCGCTGCAGCCACGTCGCGCGCGGATCGGCGCCGAACGCGCCCGGTTTCAGATTGATCCAGAAACTGTCGGCGTCGAGCGCGCCGCCCAGGTCGACCAGCTGCACACGACCTCGGTCCGCCGCGCGCTTGAGCGCGGCGTAGTCTTCGGGCCTCGCCTCGGACGTCATCATGTCGGCCTGGCCCGTTTCGAGCCGCAGGACCTGGCCGTTCTGGTCGGGCACGATGTCGACGACGACGCGATCGAGGTACGGCAGCGGGACCCCGCTCGAATCTTTGCGGAAGTAGCGGTCGTTTCTCGAAAAGACCAGCCGCTGTCCCGGGCGGAAGTCGGTCAACACGAAGGGGCCGAGCCCCGTGATCTCGGACACCGGCGTCGACAGGCTCCACGCGTCGGCGAACGTGCCGGCCTGGAGCGCCGCCTCGAGCTTGTGTTTCGGCAAAATCGGCAGGTTGTCCAGCAATCTGAGACCGGGCGCAAACGGCACGGGGAACGTGATGACGACGGTGAGCGGGTCGGGCGCCGAGACGCGCAGCGGCTGGCCGCCAGCCATCACGTCTCCTCCAATCGTCGGGCCGCCGCCTTTCGGGTCGTACGCCGCCGCGAACGAAAACAGCACGTCGTCGGCCGAGAAGGGGTGACCATCGGCGAAGGTCACGTTCGCGCGAAGCTTCACGGTATAGCTCCGGCCGTCGTCGGCGCGGGTCCAGCGTTCGGCGAGCCACGGCTCGATCTCCTGCGTGACGCGATTGACGCGAACGAGCCGTGCCTGCGTGAGAAACGTCAGAACGTCGGTCGTGCCGTCGTGTTGGGTGTACCAGTTGAAGGACTGCGGCTCGGTGCGAACCGATGCGACCAATTGGCCGCCACGAACCGGGGCAGCGCTCGAAATTGCCCCGATCGCCCCAGTCGGAGATGGCGAAGACTCACAGCCCGAGGCCAGGGCCGTGGCAAGGGCGAGGAAAGCGAAGGCCTCGAGGAGGCGAGTGTGTCTGGTCAAAAGCCGACCCAGCGGCCAGAAAGCTGCCCGATCAAGATTGCACGGAAAAGACGGCACCGCGTTGATTGTTTCGTGCAAACCGCCGTCCGATCACGAGCTTGTCGCCCCGTCCGGCTAAGTTTCTGACCGAGCTGCCGCCGAGGAGCCCGTCGCCACTGGCTGTCCATAGTACCTCCCCAAGTGGCTGTAATTCAACCAGTTAGAGACCCTAACAACGGATGAGCTCCTGCAGCTGGCACCCCCCGTGCGGTAGTACCTGAGCGAATCGGAGGGTTGCTCATGACGTTGAGCGCGCAGGCGCCCGAAGGCAGCGTCGAATCTCGTATCGGCCGGAGCGTTTCGCTGGACCACGCCGCGGCGCTGCTGGGCGTGTCGCGGCGGACCATCTACAACCGGATCCGCGATGGCCGGCTGCAGACGATTCGGACGCGTGGCGGATCCCAGCGCGTGCTGGTCGACTCGCTGACCGCTCCGCTCGAGCACGACGCGGGGAATTAATTTCTGCATCGACCTTTTTCGGGGGCACGTAATGGCACGAATTCCAGCAAGGCTTCGGCGAGTCGTGACGGTGGCGACAACGCTCACATTCGTTTCGATACTTGTGGCGGGGCCGGCCGACGCCCAGGCCCATCGCGCGCGGCTCAGCGCGGATCTGGCCGATCATCTGGCGGCCGGGTCGGCCTCGATCGACGTCATCGTCCACGGCACTCGTGCCGAGGTGGACGCGCTCGCGCGGCGGTACAACGTGCGCGTCAAGCGGTACCTGCGGAGCGGCGCCGTTCTGCGCGTCACCGCCGGTCAACTCGACGCCCTGCAGCAGGACGAGACGCTGGAACATCTATCGGCGGACGTGCCGATTCGCTCGATTGGCGACGTGACCGCACAGACCATCGGCGCCGATCAGGTCTGGGCCGGCGGCGAGGGCGTTCCGTCGTTGTCGGGCGCGGGCGTTGGCGTGGCGGTGATCGATTCGGGTGTCGACGCGAATCACGCGGCGCTCAGCGGCAAAGTTGTGTTCATCAGGGATTTCATCGGCGGCGACGGATCGGATCGGTACGGCCACGGCACACACGTCGCGGGGATCATCGCGGGTCGAGCGGGCCGAACGGCCGATACGAGCGACTACCGGGGCATCGCCTCGGGCGCGCGCATCATCAACCTGCGCGTGCTCAATGAAGACGGAGCGGGCATGGCCAGCGACGTGATCGAAGCCATCGACTGGGCGATCGAGAACCGCCGCCAGTTCGACATCAAGGTGATCAATCTGTCGCTCGGCGCGCCGGTGACGCAGCCGTATCGCGACGACCCGATGTGCGAGGCCGTGGAGCGCGCGGTGGCGGCGGGCATGCTGGTGATCGTGGCGGCCGGCAACTACGGCATCGACGCGGAGGGCCGGCAGGTGTACGGGAGCGTGGCGACGCCGGGCAACGATCCGCACGTGATCACGGTGGGGGCGCTCGACACGCACGAGACGGCGGTGCGGTCAGACGACACGGTGGCGAAGTTCAGCTCGAAGGGGCCGACGCGGTACGACCTGGTGCTGAAGCCGGACCTGGTGGCGCCCGGAACGCGCGTGGTGTCGGCGGAGGCGGCGGGGTCGTATTTGTCGAGGACGTATCCGGCGCGGCACGTGGCGGGAACGGGTTCGGATGGGTATCTGCAGCTGTCGGGCACGAGCATGGCGGCGGGGGTGGTGAGCGGGACCGTGGCGCTGCTCTTGGAGGAGCGGGAGCGGTTGACGCCGCGCGACGCGAAGGCCGTGCTGCAAATGACGAGCTCGTTCATGCCGGGCGAGGGGTTGGTGGTGAGTGGCGCGGGGAGTTTGAATGCGCTGGCGGCGGTGGACTTGGTCGCAAACGGCGCTAGCTCGGCGGTTGGAGACACGGTAATCGCCGGGGAGATTGCAGAGGCGCTGGGATTCGCCTACACGGGCCGGGTTACTTCCCAGAGCCTCCAGAGTCCTTCTGACAGCGCAACCGTTCAGCTGCGCGTAACGCTGCCGGGAAAAACATCCGCTAAGCGCTCCGGAATAAGGCACACGAATTTCGGCATTCAGGCTGATTCAATCTTCTGGGGCCAAACCGATTCGATCTTCTGGGGACAGTCAGATTCCATCTTCTGGGGGCAATCCGATTCGATTTTCTGGGGCCAAGCTGCGTCGATTTTCTGGGGACAGTCCGACTCGATCTTCTGGGGACAGATGGACGCTGATTCCATCTTCTGGGGGCAATCTGACTCGATCTTCTGGGGTCAGATGGCTAGCGACGAGCATTTCTAGATCCGACAGATTCTTTGAAGGAGAACCGTGATGAGCCGCCTAATCATCTGGGAAGACTAAGCCGATAACGAGTAGGCGCTGGTCCAGCCCCTCGAAATGGTCAGATTCGCCCAACTCCGGCGACCTGCAAGAGCCTACGTGTCTGCCGTCGTGCTGGCCGGTACGGCAGCAGTTGTACATTCGACGTATAGGCTCGTCCTTGATCCTCCCGGCGCCCAATGGGGCGTGATCGCAGCATTGACGCTGCTGACTGGATCGTTCAGCGTCAAAGACGCGTCAATTAATGCTCGGATTTCAATATCTGAGACTTTCGTTTTTGTAGCGGTACTCCTCTTCGGAACGCCCGCCGGAACGATCATGGTGCTGTTAGAGGCCCTGATCGTCATCTTTTGGATGAGTCCAATCGGGCGGCCGTTCCATCGACTCGTCTTCAATCTTGCGGCACCAGCTATAGCACTTTGGATCGCGGCAACAGTCTTCTTCCTGTTTCCAGGGATTGAGCCCTATTCCCTGCATTCGACTCCCCTTGCCGATCTGATCCTTCCGCTGACTGCGTTCACAGGTCTCTACTTTCTATTGAACAGTTGGCTGGTTGCGATCGCTGTCGGGCTTGAAACCCAACAGTCAGCGATGGTCATTTGGTGGACGCGCTTCACATGGCTGTCGGTCAACTATTTCAGTGGCGCCTCCGTGGCCGCGCTGATAGTGACCTACATGCGAGAGCTTGCTCCGAGCGCTTTGCTAATCATTGTGCCTCTTTTGGTCGTGTCCTATCTGACATTTCGAACTGCCATGGGTCGAGTAGAGGACAGCAACAAACACCTGAGCGAGTTGAACCGCCTATATCTCTCGACGATCGAAACTTTGGCAATGGCCATCGACGCCAAGGACCAGATCACTCACGGCCACATTCGGCGCGTTCAAGGATACGCCGTTGGATTGGCTCGGCACATCGGCGTAACCGACGACAAGTTGATCAAAGCAATCGAGGCCGCGGCGCTCTTACACGACATGGGCAAGTTGGCAGTTCCAGAATACATCCTGAACAAGCCTGGCAAGTTAACCGGTCTCGAGTTCGAAAAAATGAAACTTCACGCGAGCGTCGGAGCTGACATCCTGTCTGCGATCGATTTCCCCTACCCCGTGGTGCCAATCGTCAGACACCACCATGAAAACTGGGACGGAACTGGATATCCTACGGGAATCAAGGGAACCGATATTCCGATCGGTGCCAGAATCCTGTCCGTGGTCGACTGCTTCGATGCCTTGACGTCAGACCGCCCATACAGGCCGCGACTTGCGGACGATGAAGCTTTACGAATTCTATTTGAGCGGCGAGGGAAAATGTACGATCCCCTCGTTGTTGATACATTTGCTCGAGTTCATACGATTATTGCGCCAGAGGTAGGCGTGGACCTTCCCACGGGAGCACTGGATGAGATTACAAGCTCGATACAGACGCGAGAAACGACCAGCCTCCCGCCGATCGAGGATATCGCTGCCGGTACGGACGCGATCATTACGCTGTACGAACTGGCAAGGGCCTTGGCCCACCAGCCGAACCTAATCGAAACAGGGGACGTCATTTCGAAGCACCTTCGCAGACTCGTTCCCTTCGCGTTTGTCGTCCTCTATCAATACGATGATGCAACGGACGAATTGATAGCAAGACATGCGAGTGGAGATCTCGCTGGACTTACCCGCGCCTTGCGCATTCCACTGGGTCAACGGCTTAGCGGCTGGGTTGCGGCAAATCGACAAGCGATATTGAATTCTGATCCAACGCTAGATCTTGGCGACCTCGCGAGGGCTTTCAGTCCCCGCCTCCGGAGTTGTCTCAGTTGCCCAGTGCTTCTGGGCGAGGAACAGCTTGTAGGAGTGTTGACACTCTATTCGTGTCAAAGTGAAGGTTTCACTGAGGATCACAGGCGGATAGTAGAAGCAGTCGCGCGTCAGTCTGCTCAAGCGTTCAAGTCCGCGATAGAATTCAGCTTCCAGTGACGCAGACACGGCCTGACCGAGTTGCCAAGTGTGGTCGGCTGTAACGTGCCTTCACGTCAAGGATGGTGAGGGTTCGTTTCGGCGGCTTCCAAAGTTGGCCCAGGTACATGCTGCTTCGCAACAACAAGATCGTTCTTCTCATGTCCACTGAAGCTCGTCACGATCGCGATGGGGTCGTGCAGTCCCCCTCCCGACGCTATTAACAGGGCTCTCCGGCCAGCTTCTGATCGGGTGGCACAGGGAATTGTGAAGATCAAATTCACCTCTTCGTCACAATATCAAATCGAGCCACAATTCGTCCGTCGAGCTCCGCCGTCATCGGAGGACTTATGGATCGTTTGAAGGCTGTGGAGAATCATGTCAGGGCCGGCCGATTTGCCGCGGGGCTACAAGCAATCAACGCTCTAGCACCTCGCGCAAGCGACCGTCCCGGCGTGGACGTCCTTCATGCACACCTATTGGAAAGAACTGGGCGGTACGGTCAGAGCTGGGCAATTTGCGAACGGCTTCTGAAAGCACCGAATCTTCCGGTCATCCACAAGAGCGCCTGCGAGCTCACTCTGGGGATTATCAAATTCGACACCTCAAGGTCACAGGCTGGGATTCTTCACTTTCAAAGGGCTCTATCACTTGCGAAGGCCGCCAAAGACCTCAAGCTGACTTTTTGGAGTCAACTTCGTCTGATGCTCGCCCTTGCCGACCGCTCAGGTCCGAATGCTGCGATTCCGTTGCTCGCCGAAGCCAGATCCACTTCCGTGCAACTCGGCGATCCTCAGGTGGCGGCGGCTCTTCACGTGTTCCTTGGGGAGATGGAGGCCAAGCGAGGTCTTGTGCAAAACGCCAGTCGACATACGACCCGAGGCCTTAGACTTCTGGGAGATTCGTCCAATCTGTGGATTGAGGCCAGGGCGGAGATAACCCTGGTCGCTCTGGCGATCATGCGGTCCGATATTCGGGAAGGAATAAGACACGCCGGGCACGCCCTCGAACTCGTTGAGCAAAGCGGCTGCGCCGGTCTCAAGAGGGCGTGTCTTGGGAATCTCGGCAACCTCTGCTACTTAAGTGGGCGATTCAAGGAGGCTGCGGATTACCTCGAATTGGCGTACGCTGCCCTTCCCGAGGATGGCGAAATGTCGAACGGGACGTGGGAGAGCATGGCTCGGATTCGACTTCGAGAAAACCGGAAGGAGGAAGCTGCTGCATGCCTACACAGGATTGAAGAGTCCATAGCAACTCCGGCTGATTGGCTTCTTTACGCAAATCGCCATTCTCAATTGACGCGCGCCGAGCTTCTCTCTCGGGAAGGCGCTATTGAAGAAGCGATCCGGCAAGTGGATCTTGCCCTTGCCTTTGCGACTACCGCTGGCGATCATGTTCTTCACGTTTCCGCATTACTGTTGCGGGCAGATCTGCTCGACCGTTCCGGCCTGTCTCCACGCTTTTCGAAAGCACTAGAAGAACTTGGTGATGAAATACAAGGC
>MEKT01000020.1:4108-6069 GCA_001767435.1 Acidobacteria bacterium RIFCSPLOWO2_02_FULL_65_29 | reverse complement strand
GCTTCGCAACTCCTGACAGCTACACGCCGTCCTATCTCGCGGAGCGGATCCTTACGTCGAAGGCGGCGCTCGAAGGCGAACGCAAGCAGGTGACCGTTCTGTTCGCCGATTTGAAGGGCTCGATGGAATTGCTCGCCGACGCCGATCCCGAGGATGCACGCAAGCGTCTGGACCCGGTACTCGAACTCATGATGGAGGCCGTGCACCGCTACGAGGGAACGGTGAACCAGGTCATGGGCGACGGGATCATGGCGCTGTTCGGCGCGCCGATCGGGCATGAGGACCACGCGGTGCGCGCCTGCTATGCCGCCAGGCGAATGCAGTGGCGGGTCAATCTTTACGCGGACGAGATCCAGCGCGCGGGCGGCGCGCCGGTGCAAATCCGTGTCGGGCTCAATTCGGGCGAGGTGGTCGTACGCTCGATCGGCAGCGACCTCCGCATGGATTACACCGCGGTTGGCCAGACGACGCATCTTGCCGCCCGCATGGAGCAGATGGCAAGGCCCGGGTCCGTGCTGATCACCGGCGACTCTCTGAAGCTCGCCGAAGGATGCATCCAGGTCAAACCGCTCGGGGCGGTCGCGGTGAAAGGACTGGAAGCCCCGACTCCAGTCTACGAGCTGACCGGGGTCGTGCCGGCGCGATCCCGGTTCCAGGCCAGCGTCGAGCGCGGCCTGAGCCGCTTTGTCGGGCGCGACCGGGAAATGCAAGAGTTGAGCCAGGCGCGCGAACGCGCCGCCGCGGGACACGGGCAAACGGTTGCCGTCGTGGGCGAGGCCGGCGTGGGGAAATCACGGCTCGCCTGGGAGTTCAGGCAGTCGCACAACACCCAAGGGTGGCTCGTGCTGGAAAGCGGCTCGGTTTCCTATGGTAAAGCCACCCCCTACCTGCCCGTCATCGAATTGCTGAAGGCGTATTGCAGAATCCAGGAGCGCGACGACCAGCGGGAAATCCGCGAGCGAGTGGCCGGCAAGCTCCTGATGTTGGACCGAGCCCTGGAGCCGCACCTGACGCCGCTGCTGGCGCTGCTCGACGTACCGGTCGACGACAAAGACTGGAACGCCATCGATCCTCCGCAACGCCGTCAACGCACGCTGGACGCAGTCAAGCGGCTGCTTCTCCGGGAAAGCCAGGTGCAGCCGCTGCTCCTCGTCTTCGAGGATCTGCACTGGATCGACTCGGAGACCCAGTCGTTGCTGGACGGCCTTGTCGAGAGCCTTCCGACCGCGCGCGTTCTGCTCCTCGTCAACTACCGGCCCGAGTACCGGCACGGCTGGGGCGGCAAGACCTACTACCGGCAACTGCGCATCGACCCCTTGCCGCCGGAGAGCGCGGAGGAATTGCTCCTGGCGCTGCTCGGCAGCGACGCCAGCCTGCCGCTGCTCAAACACCTGCTGATCGAAAAAACCGAGGGCAACCCGTTCTTCCTCGAGGAGAGCGTCAGGACTCTGATCGAGACGCAAGCGCTCGGCGGCGAGCGCGGCGCCTATTGCCTGCTCAAGCCTGTCGAAAGCCTCGAGATCCCGGCAAGCGCGAAGGCGATCCTCGCCGCCCGCATTGACCGGCTCGCCCCGGAGGACAAGCGCCTGCTGCAGGCGGCGTCGGTCATCGGCAGCGATGTGCCCTTCACGCTGCTTCAGGCCGTCGCCGATCAGGACGAAGACCGATTGCGCGGGGGCCTCGGCCGGCTCCAGGCCGGGGAGTTCCTCTACGAGACGAAGCTCTTCCCCGACCTCGAATACACGTTCAAGCATGCATTCACCCACGACGTCAGCTACCAGAGCCTGCTGCACGATCGCCGGCGCGACCTTCACCGGCGCATCACGCAGGCGATCGAGCAGCTTGCGCCGGAACGCCTCACCGAGCGTGTCGAGCGGCTGGCCTACCACGCGTTTCATGGTGAAGTCTGGGACAAGGCGGTCGGATACCTTCGTCAGGCCGGTCTCAAGGCCTTCGCGCGC
>MEKT01000020.1:0-4098 GCA_001767435.1 Acidobacteria bacterium RIFCSPLOWO2_02_FULL_65_29 | reverse complement strand
GTCGGATACCTTCGTCAGGCCGGTCTCAAGGCCTTCGCGCGCTCCGCCAACCGCGAAGCGGTCGCCTATTTCGAGCAGGCGCTCGCCGCGCTCTCGCACCTGCCGGAAACGCACGCGACGATCGAGCAAGGGATTGATCTGCGCTTCGATCTTCGCTCCTCGCTGTTTGCGCTGATGGAATTGAATAAAGCCCTGGACTACATCCGCGAGGCGGAACAGCTCGCCAGAAAGATCGACGATCAGCACCGGCTGGCACGCGCGTTCGTGTACAAGAGCCACAACTTCCTCGTCGCGGGCGACGCGAAGGAGGCGCACGCGTTTTCCCAGAGCGCCCTCGCCATCGCCGAGTCGCTCGGCGACCTGCCCCTAAGGGTAGTGGCCAATCTCTACTGTGGGGCGAGTTGCATTCCCCTTGGCAACCTGGGTCAGGCGAAAGAGCACCTCGAGACAACGCTGCAACTGGTTCCCGGCGCGTTGAGTCGCGAGCGTCTTGATCTTCACAGCTTTCCCGTCCCGCTCGTTGGTCACTACCTTTGCTGGACTCTTTCGGAATTGGGCGAATTCGATGCGGCGGTCGCCCGCGGCAAGGACGCCATCCACGTGGCGGAGACAATCGATCACGCCTACAGCATCGCGGTTGCGCATTGGGGCCTGGCCTATGCATACGTGCAGCGCGGAGAATTCGATTCCGCGGTTCGCCTGATCGAGCGCACGATCGCCTTGTGTCGCGATCAGAATATTCCCATCCTGCTGCAGATTTCGGTAATCCTTCACGGCATTGCGATCGCGAGATCGGGGCAGGTGGCCGAGGGAATCTCCATACTTCGCGAGGCCGAGCGGAGCGGCAAGGAAGCAATAGGAACGGGGCACTACAACACCCTGAACGTCCTTTGGGTCGGCGAAGCCCATGCGCGCGACCGACAGTATGCGGAAGCCGCGCAAGCAGCGTCCCGCGCCCTGGACCTGGCGCGGCGGTTCCATCATTGGACCTACGAAGGATGGGCCCATCGCCTGCTCGGCGAGATTGCGCTGCTGTCCGGCCCAAACAAACTGGCGACGGCCGAGGACCATTTGCGGCAGGCGCTGACGCTGGGAGAGAAGCTCGGCATGTGCCCGCTCGCCGCGCGTTGCCATGCTGATCTCGCCAAGCTTCACGCACGCACCGACAGGGGCACTGAGGCCGACGAGCATTTCCGAATGGCGGCGGAAATGTTCCGCGCGATGGGCATGACGTTCTGGCTGGAGCAGGCCGAGGCCGAATTCAAGGCGCTCGCCTGACCCATGGGCGATTGCATTACTCTTTTCACTCTGGAGCACAGCAAGCCGAGGGACTTTCTGGGCGCGCTCGGCATTGGCGACGAAGCAGTCGACGAGGTCTTGATCATCCCTTCCGCGGCGTTCCGCGTGACCTACGGTTCCCCGCTGAACAGGCGGATCCTTGACGAGCAGACGGCGGAGCGCATCAAGCAGGCAGCGAACATCTGCGCCGTGCGCTCGTCGGCGGAGGCGGGTCGGATTGCGCGGTCGAGCGGGCGCGCGATCTGCGCCGATGCCGCGATCCATTGGGACGCCATCGCCCGCGTCCATGCGCTCTCCGGCGAATATGCCCGGCTCGCCGAGCGGATGGACGCCACCGAGACGAAGTGCATCGCCACCGAGCGCAACAGCATCTGGCGGCGGGACCTGCAGGAGAGCTACGAGTATCTCGACCGCGAAATCGAGCGGATCGGCGATCAACTGAAGTCGATCTCGCTGTCCGACGCTTAGTGCGCGACCCGGCTTTTCGAAGGAAAATGTAGCCTCGTTTTCCTAAGGAAGGAGGCGGGCCCGCATGCAGTGTCCGCGCTGCAGGCATGAAAACCCGGCGCAATCGAAGTTCTGCGCCGAATGCGGGGCGCGGCTGGCCCAGAGCTGCGGCGGTTGCGGTGCGGAGCTTTCCCCCGGCGCGAAATTCTGCAACCAGTGCGGTCGAGCGGCGGGCACACAAGCACACTTCGAATCGCCCGAAACCTACACCCCGAAGCATCTCGCCGAGAGGATCCTCACCTCGAAGGGCGCCCTGGACGGCGAGCGCAAGCAGGTCACCGTGCTTTTCGCCGACATGAAGGGCTCGATGGAGCTTCTTTCGGACCGCGATCCCGAGGAGGCGCGCAAGCTCCTCGACCCGGTGCTCGAGCGAATGATGGACGCCGTGCACCACTATGAAGGCACGGTGAACCAGGTGATGGGCGACGGGATCATGGCGCTCTTCGGCGCGCCGCTCGCCCACGAGGACCACGCGGTGCGCGCCTGCTACGCGGCGTTGCGCATGCAGGAGGAAATACGCCGCTATGCAGAGGAGGCACGCCGGGCGCACGGGGTCGAAGTGCAGGTCCGGGCGGGACTCAACTCGGGCGAGGTCGTGGTGCGCTCGATCGGAAGCGACCTGCGAATGGACTACACGGCAGTCGGCCAGACCACGCACCTTGCCGCGCGCATGGAGCAGCTCGCTGTGCCGGGAACGACTCGGCTGACGGCGGGTACGCTCGGGCTGGCCGAGGGCTACGTCGAGGTCAAGCCGCTCGGGCCCGTTCCGGTGAAGGGGCTCTCCGACCCGGTCGAGGTCTATGAGCTCACGGGTGCAGGACCTGCGCGAACGCGGCTGCAGGCTTCGCGCGCGCGCGGCCTGACCCGGTTCGTGGGCCGGGACACCGAGATGGAGCAGCTGCGTCTCGCGGCAGAGGCCGTGCAAGGCGGTCGCGGGCAAGTCGTCGCCGTGGTCGGCGAACCGGGCGTCGGAAAATCAAGGCTCTACTACGAGTTCCTCCGCTCGCACCGCACGCACGGCTGGCTCCCGCTCGAGAGCGGCTCGGTGTCCTACGGCAAGGCGACCGCGTACCTGCCTCTCGCCGATCTCTTCCGCAGCTACTTCAAGATCGAAGCGCGTGACGACATGCGCGCGGTGCGCGCCAAGGCGACCGGCAACCTGCTGACGCTCGACGACGCCCTCAAGGATGCGGTCGCGCCCGTGCTGTGGCTGCTCGACGCGCTGCCCGAGGACAGTCCGTTCCTCGCCATCGAGCCCGCCGAGCGCCGCCGCGCCGCGCTTGCAGCGGCCAAACGGGTTCTGCTTCGCGAAAGCCAGGTTCAGCCGCTGATGCTCGTGTTCGAGGACCTGCACTGGATCGACAACGAAACCCAGGCATTCCTGGACAGTCTCGTGGAAAGCATTCCCGCGGCGCGCATCCTTCTAGCATTCAACTATCGGCCGGAGTATCGGCATGCCTGGAGCGGAAAAACCTATTATCGCCAGCTTCGAATCGATCCACTGCCCCCGGAAAGCGCACACGACCTTCTCGAAGGGCTGCTCGGCAGCGACGCGAGCGTGGCGCCGCTCAAGCCGCTGTTGATCCAGCGCACCGAGGGCAATCCGCTGTTCCTCGAGGAAAGCGTGCGCGCGCTCGCCGAATCCGGCGCTCTTACGGGCTCGCGCGGCGCCTATCGCTTGGTGCGCGGTCTCGACACGGTTCGCGTTCCGGCGACCGTGCAGTCGATCATCGCCGCGCGCATCGATCGGCTCGATCCCGCGGACAAACAGCTGCTGCAAGCCGCCGCCGTCGTCGGCACCGACGTTCCCTACTCCATTCTCAAGACTATCCTCGCAGGCAGCGAAGACGATTTGCAGCGCGGTCTCGCGCGGCTGCAAGCGGCCGAATTCATGTACGAGGCGCGGCTTTTCCCGGAGCTCGAATATTCCTTCAAGCACGCCCTCACTCACGAGGTCGCCTACGGCAGCGTGCTGCTGGAGCGAAGAAATTTCCTGCACGCCGCGATCGTCGACGCGATCGAAACGCTTCATGCCGATCGCCTCGCCGAGCAGGTCGAGCTGCTCGCGCATCACGCAACGCGCGGGCGCGTCTCCGAGAAGGCGGTGAGCTACCTGCGGCAGGCTGGGCTCAAAGCCGCCGCGCGTTCGGCCAATCGCGAGGCGATCGGGTACTTCGAGCAGGCACTCGCGTTGCTCGACGCAATGCCTCCCACTGCGGAGAGCTTGAGCGAGGCGCTCGACATCCGAATCGCGCTCGGGCCCGCGCTCACGGCCGTGAAGGGCGCGACATC
>MEKT01000019.1 GCA_001767435.1 Acidobacteria bacterium RIFCSPLOWO2_02_FULL_65_29 | reverse complement strand
CGTGGAGCGGTGGTTCGCCGAGCTGACGAACAAACAGTTGCGCCGCGGCGCCTACCAGAGTGTGTCGAAACTCAAGGCCGCCATTCAGGCATTCATTGACGCGCATCAGGCGAATCCCAAGCCGTTCGTGTGGACGAAGACTGCCGACCAGATTCTGGCGAGCATCGCGCGATTCGCGCAGCGCACCTTCGACCTCCAGGCCGCGCAACATGTTTCACGAACCACTGGGACGGGACACTAGTACGACTTTGTCACATCATCGGATTCCCGAAGGAATCCGCGAGTGATCTGAATTGAGGACATTGTACGTGTCGCTGATTGCCGGTACGCTGTGCCCCAGTCTGTTTCGTCTGCCAGGCGGCACGACGTTAACAGAAGCTCTGAATCAGTCCGACTACAACACAAGGCGATCTGAGGACCAGTGGGAGTACGCCGTCGGCGTGGAATGGAAAAAGCATTTCCAATTAAGTGAGGCAAAGACCTTCAAGGGCGTGTTCGCAAATCAGAACGTCGTCTGCAAGTTGACCGACGCGGCGACGGTCGCGTTCGTCCGCGAAGAGTTCCAGATTAGGAGCGACGTTGCCAAAGTGGGCTCGACTCCTTGATCAGCACCAGGCCGAGGGTCACACTGGTCTCACGCTCTCCTTTCTCGCCGGTGCACTGCGCGAGCCGCCGGGTGCAGTACTTGGTGCGGAGGTTAGCCTCGCCGCCTTCCGCGCTCTCCTTGAAGCGATGACGGACGAGCCGGCCCCCGACGGCAGGGTCGTTCGCATCTTCGAATGTCATAACCTTATGCAGCCCGTTGCGGCTCTTTCCTACCCGGAATATTTCGGTGTGGCGGTCGTTGGGCCGACGGGCTCTTCTAGGCTATACGCGTGGCCACAGTATCTCGTCCCTGATCCGAGCTTCTCGAATGACGGCTGCCCGGCTCCTCCGTGACCAGAGGGTTCTGCTCGGCACGAAACGCCCGAGTATAGACTGGCTCAACGGACGACCTCGCTCGGGGGGGTGTTGCGGCACCGAGGTGCGCAGCGCCGTCGCCTTGCGACAATTCAGGGGGTTCGGTTCCAAGCTGATCGAACACGCTGTCCAGCGGCAACACGTTGTCGAGGGCCATTGGCCGTGAGGAAGTCGTCGGCTCGTAACCGCATTGCTCCGGTTGACGACGCAGAATCCGACGCACGACGTTGAGCCTGGTCCAGCAGAAGATGAACTCACTCACTGAAACCGAAAAACGCGAACTGACTCAGCTGATCGATTCAGACGCGCCATTGCCCGAGAAATGGCGGCATCGTCTTTTTCCTGCGCATGCACGTGCCCCTGAAACAGGGAAGGAATATCGGCTGGTCTATAACGGGAAGCTGAAGCGGGAGGAAGTGCTCGCCCGGACGCCCGCGGCGCCGTGGCAACTGGTGCGAGAATTCTGCGCGAAGCGGCCGCACGCGGATGGCTGGCGAAATCTGCTGGTGTGGGGCGACAACCTCCTGGCGTTGAGGGAGCTGGTCGCAGACCAGAAGGGACCGAATCGATTCGGTACCCAGGACAAGATCAAGCTGATTTACATCGACCCACCCTTTGCCACCCGGCAGGACTTTATGAAGGACAAGGAGAAAGCCTACCGCGATAAGGTCCTGGGCGCGCAGTTCATCGAGTTCCTCCGCCGCCGGCTCATTCTCCTACACGTGGGTGCCGCGATCAACATCGCGGGGCCGCGTCCCTTGCGACTGAAGAAGCGCCACGTCTTGTCGAATAGGGCCCGTCGTCGCCGTTCTTCGACAGTCGCCACAAGCGCGCGTACGCTAGCCGGCGGCTATTGAGGTACGCCTTCGCGATCAGCCGGTCGCCGCGCAAATGACCGCTACGGCTGATGCCGCAGAATGTGGTTCATGATTGTGCGATGCAGCCGCAGAGTCGAAGCGCCGGTCTCTTGAAAGTCCGTCTCGTGTTCTTTCGGCCCAACCGCAAGCATCCTTGATCTGAACATCATTTCCAAAAGATCGCTCGTGGCTAGCGCTGATCGATGGACGATGTACTCACGCGCGTGCTTTTGCGGAGCCAATTGATGCCTTCCTGGCCATCGTCCTCGATGTCATATACGAGCACAAACCGATCTTTCGTCCCGATCCGTCCCTCGATGAAGAACCGCGGTGATACGTCTCTATAGTTCTTGTTCAAGAACAGCATCCCAAGCCAGAGGCCGACGCGTATCTTGTCAAGCCAATCGAGAAACAAATCCCAGTCCTGGGCCGCCAACACGTCGTGGGCCAAAATCCTTTTCATGACTGACTGCGCGTGTCCTTCGAGTACAGCGAATCGGCCGTTGCACTGCTCGCAGGCAGGGAAGACAAGTTGTGAGAAGGAGAATCGCCTCATTGGATAGTGTCGGCTTGTACCACGCACGGCCGACGTAGATCTGGCGATTCGGATCACCAGTTAGTTCTACGAGCCACTGCGGAATGATGTGTTCGCGGCTCTTCGATCGCGGTCTCTCACCGCAAAACACGCAGAACCTCGTTCGCGGTTCCTCTAGGCCGGCCATGCAAGTCTCGCCGACTCTTGGAGTTCGAACGCGCGACTCGGCGACGTAGGTGTCACCTGAACGGATTGCGGACGGTTAGGCGGCCTTCGATTAGTTGTCCATCTTGGAAGTCTTCCGAGTACAGCGTCGTGCATTCTGCTTCCAACGCCGCCGCCGCAATCAGTGCGTCGTAGAACTGGAATCCGTACTTATTTGCGATGCGCATGCCGGCGTCATGCGTGTCGATCGTTAAAGGTGTCGGGGATGGGCACAGCACGCGGATCGCGGCAAGCGCATCGCCGATCTCCTCCCACGACATCCCGAGTTTGCGACGTGAGACCGACGCGAGCTCGTTCAGTACTTGGACACTCACTACGCCACCATTGGCGACGAGCGCTTCTGCCTTTGCAGTGCGTTCGTCCTTCTGACCGACGACGTACACGAGGACGTTCGTGTCGAAGAACGCTCTATCGCTCATTGGCTTCTTCGCGACTAAAGCTAAAACCCGCGGGCAAGGGTCGACGCAGTCTGCGAAGCCGAGCGAGAGCCTTCTCCTTCGTCCGATCGCGTGTCACCTCGAACTCGCGTTCGCCGGCGATTCTGATCTCGATTTGATCGCCTTCCTTGAGATCGAGAGCTTCGACGACTGCAGTAGGCAGACGCACCGCCAAGCTGTTGCCCCACTTCGCCACTTGCATGTCGTGCCCCCTAGGATATACATTTGGCATTGTATATCATGCGAACGCGAAGTGTCACGCGAAAGGCGCCGATTGGCGATACCAATCCGACAGGCGCGGGTCGAGCGCGTTATGCTCGCGCGCGCGAGGTCGGTCGGCGTGAATCCGGTGATTACTCAACGGTCGTGGACGCTTGGTACGACACGCAATTTCACCAGGTCGGCCTCGAGTGTGGAACCGGTGCGCGGGTGTTAATTCCGCAGCGACTCGTTGCGGGTCTCGAACGTGCGCCCATTCGTGATCTGGTCACGGTCACGGTGTCTCCAGGATGAGAGCGGCGTGGCTGAAGAAGTCGCGCACGCGATCGTTCAGTGTCGCCATTGACGCGCCAGCGTTTGTCCGCGCGGGCGTTAAGCGGGTTGTGTACCGACGGCGAGATCTCGACGAGTGGCTGGAGCGGAACGTGCATCGCCGTGATCGCTGAGGCAACAACGCGGGCGATGTAGAGGCCTGGCCAGGCCGACTCGTCCTCTTCGCTAGCGAAACTCTTTGGCTTTTCCGTCGGCCCACGTGTCCACCCATTCACGCCGCAGGCGAATTGTCCGATGTCCGAGCTTTACGTGCTTCAGCCCCCCAACGGCGCAAGGCGAAACGTATTGGCCTGGGATTGACGGCCTTCACCGTTGGTGGGATAATCCCACCATGATCGTGACGCTCGACTCTAAGCGCCGTCTGACTGTTCCGGCGACCCTGGCGCCCGCATCCCCTGGCGAGTATTTCGACGCCCAGTTCGACGCAGAGGAAGACGCGATCGTGTTTCGACGCCTCGCAGGAAAGGAGGACTGGCTTGCTGTGCTGAAGGAATGTCCTGTCAGCATGGATGACGTGCCTCCCAGGCGTCGTGAGATGGCACGGCGACGGAAGCTATGAGCTGGCTCCTCGATACGGACGTCATCAGCCAGCCTGCCAAGCGCCGAGGTGACGCGCGGGTTGTCGCGTGGCTCGCACGCGAGAGGGACCAGTGCTACACGAGCGCGGTGGTAATCGCGCGGCTGGCGTACTGGGTCCGATCGAAGGAGGGACGTCAACGCGAGCAGCTCCAGGCATGGTTGACCCGGCTGGGTCACGCGATGCAGGGTCGCATCTACGGGTTCAACGTCGCTGTGGCGCATGTCTCCTGCAGAGCAGGAGCATCAGCTCGAAGAAGCCGGTCGCCGAATGCCGGTCGAAGACAGCTACATCGCCGCGACGGCACGCCGGCACGGGCTCACCATCGCGACCGGCAACGAGCAGGATTTCCGTCGGCCCGGATTAAAAGTCTTCAATCCGTTTAAGGACCTGTCGAATCCCTGACCCGACTGGTGGATGTCGATCGTCGGCAATGGCCAGCGGAGGTCCGGCATTGAGTCTTCCAAACCGCTACCCGGTTGCTACCCGAGTCCGAAAAACCGCGGAATCATTCGGAAATCTCCCAAGTTGAACTCGGTTCGGGACCGAGGGGTCGGAGGTTGCACTGGTGCCTCAACTGGCGTCACTACAGGCGCCTTGGCCAGCGCTGGCGGCTATGGAACACCGCGATGATCTCCAGACGCTCGCTGCGCACTCGGTAGGGAATGACATACGGTGTGCCTGGCACCACGAGCTCACGAGTCCCGACCACCCGACCGGGACGCCCGAGATTCGGCAACGCGGTCAAGCGATCGACCGCAGCGAGTAATGTCGTCGACGTGCGGGCTGCCCCGCCAGGGTTCGCGCGGGCAAGATAGGCACGAAGGTCGGCGAGATGGCCGATCGCCCGCGGCGACCAGACGACAGTCACGCGCGAGGCGCCTGTCGCTCACGCTTCTTGCCCCAGGACCGGAGCCACTTCGAGGCATCCCCGTGGGCCACGGCGCGCCCCTTATCGAGTTCCTGGAGGCCAGCGTGAATCTCATCCAATTGCCATCTTTCCGCTTCCACATAAGCGGCAATGGCTTCAGCCGCGAGGAACGATTTGGAGCGACGTGCGCGCTTTGCGAGCGCCTCGAGTTGGTTCTTGGTGTCGCGGTCGATCCGCACTGAAAGGGTTGTCGTCATCTGTGCTCGTATCTAGTGAAATGTATACAGTGTAACAGGATCGCGACTTCGACCCCTTCGAGATATTCCTCGGGCTGTCAGTCATCCACCGTGACGAGGGCGACCCAGCGCGCGATCTGGCGTCCCAGGACGTCGACGCGGCGTTCGAGGGGCGTGGGCGCGGCCTGAATGTCCTCGAGCATGGCCGCCAGGCGGCCCATGGCGCTCGATGGCCCGGTCCTTGTGAGATCCAGAGCCGCTTTGCCCCGGACGAGCAGCGTGCCGCTGAACGCCTCGTCGCCGTCTCCCTTGTCGACCGAAAACACGAAACAAATCCCCCAACCATTCTCTTTCGTGATTTCGTGTTTTCGTGGCGCCCGGCGTTTTTGAGATAGCCTCTAGCGCTCAATGCCTGACGCACGTCTGATCGACCGGCTGCGCGCCTCCAGACGCATCCTCGTCTTTACCGGGGCCGGCGTCTCGACGGCCAGCGGCATTCCCGATTTTCGCGGCCCCGGCGGCGTCTGGACCCGGCGCCGACCCGTGTACTACGAGGAGTTTCTGGCATCCGAGGAGGCGCGGGTCGAATACTGGGACTTCAAGTCGGAATCCTGGGACATCCACCAGCAGGCGAGCCCCAACCCGGTTCACCATGCGATTGTGGCGCTCGAACGCGCCGGAAAGATCGTCTCGGTCGTGACGCAGAACGTCGATGGGCTGCATCTTCGAGCCGGCACGTCACGCGGTGTGCTCGTCGAGCTGCACGGCACCGATCTCGCAGTCAGGTGTCTGCAGTGCGGGGCGATGAGCGATCCCGCCCCTCACATCGAGGCGTTCAGAGCGACGAGGCGTGCGCCGCACTGTGAGTGTGGCGGCGCACTCAAGCCTGCCACCATCAGCTTTGGGCAGCCGTTGTCGAGTGAAGACCTCGAACGCGCCGCGACCGCCGCGGCCAGCGCCGATCTGGTGCTCGCGCTGGGATCAACGCTCTCGGTGTATCCGGCGGCGTCCATTCCGCTCGTCGCCGCCGGCCGTGGAACCCCCTACATCATCGTCAATCGCGGTGCCACGGATCACGACGATCACCCCTCCGTGACGCTGCGGCTGGAGGGAGATGTGGCGGCCATCGTGCCGCCGGCCGTCGAAGCGGCGCTCGCGTCGCCGGCCAGTCACGACGAAGAAACGGAGTAGCGTCTTCAGATTTGCACAAGCGCCGCAGTAGGCAGGACTGAAGTCCTGCACGACACGCCGGCGCTACACGCCGGCGCAAAGCTGAAGTCCTGCACGACACGCCGGCGCTACACGCCGGCGCAAAGCTGAAGTCCTGCGCTACACGCCGGCGCAAAGCGCTTCAGCTAGTGCTAATCCTCCGGCGACTGGCGGCGGCCGGCGCTGCGGGTGGTCTTGACGGCGCCGCGGCGCTTCTTGGACGTGATTCGCCGCTCCCGCGCCGCCCGGCCCGGACGGGTCGGCCGCCGCTTCTTCGGCGCCTTCAGGGCGCGGCGCACGAGCGCAATGAGGCGATCCCGTGCCGCCTTCCGATTCTGCGGCTGCGTGCGGAAAGCGCGGCTGTCCATGACGATTGCGCCGTCGGCGCGCACGCGGCTGCCCGCCAGCGCGATGAGGCGCCCCTTCACGTCCGCAGGCAGCGACGAGGAGGCCACGTCGAAGCGCAGCTCGACCGCCGTGGCGACTTTGTTGACGTTCTGGCCTCCGGGTCCCGACGCGCGGATGAAGCGCTCCTCGATGTGGCGGTCGTCGATGGCGATGGTGTCGGTGACCTTGATCATGGGTCCTCGAAAAACAAGAGTACTATCTTAGACATCTTCTAAGGCCATGATCGTGGCACATCAAGCGAGTTTCTGTCGGTGAGCCTTAGAAGCTGTCTTAGGACGCCAGCACCACGACATGCCACTGGTTTCGTTCGACCACATCTCGCTGGCCTTCGGACACGTGCCGCTCCTCGAGGCGGGCACGCTCCAGATCGATGCGCGGGAGCGCGTGTCGCTCATCGGACGCAACGGCGCCGGAAAATCGACGCTGCTCCGCGTCCTCGGCGGCGAGCAGGGGCCCGACGCCGGAACGGTCTGGCGTCAGCCCGGGCTTCGGATCGCGAGACTGGCGCAAGACGTACCGCTGCCGCCACACGTCGCGGTCTTCGATGCGGTGGCCGAGGGACTTGGCGATCTGCGCGATCTCGTGACCGATTATCACCGGGCGGCGGTCGAGGTCGCCCGTGACGCGACGCCGGCCGCGCTCGACAGACTCGGGCTCCTGCAGCACGATCTCGAAGAACGCGACGGTTGGCGGCTCGAGCAGCGCATCGAGACCGTTCTGGCGCACCTGCGCATCCCGGCGGACGCCATCGTGGACACGTTGTCGGGTGGCTGGCGCCGCCGCGTGCTCCTGGCCCGGGCGCTCGTGGCTCAGCCCGAATTGTTGCTGCTCGACGAGCCCACGAATCACCTCGACATCGAGGCCATCGACTGGCTCGAAACGTTCCTGGCCGACTACGAAGGCGCCCTCGTCTTCGTGACCCACGATCGCGCGTTTCTCCAGAGACTCGCCACTCGCATCGTGGAGCTCGACCGTGGGCAGCTCACGTCGTGGCCGGGCGATTACGCCGCCTTCCTCCGCAGGAAGGAAGAGTGGCTCGCGAACGAGGCCACTCAGCAGGAGAAATTCGACAAGCGGCTCGCTGAGGAGGAGGCCTGGCTGCGCCAGGGTGTCAAAGCCCGACGCACGCGGAACGAAGGGCGCGTACGCGCGCTGATCGCGATGCGCGCCGAACGGGCGGCCCGGCGCGAGCGGCCAGGGATCGCGCGTCTCGACGTGGAGCAGGCGCAACCGTCCGGGCAGCTGGTCCTCGAGGCACGGGGAGTCTCGAAGTCGTTTCAGGGGACACCGGTCGTTCGCGCGTTCTCCGCGCGCGTGATGCGCGGCGATCGCATCGGCCTGATCGGCTCCAACGGATCGGGAAAGACGACGCTCCTGCGGCTCCTGCTCGGTGAGCTCCCCCCCGATGAGGGCGAGATCCGGCGGGGCGTGAACGTCGACGTCGCGTACTACGACCAGCAGCGCGAGCAACTGGATCCAGAGCGCACCGTGGCCGATACCGTCGCTGACGGCAACGACACGGTGACGATCGGCGGTCGCCAAACGCACGTGAACGGATACCTGCGCGAGTTTCTGTTTCCGGTGGAGCGGGCGCGATCGCTCGTGAAGACGCTGTCGGGCGGCGAACGGAACCGCCTGCTCCTGGCACGGCTGTTCACCAGGCCGGCCAATCTTCTCGTGCTCGACGAGCCCACCAACGATCTCGACCTGGAAACGCTGGAGATGCTCGAGGCGCAGCTCGTGGACTGGCCAGGCACGCTGCTTCTGGTGAGCCACGACCGCGTGTTTCTGGACAACATCGTGACGAGCACGCTCGCCTTCGAAGGCGGTGGGCTGATCCAGGAGTACGTGGGCGGGTACGAAGACTACCTGCGGCAACGGGTGAAGCCAGCCCCGGCCGGCGGCCCTGGCAGCCGTGCCCTTCCGGATCGTCGTCTCGCGCACTCGGAGAGGCGGCGGGCCGCGGCGTCGGCGAAGCTGTCGTATAAGGAGCGGCGCGAGCTCGACGATCTTCCGGCGTCGATCGACGTGCTCGAGAGCGAGCAACGAACGCTCGAAGCCGTTGTGGCGGCCCCGGATTTCTACAGAGAGCCCGCAGCGAGGATTGCCGGCGCGCTGGCGCGGCTCGAGGCGATTCGAGAGGAGCTGAACGGCCTGTACGAGCGATGGGATGCGCTCGACTCGCGCGCGACGTGAGACGGTGATACTCTTGAGGGGATCGGAAGTGACGGCCTCAACCCCTCACGGGAGGCTCCTTGCAAAAGTCCAGACCCACTCAGAACAAGCGGGCGCGCGAGCGCGCTAAACAGGAAAAACAGCAGCAGAAGGCGGCGCGCCGCCTCGAGTCGAAGAACCGGCGCCCCACACCGGGCGGCGGCCCGAGCGGGGAGGACCCCGACATCGCGGGTATTGTTCCCGGCCCGCAGGCGTCGCCGTGGGACGACGAAGCCTAGCAGCCCCAACGGGAAAAGGCGGCGGACGCGAGAATCCCCATCAGGCGCGTGACGATGTCGAGGCCGATCGGCCCGGCGCTTCTTGTATGGTGCGCGCTGGCGTCCGCCTGCAGCGGCCCGGCCTCGAGCCCGGCGCCCGCCGGGGCCTCCTCGCGCGCGACGCTCGCCACCCCTCCAGCGCGGCCGCAGTTGATGTTCGTCAGCGTGGCGGCCGACGACTCGCACCAACATCTGGCGATCGTGCCGCTTGGCGCGCCGGAGGGCGGCCGCTTCGTTGCCCCGCTCGCGTGCGACCGGATCTATTTTGCCGGAGCGCGCGGCATCTGCCTGGCCTCGTCGGCGAAAGGCGCCGAGGTCGAGCACTACGCCGACATCTTCAACGATCGCTTCGAGCCGACCTACCGGGTTCGGCTCACCGGTCCGCCGAGCCGCGTGCGCATCTCGGCCGACGGACGCCGCGCGGCCGCGACAGTCTTCGAGAGCGGACACTCCTACGCGCAAGAAGGGTTTTCGACCAAGACCACCGTGATCGATCTGTCCAGCGGAACGGTCGTCTGCGATCTGGAAGAGTTCGCGGTGTGGAAGGACGGCGATCGCTTTCACGCGAAGGACTTCAACTTCTGGGGCTTGACGTTCGAGCGCGACGGCAACGCGTTCTACGCCACGCTCGACACCGGCGGCGTCAGCTATCTCGTCAAGGGTGACGTCGATTCACGGCAGATGCGTGTCGTCCGCGCGGGAGTCGAGTGCCCGTCGCTGTCGCCCGACAACCGCTGGCTCGTGTTCAAGAAGCGAATCGGCTCGCGATCGCGCGGCTGGTGGCAGCTGGCGCGCTTCGATGTCGCCACCGGCGGGGAGACCGTCCTGGCGAAGGAAACACGCAGCGTGGACGATCAGGTCGAATGGCTCGACAACGACGCGGTGATGTACCACCTCACGGGTGCGGGCACGGCGGCGGACTTGTGGGTGCTTCCGGTCGACGGCGCCTCGTCGCCGCGGCTTCTGCTGTCGAACGCCTACTCGCCGGCCGTCGTCCGGTGACTCGTCTTCTCGAAATCGAGGTTCCACGTCACGCGTGTTCCGTCCTTGCGGAACGCGTCGGTCAGCAGCCGTATCCGCCGCCTCGCCTCGTCGAGATCGTCGTTATCGAGGTTGATGTTCAACAAGTCGATGTACCACGGCAGCTTGACGTCGGCGAGCACGTAGGTTTCGACAATCTCCCGCGCAATGGGCAGCGTCGTCGTCTTCGAGACGTCGTGGACATCGCGATTGCTCGCGCGCTTCAGCTTGTCGTATTCCTCGATGAGCAGCGTGCCGAACAGCTCGCGCGTCAATATGTCGCCAGGCTTCACGCCGATCGCGTCGGCGTCGGTCAGCGGCGCGCGCTTGTGGAGCCACTCCCAGAGGATGCTCAGGCGGATTTCGCCCGTCGCCATGTCTTCCATCAGGTACAGAATGTCGTCGTTGCCGAAGAAATCCGCCGGCTTGAGCGCCGCCGCCTGGAGGCCCCGGCCGAACGCGTTGCCGTATTGGAGCGCGACGCTCAACAGATCGCGGGCGCCGCGAATCGTGCGCGCGGCGGGCTCGAGTTGCAGCAGGCCACTCGCGTCATCGGCGGTGTAGCTCAGTCGCGGGAACCGACGGCCGAGCTGATTCTCTTCTCCGACCTTTTCCCACACGGGCCGGACGATGTGGACCATCTTCCAGTGGGCGACCCATTTGCCGCTGGCGCCCTCGCGCTGCTCGCGCTCGGCGCCCGCGACGGCCCGCCGCATCGAGTCGGCCACGCCTGAGGCCGATCCGACGGGGATGTTCGTCTCCATGCCGCCCTGCCAGAGCGAGTACTGCCCGCGCGTGTCGGGCGTGTTGGAGGCGCGCCGCACGCGGTCCTCGTAGTTCCGCATGTAGCCGTACGTCATCGTGATGGCGTCGATGTTCGGGTTGATGAATCCCGGGTCCCACGCCATCGAATCCGAGACGCTGTTGATGTAGTCCCACCGGCCGGTATTGAAGCCGACGAAGTGCGCGCCGAGCGCCGCCCGAATCTCCATCAGCTGAAAGCACGTTTCCAGCTGCTCGACCAGCACGTACACCTTGATCGCTCCCGCGGGGAGCGCCAGGTGCGCCTCGAGCGCGTCGAGGATGTCGCTCCAGAGCGCCGCTTCCTCGGCCGTCTGAATCTTCGGGAGATAGAAGACGAACGACGAAGCGGAGCGCCGGAGCGCGGCGTGGTTGTTCACGATGAAGAGCGCCGCGTCGGCAATGGACGCCGAGAAGCCCTCGCCGCCCGCGTGGCGGATGTGACGGTCGTCCAGGTGAAGGCCCCGCGCGCGGAAGATCTTCGTGGTGAAGTCCAGCTGCTTCACCCAGTCGCTGATGATGGGCCGCCCGAGGAACCCTTGCGCCCAGCGGTTCATCTCGCCGGCCACTCCCTCGGCGACCTTCAGAAAGAGCGGGTCGCGGTGGATGGCCAGCTTCAGGCTGCGCTGGTTGTCGAGCGACATCGTCGACACCTGCCCGAGCGCGTCCTCGCCGTCGAACATCCAGCCGTCGGCGCCCGACAACAGGGCGTAGGCGACATTTCGGATGCTCACCTCAATCGCTGAATCGGGCCTGGCGGCCGGCCCCGTGCCCTGAATCCATTGGCGGCGAAGATCGCCGGGAATGGGGCTGCCGGTAAACGTGCCGTCGCGTGCCTCCTGAACACGAATGCGCGTCCGGCCGATGAAGGCGTCGGGCTTGAGAAAGTCCAGGGGTTGCCGGTTCCGTGCGCGCGCGGCGCGCCGCTCGATGCGGGCGGCCATCACCGCGCGACGATCGGCGTCGAATCCGGCCAGCGCTTCGAGCGCCGACACGGCCTGGGGGGTATAGACGTCCGCGTAGGCGGTCCGCAGGTTGCCACGTATCTCGAGACGGCTCATGTGGGGACTTTACCCCAAGGCGTCGCTATTTGTTGAGATGAGGTGACCGTCAGGGGGTCGAGCGTCGCCTGGCCGCCTCCGTGTCGAGATCGGCCATCACCCCTTCGTAGCAGGACGGGCAGATGCCGTGGCTGAACTGCGCGTCGGAATGCTGGACGACGTAGCTGTCCACCTGCTCCCAGTAGTTCTTGTCGGATCGAATGCGCTTGCAGTAGCTGCAAATGGGCAGAAGACCGCTCAGCTGCTTGACGTTGGCCAGGGCCTCCTGCAGCTCGGCGACGCGTGCCGCCAGGTGTTCCTGCAGCCTCGCGACGCGCATGCCGACGTGGACGCGGGCACGCAGTTCTTCGAGGTCGAACGGCTTGATGAGATAGTCGTCCGCGCCGGCCTCGAGGCCCGAGACCAGGTCGGCGCGGCCGCTGCGCGAGGTGAGCAGCATCACGTACAAGTGGGCCGTTCGCTCGTTGGCGCGAATGCGCCGGCACAGCTCCACGCCGTCGAGCGTGGGCATCATCCAGTCGAGAACCGCGAGCGACGGCGGGTCCGGCGTGTTGATCGCCTCCCAGGCGTGTGCGCCGTCGCTGACGACGGCCACGTCCAGTCCCCAGCCCGAGAGCATTCGCGCGAGCATCGTCGTCGCTGTTCGGTCATCGTCCGCCACCAGCACTCGCATGGGCGTGATCCTCCGAGGTGATTGGAAACGCGCTCTCAACAGGATAGCGGAGGCAGAGCCGTGGCATATACTTAATGGTCGTTCTTCTTTCGCGGAATCTTCATGAGGGTGTCGAAAGTGGTCGGCGGCGGCGTCCTGGCGGTGTCCGTGCTGACGGGCGGGTGCGCCGGCAGCGCGCGGGATCCAGAGCCGGCAGGGGAGGCGCCGGCCGCCGCGGCGGCGTCTGAAGCCACGGGAGCCGCGGCGCGCATGGTGGTGGGCAAGGCGCCGGCCGCCGTGAACGGCATGCCATCGGTGGTGGTGCTCGAGCCACAGACGCCGCGCGAGTTTCCCCCGCTCGACGGGCGGCCGCTGATGGATCAGGTCACGCAGACGTTCGTTCCCGCCGTCCTCTTCGTCCGCACCGGCCAGCCGGTTGATTTCATGAACAGCGACGATGTGCTGCACAACGTGCGGGTGCGCGAGGAGGCCACGAAATCAGGGACGTTCAATGTGGCCATTCCCACCGGACAAATCTATACGCATACGTTCGAGCGCGACGGCTTCTACGATGTCGGCTGCGACATCCATCCCGGGATGGCGGCTCAAGTGATCGCGACCTCGTCGCCGCACGCGGCGCTGGCCGACGCCCAGGGCAACTTCTCGTTCGAGGGCGTCGACCCGGGCGCCTACAGAGTGACGATCTACAGCGGTACCGAGCGGATCGAGAAGACGATCGAGGTCACGGGCCCGGTGACAACTGTCGGCGGGTCATGAAGCAGCGCAACGCGATCTAGAAGCTGAAGAACAGGATCAGGTCGATGCCAGCGCGCTCGGTTCTGCGGAACGGCGCGCGCGCGTTCAGCGTGGCTGCGTCCGAGAAGGTCGCCCGAACCCGCAGAATCCGCGAGAGGTAGTACTCGAGCGTCGCCTCGTCGTATTCGTCGGGCCCGAACTGGCGGCTGAAGCGCGCGACGAGACCAGGCGCGATCTCGTCGCCGATCGTCACGCGCGGACCCGACGACAGCGGGCCGGCGGGCGCCTCGATTTCCAGAATGTCGAGCCCGAGCGACCGTTCCAGGGCGCCAATCAGCGGCGCCGCCAGAAATCCAGCGGCGATCGTGCCGGCGCGGATGGCCAACTGCTGCTGTTGGAGCCCCGACAGCTGTGTGGTCGACGTACCAAAGACGATGAGCGACAGGACGTCGGAAGGCTCGAGCGGCGGCGTGCTGGTGAGCTGAAGTTCTGGAGTGCGCAGCGGTCCAAGAATCGACACGTGTGTGACGACGCCGCTGATGATCCGATCGACGGTCACGTACAGCTCCGGGTTCAGATCGCCCGTGAAATTAATCGAGCTCGACGGATCGATGTCGAATCGACGTCCCTGAAAGCTGTAGGTCCCGGTGACCGAATCGAGCGACCCCGTCACGTACATCACGTCGCCAGGATCTTTGTAGAGATAGAGGTCGCCGATCGCGCGCAGATTGATGCTGCCGAGACCGAGCGGGGTGCCCGGCGTCACCTGCACTTCCTCGCCGGTCAGGCGAAGCGTGCCCGGAACGCGAAGCTCGATGCCCAATCCCAGGCGGTCCCACGGATTGAGGGCGGCGACGACGTCGATGTCGAAATCCACGGGCGGTGGCGTGGCCTCGATTGCGTAGGGGCGGAAGAGCGTACGGTCGAGAATCTCGTCGACCTTCAGCTCGCCGCTCGCGACCGTGAGCGCCCCTTCAAGCTGCGGCGACTCCGCCATGCCGCGCAGCCTCAGTTGCGCGTCGATTTCCATCGTGCCGAACTCGTTCCGGAGCACCTCGAAACCTTTCGCGGTGGCGTCGATCTCGAGATCACCCACCCGCAGCTCGTGCGTGCCGAGGCTGCCGCGAACCTCCAATGGCCGGCCGCGGCTGTCTTCGACGTGAAATGCCTCGACCGTCAGCCGGTCGCTTCCGAGGCGCAGCGCGGCCTGGCCGTTCTTGTAGCGCACCCCAGTCGAAGCGACAGCGAAGGAGGCGTCCTCCACGTTGACGGATCCGGCAAAATGCGGGTCCTTGCTCGTGCCAATCACGTTGACGTCGAAGCGAAGCGTTCCCGTCACGTCGCGTACGACCTCGGTGATGCCTTCGATGAGCCCGAGGTCGACGGAGCTCGAGGCGACGGCGATGTCCATCGGCTGCTCCGGGCGCCGGGCATCGAACAGACCGAGCGGGACTCTTCCCGCGGCCGTCAGCCAGATGCCGGGTGCCTGGTCGAGTCGCACGTCGACCGTCAGCGCCTCGCCCGCGTAATCCACGCGGCCTGCGAGCTTCTGGTACGGCAGCTGCCGAACGCGCCCGTCGATGATGGCAATGGAGGCCGCCACGGTCGGACGGTCGCGCGTGCCGCTGAGCACGGCCTCGGCATCGACGAGGCCGCCGTAGCGGGACGGCTGCTCGCGAGTCAGGGTGTCGAGGGAGACGCGCGAGGCCGTGGCCCGCAGCGCCCCCGTTCCGTCGCTCCGCCAGGTGCCGAAAAGCGTAATCCGCTGGTCGGCAGCGTTGGCGTGCTCGAACGTCATCAGCCCGACCGCCACGCCGGCCTCATCCCATGCCACGCTCGGGGCCAGAGGCGTCTCGGTGAGCCGCCAGGCCGACTCGTGTACGGCAATCGTCAGGGCCGACACATCGAGCGATCGGCCGTCAGGATTGAAGAGCATCGCCCCCGTGAGATGACCCGATAATTGCTCGCTCCGCTTGACGGCGAGGTCGAAGCCGAGCCGGCGATTCTCGTAGGTGACCGTGCCAGCGACAGCCTCCAACGGCTGCCCGGAGACGTCAATCGCCGACGCGCGTCCCTCGACGCGGGCCGTTAGGCGAATGGGCGCCTCCGGCGGAATCGTCACGTCGTACGACGCCGTCGTCGTCTCGACGCGAATGCCTGAGGCGTCGAGCCGATCCAGTGTGCCCTCGCCAACGAGGCGCAGGGCGTTCGGCGGACCGGTGAGCACGCCATGCGTGACGAGCGTGCCTGGAATGGTCCGTCCGACAACCTCGCCAAGCGCGCCGAGATCCGCACGGGCGACGGAGTAGTCGAATTGCGACGATGCCGCCCGGTCGAAGGCGATCGTGCCCGAGCCGACGGCGGTGATGGCAGGCCCGGCGACATCGACGCCCGCCACGGCGAGTGCGCCGTCGCGCAATCGGCCCGAGAAGCTGCCGCGATCCACCCGGACACCCCGCACCGTCGAGTCCTGAACCGCAAGCGTCGCGTCGATGTCGTAGTCGGCGAGCGTCGGGGCTCGCACCAGCAGGTCGCGGACCTGAAACGCCGCTCGTCCCGAACCGGACAACGACGCGGTGAAGCGAGGATCGTCGAGCGCCAACGCCGGATCGATTCGGTCCACGCGACCGTCGTATCCGGCGTCGAGGCTTCCCTCGGCGACGCGAAGGTACACGTCGGCATCGGTCAGCAGGCCGCCGAAGAACGTGCCGCGATCCAGATGGCCGGCGGCGTCGAGCGCCATCGACGAGGGCGTGGTGCCTCGGCCGTCTACGCGAAACCGCCCCGAAAGGGAACCGGCGTACCGGGTCTGCTGCATCCACCCGACGCCAAGGCCCCGGCCGAGGCGGTGCAGATCGATATCGCTGACGTCGCCCACTCCTGTGTATCGAAGCCCGGGCGGCGACGTGTCGACCGATCCCGTCGCGCCACCGTCGAGCCTCGCGCCGAGAAATTCCGACGGGGCGAACGTCGCCTGGCCCCGAATGAACGGGGACGAGAACTGGCCGGCGACGTCGTAGGCGAATGTGAGGAGGCTGTCGACGTGGGGCACCGGAACGGGCGCCGGCAGACGTCTCAGGTCGATCTGTTCGACGCTGCCGCGAAAGCGGAACGCGTACGGTGCGGCAAAGGCGATCGTACCGGTCGAGATCTGCACCCGGGCGCCGTACGCGGAGGCGGATCCTTCGGCAATCCGCACTTCGTTCGAGACGACCGTGCCCCTGGCGCGAACCTGGTCGCCTTCGTACCCCAAGTACGCGGCGTGCGCGCCGGTGAAGCTGTACGGGCCCGTCGGTGCGTGCCCGAGATTCAGGGCGAAGTCGAAGACGACGCGGCCGGAAATATCCGATGGGCGGTTCGCGCGATTGAGCCAGCGCGCCAGGTCGAGGCGCTCGAGATCTATCGTGCCGGCGCCGTGCCAGCCGGGCACGGTCGTGTCGAGCACGAGCGGTCCTCGAACGTGGCCGCCGTTCGACCGCAGGTTCAGATCGGCCTCGAGCCTGGCGAGCGGCCCCGTGAGCTTCACCTCGAACGCGGCGTCGACGGCGATGTTCCTCAGGCCCGTGAGAATGCCGGCCCATTCCTGAAAGGCGAAGCGCTCGGCGCGGACCTGCAGGTCGAGAACCGCGGGCTTGCCTCCACGGGTGATGCGCCCGTCCAGCGTGAAGGCGCTCCGCGGCGTGTGGACCACGAGCTGCGTGAACGCCAGCCCCGCATCGCCGGTCTCGATCGCGCCTGTCAACCCATCGACGGTCAGGTCCGGGCCGCTGCCGGTCCACGACATGTCGGAAAACGTCACACGTCGCGTCGTGCCGTCGTCGTCGAACGACAGCCGGCTGTTGAGCGCAGCGAAACGCGTCGGCATACGTGCCGCGCCGAACGCCAGCGGAGCGCGCAGCTCGACGACGCCATCCGTGACATCGATGGACCGCAGATGGAGGGGCCGGCGTGGTCCGGCCCGGGGCTCGCGGGCGGCGTCACGCCGCACGAGTGCGGTCAGATCCCAACGCCCGTCTGGCTGACGCCCGGCGGCGATACGCGGCCGCAGGAGGCGAAGGCTGCGAATGGACGTGCCGCCATCGAAGAGCTCCCGCAGGCTGTAGGTGAGCGCGACGCGGTCGATGGTGACGAGGGCTCGGCCATCGCGCGAGAGGCGGACACCCTGGAGCTCGACGCCGCCGACGAGCGATCCCGTGACGGCGTCGATCTCGAAAGAGGCGGTCAGATAATTGGAGGCCTGCCGCACGATGAGGAGGCGCAGCTGATTTCTGCCCCAGCCGGTTTCGAGCGCGCCGGCGATGAGCGCCACCAGCAGCGAGAGAAGGGCAAGCGCGTAGAGAACACTTCGACCGAGGATGGCGACGATGCGGTGGCGGCGCGAAAGTGACATGCGTCTGAACAGCTCGCGGCCGCTGGCCCGTGGCGGCGGCGACCGGCTCTTTAAGTACTATAGCGGGAACCTTCTGTTCGACATCTTCTAAAGCCGATATCCATGGAATGAGGCAAGTGTGCGGCTTTAGAAGATGTCCTAGTGCGGCGGCGAAGCGGCCGCACTACGATCTATAATCGCGCGTTCTCCGCCATGCACGTCTCGCGACGCTACGTCATCAGCGGGCGGGTCCAGGGCGTCGGGTTCCGGTACTTCACGCAGGACGCGGCGGTCCGCGAGGACGTCTGCGGGTGGGTGCGGAACATGGCCGATGGACGCGTGGAGGTCGAAGCGGAGGGCGAGACCGAGGCCGTGCAGCGCTTCGAGATCCGGGTGAGATGTGGCCCGCCGGGGGCGCGCGTCGACGGCGTCGAGACCACCGACCGTGGGGTCGGAGTGGTGTCTGACCCCACTCCGGCCCCACGCCGCAGGAACACGGGATTCGCGATTCGATAGATCGCGAGATAGCCAAGGAGCCATGGTCGACCTCAAGAGCAAGATCCGCCACGTTCCGGACTTTCCGAAGGCCGGCATCCTTTTTTACGACGTCACGACGCTGCTCAAGGACGCTGAAGGGTTTCGCGCCGCCGTCGACAGCCTGGCGGAGCCCTTCGAGCATCAGGGTATCGACCTGGTGGTGGGCATCGAGAGCCGCGGCTTCATCTTCGGGTCCGCCGTCGCCGACCGTCTCGGCGCGGGCTTCTCGCCGGTCCGGAAGCCGGGCAAGCTGCCATCGAAGACGACCCGCGCCAGTTACAGTCTCGAGTACGGCACCGACACCCTCGAGATTCACGACGATGCGGTCGCAACGGGGCAACGCGTGCTCATCGTGGACGATCTGCTGGCGACGGGCGGAACGGCGAGCGCGACGACTCAGCTCGTGAAGCGGCTTGGCGGCCACGTCCACGCGCTGGCGTTTCTCATCGAGCTCGAGGGCTTGAACGGACGCGGAAAGCTCGACGGGGAACGCGTCCACGCCGTGCTGAAGTATTAGATAGATTAGAACCCATCAAAACCCCTAACCATTCTTTTTTGTGATTTCGTGCTTTCGTGGCGCCCGGCGTTTGTGAGATAGCTCATAGTCTGCGAGCGGGTGGCGAATCGCGGTGTTGATTCTCATTTCAGCCGGCATCGTGGCCGTCGCGGTTGTGGGCGTCGGGCTGCGCGTTGCACATGAGCTGACCGCTGCGCACCGCGAGCTGGCGCGCACGCGGTCGCTACAGCTGATCAGTGTGTTTGCGCCCGGGATTGCGGCGGCGGCTGACGATCCGCGCGCGCTCCTCACGTGGCAACCGCTCGCGTCGACGGCCCGCCATCTGTTTCCTGCGGAGTTCGCGGCGATCGATGGGGCCGGCGGCGGGCGATTTCCGTTCACGACCGAAGAGATCGAGGCGGCACACGCGCGATGGTCCACCGACTGGCTTGCGTGGGAGCGGTCGCACGACGCCGCCTACAAGCTCAAGGCGGCCGAGATCGAGCGCGAGCTCGCTTCGGGCGGCACGACCGCGACGCGGGCGCGTCTCGAGGCCGTCGAGCGCGAGAAGATCGATCTCTATCAACAACGGTACAGCGAGTACGTTCGAGTGAGCAAAGCGCTGTACGGCCTGACCAAGTGATGGGTCACTTCAGAACGGCGTAGACCGCGTCGCCATCCGCGACGACCGAAAATACCGGGAGTACTCGAGGGGGGAGCAACGCAGCCAGCCGGGATGCCCCGCCCGGGAATTGTGTCGCGAGCCACTCGGACGGGACACTAGAATCTCGCGAAGCTCAATGGCCGACGCCTTGATCGACGCCGACGTGAATCGTTCCGGACGAGGACGCGCCGGCCCGGTGTCGAAGTACGTGCTGTGGGCGTCGCTGGCGCTCGGATGCGCACTATCGCTGGTCGTGTCCTACGGCATCGCGACCCAGTCGATCATCCTCGGGTCGGGCGAGGGTCGCTGGGTGTACGGATACCTGCAACCGTTCACCGCCAGGCCGCTGATTGTTTCGCTGCTGGTGAGCCTCGTCGGCTGCGCAATGCTAGCAGCCATGCCTGAAATTCGAGCGGCCCGCCGCGAGTGGTGGCTCGTCGTCGCCTGGCTGTTGGTCGGCTTGGGGCTGCAGGCGGCGCTTCGATCACTCACGCCGTTTTCCTTCGAGCGCATGTTCGCCAGCGACGGCGCGAACTCCTTCTTCAGCGTCTCTGGACGTTACTACGTGTCCACGGTGCTCGGCGACTTCGATCGTGTTCGCGCGTATTGGCCGCTGCACGCCCAGAGCAACATGCCAGGGAAGCTCATGCTCGTGTACGCGCTCAGGAACATTTCACAGCGTCCGGACGTGCTCGCCTGGCTGGTTGTCGTCGTGTCGAATCTGGGCGGAGTGCTGCTGTACGTCTTCGTGCGCGACCTGTTCGACGATCGCCGGATGGCCCTGTTTTCGCTTGTGCTCTATCTGTTCGTGCCGGCAAAACTCTTCTTCTTTCCATTGTTGAACACTGCCACCCCGGTCATCGTGCTGGCGTGCGCCTGCCTGGTCCATCGATGGCTCCTGACGGGCGGTTCGGCGTACGCGGCGCTCGTCGGCGTCGCCCTGTACGGACTCGTCTTCTATGAACCGCTCCCGCTGGTGATGGGGTTGCTCTTCGCCGCCCTTGCGGCTCGAGCGATGTGGCGGGGTGACATCGCCTGGCGGAGGTTTCTCGCGCAGGGTGGTCTCGTCGTGCTCGCCTTCGTGGCGACGTTTGCCTTCGTCCGCGCATGGCTCGGCTTCGACCTGATGAGCGCGGCCCGGCAGATCGGCGCTCACGCGGTCGAGTTCAATACCGCAGCGGGCCGCCCGTACTCGATCTGGGTTCGCGAGAACCTGCGCGAGTTCCTGTTCGGCGTTGGGATCTGTCAGGCTGTGCTGTTCGCGGCGGCGCTCGGCGACGGCCTGGCAGCCCGTGGTGAACCTCTGGCGTCGCACCGAGACGGGCCAGGCGCCCCGCCGGCAGGACGCGGGGGGCCGCTAGGCCGGCCGAACGGCTTGCAGGGCCGCCTGATGCAACCGATCACCGTCTTCTGCCTGAGCCTGCTCGCCGTTGTCCTGGCGACCGACCTCATCGGCGTGAACCGCGGCGAGGTGATCCGCCTCTGGATCTTTCTCGCGTGTTTCGCGCAGATTCCCGCCGCCTACGTCTGCGCCCGTCTGGAAAGCCGCGCCGCTCTGGCGATGGTTCTCGCGACGACCGTGCTGCAGGGCGCGCTCGGCACGGCGATGATCGGCTTCATCCTGCCGGGCTGAAGCCGGACGCGAGCGTAAACACCACTTGTCACTCAAGGTGAGGCCGGACGGACACATACTCGTCGGCGAACCGCACATTCTTCCAGGGGCGCGGGAAACCCCATCTACGGCGGCTGGTCGGCGGCATGCCGCAGATCCGCTGCCCATGACGGACCTGCGGCGGATTTCGGCGCCTCCGATGGGGTTTCCGGTCTGAAGCCCAGTGTCGCGCCGCTCGCAACGTTCGCTGCCGCAGCACGTGTCCGTCCGGCGCGCCTCTGTAATCTGTTTTATGGGCGATCTCTGATCGTCGTCTTCGCGCCGTCGTGCTTCTTGGGGTCTTCGTCTTTTTCGTGTTTTCGTGTTTTCGTGGCCTATTTCCGACGCCGACTGTACAGCTCGAACTCAGGACCGGGACGGGTGAGGCCCTCGAGTCCCGCCAGCGGCAGGTAGAAGGCATCCTGCTGGTCGTACGTTCTCTCGGTCGACGAGTCCACCTGTATCGGGAATCTCCGCGCGAGCTCGTACCGCTCCGCGAGCACACGCTCGAGCGACGGAGGCACGGCGCTGTAGAGAACCAACGGGGATCGCTGCACCAGGATCCAGTCGGGATCCTCCGACTGGAACAGCCCGGTGCCGGCGTCGTACCGGGCCGTGCGAACGTCGACCCGTCGTCCGTCCACCACAAACGGCGCATGGCCGTACGCTTCGCCCGATTGATAGACGAGGCTGTTCGGCGCGAGTATCCCGACAAGGGCGCGCGCGGTCACGATGCGATTGTCCGTCGTGCCGAGCAGGCCATCGAGCAGCACGGTTTTGTACGCGGTCGGCGCGGCCACCGCGATCGTTACTGCAGCGATCAGACCTCGGCGAGACGCGGCCGACCTGCCGCGCGTCAGCATCCGCGCGGCTTCGACGGTGAGCCATGCCGCGCTGATACACAGAAAGGGTACGACCGGAATGATGTAGCGGGCGAATACACCGAGACCTCTGCCCGCGACCAGGTAGTATGCGATTGGGAAAGCGACAACGACCGCGCAGTCGCGGAAGCGCAGCGTCAGCAGCGCCAGCATGCCGGCCGTGCCGGCCAGAAAGATCGGCCACCCCACGGCCGCAGGAAGGACGATTCGAGCGTAGTACCACCATCCCTGACCGAGCACGATGCCATGGCCCTGCATGACCATGCTCTGTGTCGCGCGCACGTCGCTGACGAACCGGCTCCAATCGATGAGAATGTAGGGTGATGTCGCGAACAGCGCGAGCATCATCGCCCCGCTGAACACGAGCGACGCTCGGACCGCTCGTCCTCGCGCGTTCTGGCGCTCACGTCGTTCCTCGAGAAACCGCTGGACGAGCGCGACGGCAAACGGAACCAAGATACCCAGGCCGTTGTACTTGGTCGAGGCCGCCAAGCCTCCCACGATGCCGGCTGCCAGGACGTGGCGAAGCGCCCCGGTCTGCCTCCAGCGCACGAGTGCCAGCACGGCCAGCACGACGAGGGCCGTCATGGTCACGTCTGTGACGCCAAAGTGCGAGTCGCGAACGTGAAGAAAGCAGACGGCCAGGAACAGCGCGGCCACGATGGCGACCGTGTCGTCGAAGACCCGTCTGGCGATAGAGTGCACCCACCACACGGTCATCACACCCATCAGGGCCGACATCCCGCGCGTGATGTAGATGAACGGCGAGATGTCGACGCGACGGCTTTCCGCAAACGCGGCGAGCGTGGCGTAGCCGGTGAACGGTCGCGTGATCGCGAAGTACACGACGTACATCAAGGCGACCGCGTACGGAAACAACGTGGGCCATTGCAAGAAGGGCGGGCGCAGGTCGCCCGTCAGAAATCCGACCGCCGGCCCGGCGATCTGCGTTTCGTCCGGGCGCGCGTTGACGAATGGAATGCCGAATCCGATCCCCCACACACGGGCGGCCAACGCGACGAGCAGCACGAGCGCGAGCCGTTGCGCCCGGTTCACGACCCCTCGACCCGGCGGTACGCGACGCTCCCGTCCGCACCGATGGTGGCCTCCCACGGCGAGCGGCGATCGATACGGCCGCCGAGCACCCCATAGAGAAACTCGGGATCGGCGGTCGCCGGGAGGGCGAAGTCGGATCGAATTGCGCGCATCGGCTGGCCTTGATTTTTGATCTTGCGCGAGGCGTCGACGAGCACTCCATATTCCGGCATCCGGTGCATCGTGGCCGCGAAGCGCACTCTCGCCGGAACGAGTGCCAGGGCCCCGATGAACAGAGCCAGGCCGAGGACTCGGACGACACGAGGTGACGGCACGGCGGTGGCGGTCAGCACAATCGTGAGGACGGCGGCCGGCATCAGCGACAGATAGTAGTAGTGGTCCAAGTCGTCTAGGAACATGGAGTAACCGATGATGGCCGCCACCTGCGGCACCAGCGTGATCGCCAGCAGCGAAGGGTCGCGACGATACCGGAACGCGAGAATCCCGCCGCACGCCAGAAGGATCCAGGTGGCGATAGGAGCTCGCCAGGGAGACACTTCGATGAACTCGAACGCGCCGGCGTAGCCGGCGACGCTTTTGGAGATCTCAGGTCGATCGGATCCCGAAAGGATTCGTCCGACGCTGCCCGAAACGGCTCCCATGGCACTGTCGCCGAATCGGTTCGACACCTGGTGCGCCAGGTAGGGCAGCTGAAGGAGCGCGACGGCAACCACGATGACCGCCGCGTTGCGCTTCGCGAGGCGCCAATCTCGTCGAGCGAGAGGGTCCGCGAGACATGCGGTGAACACGCCGACCGTCACGAAGATCGCGCCCGTATACGCGTGCACGGCGCTCCACGCTACCGCGGCGGTCAGCGCGGCGCGAGAGGCCGATCCGCGGTGCCAGCCCAGCAGAACGAGCGCGGTCGCGGCTTTCGCGAGCGCTGTTCCCATCGTGGGATTCCAGACGAGCGCCGACAGGCACAGGTCGTAGCCGGCCGTCGCGACCAGCACGATCGCGGCCAGGGCGATCCCAAGCGATTCGGTCCGGCGCCAAATCGCGGTGAGTAGAAGCGCGTCGGCCCCGGACTGCAGGACGGCTTGTCCGATGCCGCCCGCATGCGGCAGGTTCTCGAACCACGGTCCCACGGTGACGCGAATCGCCCAGAGAATCCAATAGAAGGCGGGCCCGATCGTGTAGCCGCCGACGTGCGTGGCCGGTCCGACGAGCGGCAAGTCGGGGAACGGGCCCAGGGCGATCGACCAGTCCCGGATCTGGTCCCTGAGCATCCAGAAATGCGTGCTGATTCCGTTGACGCGAACTGTGAGCGTCGACGTGAATGCGAGAGTCGCGACCGCCAGGCGTAGCAGGCCGATCCGTTGAAACAAAAGCGCTACCACGGAGTCAGGTCGCGGCCAATGGTAGGGAGCTGCGACAGCGCCGTCAACTGAATCCCCAATCCTGCGCCCTGCCCATTGTCAGTTCCAGTTCGCAAGACGTGCCGGTCCTCAGATCCTCAACTCCTCAAATCCTCCGGTCTCGACCGCCCCACTGGTTCGTCGATCTCACCGCTCCGCGCCGCGGCCATTCTGCCAAACGCTGGATTGATTTTCATGAGATTTCGCGAGCTGAGGTGCGCCGCTCTCCCACGACGCGCGGCGCTTCGGTCCAGCGGTCGTTCGGGCTCATTTGGTCGGCACCAGCCGTTTCAGCTCCTCTAGCCAGTTCTGCACGACCGTGAGGACGAGAGGGCCCGCCGGCGATCGCGGCTCGGAGATCGTGATGAAATGCCGACCATCGAGCGACACGTCGTAGTTGGCGACCCCGATGGCCGCCGAAGAGGCGGACCAAGACGGGTCCTCGAAAAGGGCGCGCGGTTGACCGAGCGAGGAAGCCGTCCCGATATCGACGGGCACGACCATCATCCGATTCCCTTCGCGATAGAAGAGCTCCCGTCCGTCGCGGGACCAGACCGGCTCGCGACCGCCGCCGGTTGATACCGGCCGCTCACCTCCAGGACCCGGATACGGCCGCAGATACACCTCATCGCGGCCGGAGGAATCCGAGACGTACGCCATCCAGCGCTGATCGGGAGAAAAAGACGGCGCGCGCTCGTTGAAGCGTGTCACGAGAAATGGTTTCGGCTGGGGATCGTCGCCCTGCTCGAAGACCCACAGATCCCTCTCCGTGCCACCGGGAAACTGGAAGAACGCGAGAGCTTTCCCGTCCTTCGACCAGGACCCCGGCACCATGAGGTATCGCCGGGTCAGAATGGAAGCGAGCGGCTCACTTCCGTCGGGACTGGCCCAGTCCAGCGTGACTTCCGGAGGAGCGTTTCTGCGGTTCAGTGTCAGGCGCCGGCTGTCTGGCGTCCAGGCTGTGATGGGCGGCGGGGGATCGAAGCCGCGATCGCCGGATGTCATCCGCGTTCGCCTCCCACTCTCGAGATCGAGGATCCAGACATCGAGGCCGATGCCGACCGCGAGTCGCCGGCCGTCTGGCGAGAGCCGCGGAAAGGAATAGAGGCCCCGGTCGTCCACAACCGTCGTCCCGCGCCCGTCGCGAGTCACCCGCTCGAGGGTCCTCTCGCGCCCTCTGAGGTCGCTCGCCGGGGCATACACGAGCAGTCCACCCGTCGACACACCGAAGCTCGCCAGTCCGGAGCTTGGTTCCGCGCGAAGCCCTTCCAGAATGCGGAATGGCGATCCGGTCGCTTGGAGACGCCCGGTGGCGAACGGGACCGTCATCAAGTTGCCGTCGAGGATGTAGACGAGGTGACCGGTCGCCAGATACCGCGCGTGGTAGCCCTGCTCGACGATCGTGTGTTGCTCGCCGGTTCGCAGCGAGAGCACCGCGATGCGACCCTGTTCGAAGCTCGGTTGATTCGTGATCGAAAAGATGACGGCGTCGCCCGCCGGCAGATGTTCCGGCCAGGCATGGCGGACTTCGCCGTCGCCCGCCGGGGGCACGGTCAAGCGCTGCGGTGTGCCGCCCGATGCGGCGATTCGATAGAGGCCGATCCCTTTTTCGGCTGCAGCCGAATAGATGATGGTCTCGTCGCTGCCCCACGAGCCTCCCAACACGACCGCGTCGGCGAGGGTGATCGGTGTTCCCCCCTGTACGGAAACCTTCTTGAGCTGGCCCGCGCGTCCGAAGAGGCCTTGCCCGCCCGTTACGCCGAAGAATCCGATCCACTCGCCATCGGGAGAGAAGAACGGGTGGTACGCATCCTCCGTGCCTCGCACGAGCCGGGGAACGGGATCGTCGAGCGCGCGAACGTAAAGCTGTCCGTCGGCCCCGCGGTAGACCAGACGGGTTCC
>MEKT01000018.1:27409-55305 GCA_001767435.1 Acidobacteria bacterium RIFCSPLOWO2_02_FULL_65_29 | reverse complement strand
ACGATCGAGGAGATCGGCATTCCCTCGCTCGTGCTGATGGAAAACGCCGGCCGGCAGGTCGTGGCGGCCATCGAGGCCGTGCACAGCGACCTGGTCGAGCGGCACGTCGCGATCCTCTGCGGCCGCGGCAACAACGGCGGCGACGGCTTCGTCGTCGCCCGCACGCTCCTGCAGCGCGGCGTCGAGGTGTCGGTGTTCCTCCTCGGGCGCGTGGCCGACGTGCGCGGCGACGCCAGCGTCAACCTCGAGATTCTCGGCCGCCTCGGCCTGACGGTGGTCGAGATCGCCGACAGCGGCGACTGGGAACTGCATTTCTCCGAGATCGGCGCGTGCACGCTCATCATCGACGCCATCTTCGGCACCGGCCTCAATGCGCCGCTGTCCGGGCTGCTGCAGACGATCGTCGCCGACGTGAACGGCTCGGGCATTCCGATCGTGGCGATCGATGTGCCGTCCGGCCTTTCCGCGGATTCCCACGAGCCCATCGGCGACTCGATCGAGGCGGGCATGACCGTCGCGCTCGGAGCGCCGAAGCTGTCGCTGGTGCTGCCGCCGGCGGAAACGCGCGCCGGCGACATCGTGATTGCCGACATCGGCATTCCGAGCGACGTCATCCAGTCCGTCTCGGGACCCCGCGTCGAGCTGCTGACGCGGTCGGCGATGCGCGAGCTCATTGCGTCTCGCCAGCCGGACACGCACAAGGGCGATTATGGCCACGTGCTCGTCGTGGCTGGATCGCGGGGCAAGACCGGCGCGGCGCATCTCGCGGCGATCGGCGCGCTGCGGTCCGGCGCAGGCCTCGTCACCGTCGCGACGCCCGCCTGTTGCCTGCCGATCGTGGCCGCTATGGCGCCGGAGTACATGACCGAAAGCATCGACGAACGTCCGGACGGACTGGATCCGGAGGCTGTCGATCGCGTGCTCGAGGTGGCGCGCGACGTCGTCGCCATCGGGCCGGGGCTTGGGCAGGGACCGTCGACGCGGCAGTTCGTCAAGGCGCTGGTCGATCGAGCGACGATGCCACTGGTCGTCGATGCGGATGGCCTGAACGCGTTCAGCGACGATCCGGATCGCTTGTCGGGCCGTGAAGGTCGCGACGTGATCATCACACCGCATCCTGGCGAGATGGCCCGTCTCGTCGGGATGTCGGCCGATGAAGTGCACGCGAGCCGGCTCGAGATCGCCCGCAACTTCGCCTCGGCGCATCACGTGTACGTCGTGCTCAAGGGGCACCGGACGCTCATCGCCACGCCTGACGAGAAAGTCTTCATCAACCCCACCGGCAATGCGGGGATGGCCACCGGCGGCACGGGCGACGTGCTGACCGGCATGATCGCGGCCTGGCTGGCCCAGCTGCTCGACGCCGAGGCCGCGTGCAAGCTCGCCGTCTATTTGCACGGGATGGCCGGCGACCTGGCCGAGGCCGACGAAGGGGAAGTGTCGATGACGGCGGGCGATGTGGCCGGGCACCTCGGGGACGCGATCATGGAGCTGACGGCGCGGCGAAAGGTCGTCGATCGCGACGGGTCCGACTAACGCACGTAGTGAGCCCTTGAGGCGGACCCAGCTCACGCGTTCGTTCATCTGAGGGGACCGCGCCAATAGGCGCAGGCGGCTTCAGTCAGGGCGTGATGACTTCGACCTGAGACGCGTCGCTGGCGTGAGCGCGGAGGGGTGCATCGAAGGTGGCGATTCTGCCGTGGTGATGCTGCGTGAGGCGGACGAGGTAGGCATCGATCACCTGCTGGTGACCACGAGCCCGCGCGAACATCTCGGACGCTGGCGCTGGAAGCTCGGCCCAGAAACGGTGGTGCTGGTGCCTCGTCATCGTGCCGAGCAGGGTCGCAGCCTCTTCGGGCGGGACCGCTGAGGCGGTGTAAGCCGGATTCGAGGAGAGGCGGACGAAGGCCAAGCCAGTGATCGCGCAGGTCGCCCATCCGCCCGACGCTTCGCGTGCGAACCAGCGGTGCGCCAGCGCGTGGTGCTGGTGGTTGGGCCAGGCCAACGCGAGCAGCACGTTGACGTCGAGCAGTGCCCGGCTCACCGCGGCTCCTCGGCCTCCAGCTCGCGCGCCCGGGTCGAGGGAATGACCGGCGCGTTCGCCGGGACCAGAAACACCGGCAGGGTCCGCTTCGACCTGAAGTCGCTGCGGGGCTTCAGCCCCCGCCGGGCGAGGTCCGACAGCACCCGCCCCAGCGTCTTCCCCGAGGCCTCCATCAGCGCCCGCGCGGCTTCGTACACGTCGTCATCAAGGGTCAGCGTCGTGCGCATATTGATACTGTGATGCAGTGATACAGAGATGTCAAGCTCCGGGAGCCGGTGGCTGAAAAGACGACCACCAGCCATGACACACTTGTTCCTGGACGAATCCCTAGCCTCCTCGTGACTGAATCCGAGACGCAGACGACGCGGTCGGAGGCCGAGACCGGGGCCGTCGGCCGTGATGTGGCCAAAACGCTGGGATCGGGGTCGGTCGTCCTGCTGTCCGGGGACCTCGGGGTAGGGAAGACGGCATTCGTCCGAGGGATGGCGGAAGGCCTCGGCATCGATCCCGCTGACGTGTCCAGCCCCACCTTCACGCTCGTGCAGGAATACCGCGGCGGGCGACTGCCGCTCTATCACGTCGATTTGTACCGGCTGAAGTCGATCGAGGTGCCCGATCTCGGGCTCGACGAGATCACGCTGGCCGGGGGCGTGACGGCGATCGAATGGCCCGACCGCCTGCCGCGGCCGTTCGCCGGCGCCATCACCGTGCGCATCGAGCACGTCGACGCCTCGACCCGGACGATTTCAATCGAATAATAAATTACCCGATTACCCGATTATCCAATTACACAATGCTTACTCCGACCGGTAGTTGGGAGCCTCTTTGGTGATGGCGACGTCGTGCACGTGGCTCTCGCGGAACCCCGCGGCCGTGACGCGAATGAGCGTCGCGTCGCGACGCAGCTCGGCGAGCGTCCCACAGCCGCAGTAGCCCATCCCGGCCCGGAGGCCGCCCACAAGCTGATAGACGAGGCCGGCGAGGCTGCCCTTGTGCGCGACGCGGCCCTCGATGCCCTCCGGCACGAGCTTCTCGGTCGAGGTCGCCGGGTCGAGATCGAACTCGTCCTGGAAGTAGCGATCGCGGCTGCCGCGGCGCATCGCCCCGATCGAGCCCATGCCGCGGTACTCCTTGAAGCTGCGGCCCTGATACAGAATCATCTCGCCGGGGCTTTCGTCGGTCCCGGCGAAGAGATTCCCGATCATCGTCGTGCTCGCGCCCACGGCGAGCGCCTTCGTGACGTCGCCCGAGTAGCGAATGCCGCCGTCGGCGATGACCGGAATCTCGTGCGGCCACGCCGCGGCCGCGCATTCCATGATGGCCGTCACCATCGGCACGCCGATGCCCGCCACGACCCGCGTCGTGCAGATCGACCCGGCGCCGATGCCGATCTTCACCGCGTCCACGCCCTGGTCGATGAGGGCGAGCGTACCGCCGGCGGTGGCGACGTTGCCCGCCACGAGGTCGACGCCCGTGAAGCGCTGGCGCACGCGGTTGACCACGTCGAGGACTCCCTGCGAGTGACCGTGCGCGGTGTCGACGACCAGGACGTCGACGCCGGCGGCGACCAGCGCGTCCGCGCGCTCGAGGGTGTCTTTCGCCACGCCAATGGCCGCGCCGCAGCGCAGGCGGCCCAGCGAATCCTTGGAGGCGCTCGGATACTTCACAGCCTTCTGAATGTCTTTGACCGTGATCAGGCCCTTGAGCCGGTAGTCGCGATCGACGACGAGCAGCTTCTCGACCTTGTGGCGGTGCAGGATCTCACGCGCGGCATCGAGCGTCGTTCCCACCGGCACGGTGAACAGCGGCTCACGCGTCATGATGTCGCCAATCGGCCGCTCGACGTTGGTTTCGAACCGAAGATCCCGGTTGGTCAGGATGCCGACAAGCCGCCCTTCCTTGCTGCCATCGTCGGTGATCGGCACGCCCGAGATGCGGTACTTCTTCATGAGGTCGAGCGCTTCGTAGATGCGGTTCTCGGGGCAGAGCGTGATCGGGTCGACAATCATGCCGCTCTCGGACCGTTTCACGCGATCCACTTCCGACGCCTGTTCCTCGATGGTCATGTTCTTGTGAATGATGCCGATCCCGCCGTGCTGCGCCATGGCGATGGCGAGGCGCGATTCGGTCACGGTGTCCATGGCCGCGCTCACGAGCGGCACGTTGAGCTTGATGCGGCGGGTGAGCATCGTGCTCACATCCGCCTGGTAGGGGAGCACCGTCGAGTGCTGCGGCACGAGCAGCACGTCGTCGAAGGTGAGCGCCGTCTGGAACTGCTCGCCGGGTGCGGGCACGACGCTGCCCGGCGAAAGCTTGGCCCAGAAGTCCTTGACGTCGTCCGGCGATTTGATGTTCATGTCGGGCCTCAATGATACGAAGTCAACAGTTCACAGTTGACAGTTGACAGTGCGGCCGCGACCCACATGTTGTCGCGCGGAGTCAAACGTCGTGGACTGTGGACTGTCAACTGTTGACCGTCGACTTCGCATTTTTACGCAGCCGCCCCATGGCACTTCTTGTATTTCTTGCCGCTGCCGCACGGGCACGGATCGTTGCGCCCAACCTTCGGCTCATCACGGCGGACCGTCTTGATCGCGGCGTCGTCGCCGCCCACCCGTGCGGGCTGGCGGCTCGATGGAGCGCCGAATGGCGACGCGGCCTGCGCCTGAGACTCCGAGCGCGGCGCGCCGAAGACCGACGGGGTGTCGGTCGGATCGTTCAGCACGAGCGGCGCGCGACGGGGAAGGGTGGCCCTCCTCGGCGCCTGGGCCTCGTCGGTCAGGACCGGCCGCAGCCACCAGAGCGAGCGGACAATCTCTTCGTCGATGCGCTCCTTCATCGCCTGAAAGAGCGCAAAGCTCTCCTTCTTGTACTCGACCAGCGGATCGCGTTGCCCGTAGCCCCGGAGTCCGATCCCTTCCTTCAGGTGGTCGAGGCTGTACAGGTGGTCTTTCCACTGCTGGTCGACGATCTGCAGCATGATGTCGCGCTCGACCCGCCCAAAGAGCTCGCGCCCGACGAGCTTTTCCTTGGTCTCGTACGCCTTCGAAATTCTGTCCCAGAGCGCGTCCCGAATCTCGTCGGCGGTCTGGTCGCTGAAATCCAGCGTCGCCGCATCGACGGCGAATACGCGGGCGACATCACGCCGCAGCGCGTCAAGATCCCACTGCTCGAGGTCGGCCTTGTGCGGCGCATGGGTGTCCACGAGCGCATCGAGGATGTCTTCAGCGAGCGACATCAAATAGTCACGGCTGCCCAGCACCTCGCCGTCGTCGAACTTGATGGCGCCGTCGAGAATCTCGCGGCGCAGCGCGTAGATGCTCTCGCGCTGCTTGTTCATCACGTCGTCGTATTCGAGGAGGTGTTTGCGGACGGAGAAGTTCTGCGCTTCGACCTGCTTCTGGGCCCGCTCGATGGCGCGGCTCACCATCCCGTGTTCGATGGGCACGCCTTCTTCCATCCCGAGACGCTGCATCAGGCCGGAGATCCGATCCGACCCGAAGATGCGCATCAGGTCGTCTTCGAGCGACAGGTAGAACCGCGATGACCCCGGGTCGCCCTGCCGCCCGGCGCGCCCGCGAAGCTGGTTGTCGATGCGCCGCGCTTCATGGCGCTCGGTGCCGACGATGTGCAGGCCCGAACTGTCCACGACCTTGTCGTGCTCGGCATCGGTCTGGCGCTTGAAGTGCTGGAAGAGGCGCTCGTAGTCGTTTTTGGCGACCCGGTAGAAGGCGTCGAGGTGGAAAAAGTAGACGTACTGCTCGTCCTCGACGAAGCGCTCCTCGCCCTTGGGCAGCCGCTCGGCCTTCTCTTCGGCCAGGCACTGCTGGCGCGCCATGAACTCGGGGTTGCCGCCGAGCAGGATGTCGGTGCCGCGGCCCGCCATGTTGGTCGCAATGGTGACAGCGCCCTTTCGTCCCGCCTGGGCGACGATCTCGGCCTCCTGCGCGTGATACTTCGCGTTCAGCACGACGTGCTTGTCGATGTCGCCCCCCGTCGCCGTGCCGCGCTTCAGGCCCCGCTTGTCCAGCATCGATGAGATCCTTTCGGACTTCTCAATCGATACCGTGCCAACGAGCACGGGCCGGCCCTTCTGGTGCTCCTCGACGATCTCGGTGACGATCGCCTCCCACTTCTCCGGCTCGGTGCGGTAGACCAGGTCCGGGTACTCGAGGCGGGTCAGCGAGCGGTTGGGAGGAATGACGACGACGTCGAGGTTGTAGATCTTGGCGAACTCCTCGGCCTCGGTGTCGGCGGTGCCGGTCATGCCCGCCAGCTTCTTGTACTTGCGGAAGTAATTCTGGAACGTGACGGTCGCGAGCGTCTGGTTCTCGCGCTCGATCTTCACCTCGGGATGCCGCCCGTTGTGCTCTTTGGCCTCGACCGCCTGGTGCAGGCCGTCGCTCCAGCGGCGTCCCGGCATCAGGCGTCCCGTGAACTCATCGACGATGACGACTTCGCCGTCCTTCACCATGTAGTCCACGTCGTAGTGAAACAGCGTGTGCGCGCGCAACGCCTGGTCCACGTGATGCTTGAAATGCGCGTTCTCGAAGTCGTACAGATGGCCGCCGTTCAGGTGCCGGGCCAGCAGGTGCTCCGACTTCACCATGCCGCTCTCGGTGAGGTTCACCGTCTTGTGCTTCTCGTCGACCAGGTAATCGCCGGTCGCCTCGAGGGCCTCGCGGTCCTCGGCCTTCGTCTCGCCGCGCGTGACGGTGCCAGCCTTGAGCTTCGGAATGATTCGGTCGACCTCGTAGTAGAGGTCGGTGGACAGTTCCGCCGGACCCGAAATGATGAGCGGCGTGCGCGCCTCGTCGATGAGGATGCTGTCCACTTCGTCGACGATCGCGTACTGATGCCCGCGCTGCACGTAGTGCGCGAGCTCGAACTTCATGTTGTCGCGCAGGTAGTCGAACCCGAACTCGTTGTTGGTGCCGTAGGTGATGTCGCAGGCGTACGCCACCTGGCGCTCGGCGTCGATCAGGTCGTGCTGGATGACGCCGACCGTCATGCCGAGAAAGCGGTAGATCTTGCCCATCCATTCCGAGTCGCGGCGGGCGAGGTAATCGTTCACCGTCACGACGTGGACGCCCTTGCCGTCGAGCGCGTTGAGGTAGGCGGGGAGCGTGGCCACGAGCGTCTTGCCTTCGCCCGTCTTCATCTCGGCGATCTTGCCCTTGTGCAGGACGGCGCCGCCGATGAGCTGCACGTCGAAATGCCGCATGTTCAGCAGGCGGCGCCCGGCCTCGCGGACGACGGCGAACGCCTCAGGCAGCAGATCGTCGAGCGCTTCGCCCCGCGACAGTCGCTCGCGGAACTGGGCGGTCCGGGCACGCAGCCGATCGTCGGAAAGCGCGGTGACGGCCGGCTCGAAGGCGTTGACCTGGCCCACGATCGGACGTAAACGCTTCAGATCGCGTTCGTTCTGGGTGCCGAGGACCTTTGCGAGGAGTGTCTGGATCATCTACGGCGCGGGACCGAACCGTGGGTATCCAGTGATTGTAGCAGACGGCGGCGCGACGCGCGTCCCGGGGTCCTGGCTCGGTCCCAGGTCCAGGGACTATCGACTCACGACTATCGACTCACGACTAGATCACCGCTTCGCCGGCTGCGTGAGCAGTTGGAGCGGGTTGATCAGTCGGCCGCTCGCGAGGATCTCATAGTGCAGGTGCGTGCCCGTGGACCGGCCTGTGGAACCGACATAGCCGATGATGTCGCCGCGCTTGACGGGCTGTCCGGGCCGCGCATTGAAGCGGCTCAGGTGCCCATAGCGCGTCGAGAGCCCGAAGTCGTGTTTGAGGGTGATCAGATTGCCGTACTCGCCGCTGTACTCCGCCGAGGCGACGGTGCCGTTCGCCGTGGCGTAGACGGGCTGGCCTTTCTCGGTGGAGATGTCCAAGCCCTGATGAAAGTCGGGCTCCCCGGTGAACGGATCCGGACGGCGGCCGAAGGAGCCCGTGAGCCATCCGTAGGTCGGCCAGATCCACGGCATCGCGCCAGCAAGCGCTTCCTGCCGCTCCACATCGCGTCTGACGTACAGCAGACGATTCTCGAGACCTTGCAGGAGAGTTCTGAGCACGCCGAACGTGTCCTCGGGTGACGAGTTGAACGACGTCGAGAGCACATCGGAAATCGCGGCGTTGGCCTGCGAGTTGCCGCCGGCGGCCCGCGTTCGTACGATGGCCGGCAGCTCTTGCATCGCCCGCGCCTGCGCCGGATCGAGCGAGGCGCGCGCGCCGAGCTCGTCGATCACATCCTCGAGCGACTGAATCTGCGTCGTGAGCTCGCCGGTCGCCTGGCGGTAGTTGCCGTTCTCGATTTGCAGGGCGGCCCTCGTTGCGCGCAGCTGCGAGATTTCGTCGCGCGCGCTCCACTTGGCGCCCAGGCCCATGACGGCCGGCATCATCAGCAGCGTGGCGACGACGGCAACCGCCGCGCGAAGGCTGATGGTTGCCCGGCGCAGCTCACCTGTCGAGCGGTCGGCGATCAATACCGTGTAGCGGCGTCCCGGCATGGTCCTCGTTGGAAAACGTCCCTATCCGAAATGGGCAAAAGGAGATAGGGGGGTAGCCCCCTAAAACCTGGGAACTCTATCACAGGAGTTTTCGGTACCCAAGCACGATTTGCGTAGAGCGAAGAGCCGGCGAAAATCAATCCGGCGTTACAATCCGTGCATGTCGCAACTGCACACGGCGGCGTTCAGCGCGGTTCTGGCGCTCTCGGCTCTTTCGCTGGCACCGGCGGCCGAGGTTGGACGTCCGGGCATCAACCCCGTGGCGTGCCCGGCTCAGATCTGGGAAAACGGCGAGATCGCCTTCGACCCCCTGCCGCGCGCAAAGGCCTTTTCCGGGCTCTACGACGGCGGCCTCTACCGTATGGAGATTCCCGACACGTGGAACGGCGAGCTGATGTTGAGCGCGCACGGCTTCGTCAGCAACGCCGGGCCGCAAGGCTCCCGGTTACGGGTGGGGAATCCCGGTATCCGGCAACAGCTCATCGACGAAGGCTTCGCGTGGGCGGCCTCCAGCTATCGCTGCAACGGCTACGTGCCTGGAATGGGTCTGAAAGACACGATGGCACTGGTCGATCTCTTCACGAAGTCCAACGGCGGGACGCCGGCACGTCGCGTGTACTTGACGGGCACGTCGATGGGCGGGCACGTCACGCTGCTCGGGATGCACGAGTATCCCACCTCGTTTGTCGGCGGGCTCGCGATGTGCCCGGCCGGACCCGAGCTCTTCGATTATTTCACCGCCGTCGGCGCGGCCGCCGAAGCGATCACGGGCGTCCAGTTCAAGGACCCGGCATCGGTCCAGTCGGATCTGAAGCAGATGACCCAGATCCTCGGACAGCCGCCGAACTATACCGACAAGGGCCGGCAGCTGGCGAGCGTCGAGATCAACATCAGCGGCGGCCCGCGGCCGTTTGCCGGCGAAGGTCTTGCGTCGGGCGGACGTTTCGTCGGCAACATCAGCGGTGCGGCGCTCGCGGGCAGCACGTCGCCGTCGAACCGCGCTGTCACCAACACGCATTACAAGTACGCGATCGACGCGGGACTGGGGCTGACGGCCGATCGCCTCAACGCGGCCGTGCGCAGGAAAGCCGCGGATCACGAGTTCCGAAACCCGACCTCTCCGTTCGACGAGCTCGTGCCCTTTGACGGGAAGATCGAGCGTCCGCTCATCACGATGCACGGCACGGGCGATTTGTTCGTGCCCATTCATCTCGAGCAGACGCTCAATCGCGCCGTCACCGCGGCCGGTAGACGGAACCTCCTCGTGCAGCGCGTCTATCGCATTCCAGGACACTGCGGGTTCAACGCTGGGGAGCAGTGGCAGTCGTTCAGCGACCTGGTGCGATGGGTTCGCGACGGCATCAAGCCCGAGGGAGACAACGTGCTCGACGATCTCGGCGACGCCGGCCGGACGTTCACGAATCCGCTGCGGCCGAACGACCCCGGCACGGTGCGGATTGAGCCGCCATCGAGTCGATAGTCGATAGTCGTTAGTCGAGCGATCTCCGCCCTGGAGAACTTTTTCCGAGTGTGGAACGAAGACTTCGAGGCTGCGCCGCCTTCGGACGCCCATCACGGTCGACATCACCGGCCAGCAGTTCCTGTGGCTCGTGCGCTATCCGGGCCCGACGGCGCATTCGGTCGCGTGGCCACGCGTGTATTCGAGAGCGGCGAGCTTCGTCGCGAGCTCCGCGTTGCCCCGGAGGATCTGTCGAAGGCGCACGAACGCCCGCATGATTTCGATGCTGACCTGCACCGCGCGGGGACTATGCAGGACGCTGGAGAGCATGGCGATGCCCTGCTCGGTAAGGGCGTAAGGGAAGTAGCGCCGGCCGCCCCAGAAACTTGAGGTGCCAGACTGGCGCCTCAAGTTCTCGAACTCGCCCTTGGAAAGCCGAAACATGAAGTCGGCAGGACGCGCTCGATATTCCGCCTTGTCGCGCGCACGAGCGCCTTGGTCTCGACCTTACATCGCTCGAAACTGCAGCGCCTCGGCTATATGGTCGGCTTCCACAGCGTCTGTCCCTGCGAGGTCGGCAATGGTGCGGGCCACTTTACGGATGCGATCGTACCCGCGCGCGCTCAGGGCCAAGCGATCGACGGCCGCCATCAGGACGCGCAGGCCTGCGCGATCCAGCCGGCAGTGGCGGGCCAACAGCGCGGGCGTCAGTTCGGCGTTGGTTCGGAAACCGCCCGAGTACCGCGCGTGCTGCCGCTCGCGGGCCGCCACGACCCGCCTCCGCACGTCGGCCGACGATTCGCCTCGAGAGTCCGCGCCGAGGACGTCGGGTGGCAGGGCTGGCACCTCGACGGTGAGATCGAGCCTGTCGCGCAGAGGCCCGGACAACTTCGACCGATAGAGCGCCACCTGCTGGGGCGTGCAACGGCATTCCCGTCTGGGGTCGCCCGCATAGCCACACGGACACGGATTCATCGCCGCCACGAGCACGAACCGGGCGGGAAAGATTGCCGTCCGCGCGGCGCGCGCAATCGTCACCGAGCCTTCCTCGAGCGGCTGGCGCAGCACTTCCAGCACGTGTCGGTTGAACTCGAGCATCTCATCCAGAAACAGCACGCCGTGATGCGAGAGGCTCACCTCGCCAGGGCGCGGCAGGGTCCCGCCGCCCACCAGCGCCGCGTTCGAGATCGTGTGGTGTGGCGCTCGGAATGGACGCTGGCAGACGAGCCCGCTTCCCGGCGGAAGAAGGCCCGCCACCGAGTGAATGGAGGTGACCTCCAGGGCCTCGTCGAACGTCATCGGCGGCAGGATGCCGGGTACACGCCGTGCCATCATCGTCTTGCCCGCGCCAGGCGGTCCGACGAGCAGGAGGTTGTGACCGCCGGCACAGGCCACTTCGAGGGCCCTTCGGGCGAGCAGCTGCCCGCGCACGTCCGCCAGATCGCGGCACTCGCCGAGCGGCGCCGGCGGCGGGGGAGGCGGCGGGGGCGGCGCGGCGCCGGGATCGTTCAAGGCCGCCACCGCCTCGGCGAGCGACGACACGGCCAGCACCGCCAGACCGGAGACGATGGCGGCTTCGCTCGCGTTCGCACGAGGCAGGAGCGCGCCCGCCGCACCGTCACGGCGCGCGGCGACGGCAATCGGCAGCACGCCACGCGCCGGCTGCACCGCGCCGTCGAGCGAGAGCTCGCCGCAGACGACGATCTCGCCAATCTGTCGGCGCCGCACGACGCCCTGCGCCGCGAGAATGCCGAGAGCGATCGGAAGGTCGAATGCGGCGCCAGCCTTCCGCACGTCGGCCGGCGCGAGGTTCACCGTGATGCGATGCGGCGGAAACTCGAACCCCGAGTTTCTGATCGCGCTCTTCACGCGGTCGCGGCTTTCGCGGACGCTCGCGTCGGGAAGCCCGACCATCGTGAACGACGGGAAGCCGAACGACACGTCGACCTCGACGTGGACCGTACAGGCCTCCACACCGAAGACGGTCGCCGTACGCAGACTAGCCAGCATGATCGCTCTCGTCCGGCTGAAGCCGGACACGACGAAGGAACGGTAGTGTCCGCCTTTGGACGGACCCTTCTGTATCTGCAAGGCGTGCCAGATCGGCGGCCGGTGTGTGTTTTCAACAGGTTACGAGAAAAGCGAGCCTGCCACGGTGCAGATTCTGATCGTCGACACGGATGCGGGCTTTGCACTATTGTTGACGTCCATTCTTGGAGTACCCATGCTCGAAGCGTTCAAGTCCATCACTGGCGGCAAAGGCCGGGACGTCCAGAAGCAGACCGACGAGCTGCAGCTGCTGATCGCGAACGCGCGCGAGGAGCGAAGCGCTATCAGCACCATGCTCACGGCGCTCGCGACCCGCAGCGCCAAGGTAACGCCGCTGGCCAGGCAACTCGAACAGGTGACGGACCGTGCGACGTCGGTCACCGACAAGCTGGACGACATCGCCAAACGGCTTACCTCGCTCGACAGCCGGACGCGCGAGCTCGAGGACGTCGACAAGCGCATCGAGGCGCTGAGGGAGGCGGCCAAGCAGGCTGAGCTCACCACCCAAAAGTCGATTGGCCCGGACGGCGAGCTGCACAAGCACCGGGAGGCTGTCCAGCGCCTGTCCTCGCAGGCCCTTCAGACGCAGGCCGCCCTGGACACGCTCAAGAAGGAGCACTCCGCGCTCGAGGAACTGCGGGTCCATCTGCGCGAGGCGGGAACCGACGTCAAGGCGGCGCTCGGGCAGGCCGGGACGCTCAAGAGCGAGCTCGATCAGATCCGCGCCTCCTCGTCTTCGCTCCAGCAGGATTTTTCGAAGATTCGCGAGACCTCGCGCGAAGCGCGCGAGGACACCACGGCCGCCATGGCGACCGTGAAAGAAGTGGAAAAGAAGCTGGGGCCCCTCGCGCAGCTCCACGAGCTCAGCCAGAGCACCGACGATCGGCTGAGCTCGCTCAACGCCTTGGCCGAGCACGTGTCGCGCAAGACCAAAGCGCTCGAGAGCCAGCAGCAGGCGGTCGAGCACGCTGTGGTCCAGGCCAACCGCGTGAACGAGATGGTCTGGTCCATGGACACCCAGATCGCCAAGTTGCACGATGGCATGAAGCAGGCGGTCAAGGCCGAGGAAACGATCGGGCGCGTCGAGAAGCTTGCCCTCGACGCGAGCGCCCAGCTCGAGGGCGCGATCAAGGCACGGCAGGACGCCGTGCGCGAAACCGCCAAGCTCACCAAGGATGCCGGAGCGCTGCTCGAGACGGCGCGCGCTCAAGTCGACACGCTCGCGATGAGGAAGAAGGAGTTCGAGGCGTTCGACGAGCGCGTGCGCGGGCTGCAGCGGTCGGTTTCCGACGCCGAATCGCGGATGGACGCGTTCGCCGTGAAGGAGAAGAACCTCGTCGCGCTGACGTCGAAGGTCGACGGCCTCGCGAAGCGCTTCGAGGCGATGTTCACGCAGGCCGACGAGCTGACCAAGAAGCACCAATCGCTCGAGACGTTACACGAGCAGATCGGACAGGTCGACGAAGCCGCGAAGAAGGCGGCCTGGCAGATGGACGCCCTGCGCCAGAGCCGGCAGGACCTCGACATCCTTCGCACGGAGGTCCAGGATTTCTACAAATCACACGCCGCGATCGCGACGCTCCGCGACAAGCTGGGCGCCGACCGCCAGGCGCTCGAAGCGTTCGGCGACCGCATGAATACGATGGCGACGCGGGCGCCGGAGCTCGAAGCCAAGATGAACGCCATTCTCGGCCAGATGACGCTGGTCGAAGAGGGCACGCAGAAGGCCACTCGGCTCAACCAGGTCGTGGCCGAGCTCGACGCGCAGATCTCGCGCGTGGCGGCGCGGGCGCCGTTTGTCGAGAAGCTCGAGGCCAGGCTCGACGGCCTGAACGCGACGAGCGGTGAAGTCGACGCGAGGCTGAAGGACCAGCTCGCGCGGCGCGCCGAGCTCGACACGCTCAAAACCGCGTGCGACGGCCTGGCCGAGCAGATGGTCGACGCGCAGCACAAGCTCGAGGCGGTCCGGCAGCTCCAGTCGCGCCTCGTGCCTCTCGTGGCCGAGCTCAACAGCCTCAGGAAGGAGATCGACACCGCCCACAATCGAATCGACGGGATCAAGTACGACGAGGCGACGCTTGCCGAGCAGGAGAAGCGGTTCGCCGAGCTCGTGGTCGCCAGCCGCGTCGTCGCCACGGAAGTCGCCGAGCGTTCACGCCAGATGCAGAGCCTCTCCGAGCAGCTGACGCGAACGACGGCGGTCAAGGACGAGCTGATGGCCGAGCTCGACCGCGTCCAGAGCCGGCAGCGCGAGACGGTGGGCCAGATTCAGGCGTCCGAGGATCAGCTGGCCCGGGCCGAGAAGATGTTCAAGCTGCTCGAGCAACGCCGCGCGCAGGTGGCCTTCGGCGAGAGGAAGCTGGCCGCCGTGGAGACCAGGCTCGCCGAGATCAAGCAGCTCGGCGACGATCTCGAGAAGAGCATCCAGTCGATCTCGAGCCGCGAGCAGCTGATCAAGGCGGTCAAGTCGGAAGTCGACGCCGTTCACGAGGTCAGCGCGCGCAGCAAGGCCGATCTCGCGCACGTCACCGAGCACCGGGGCGACGTCGCCGCCCTCAAGGCCCAGGTCGATCTCCTGTTGTCGCGCATCGCGGAGACCGACGACCGCATTCAGTCGATTGACGCGCGCCGAAAACAGGTCGACGAAGTGCAGACCAAGGCCAACGCCATCGTCCACCTGCTCGACGATGTGCGGATCAATCTCGAGATGCTGGGCGAGCAGAAGGCCGTGGTCGATCATGTCGCGGCGAAGGCCGCCGAGCTCGAGTTCATGCTGCAGGAGGCCCGCAATACGACTCGTACGCTGCAGCACGAGCGAGAGCTGGCCGAGCGCATCGAAGCCAGCATCAAGCAGCTGCGCGCGAGGGCGCCGGGCGTCGACGCGCGGACGGCGTAGGGGTCGTAGGAATTCCGTAGGGCAAAGGGCAGAGGGCCAAGGCAGCAAGCAACGAGCAAGTCGAATGTTCGAGTTCCCCTGTGCTCCGCGGCGGCCAGCCACGCGCGCCAGCCGAAGCGCGTTCGTTCGATCTCTGGCGCCGCTGCTTCTGTCGGCGGCGCTGCTCGCGCAATCGTCCCAGCCCCAGTTCAAGATCGCTGTCGAATACGTCGAAATCGAGGCCCGGGTGTTGGACGAGCACGACCAACCCGTTCGCGGCCTGGCCAGAGATGAGTTTCAGCTGCTCGAAGACGGCGTCGCGCAAGACGTGACGGCGTTTGCCGAGATCGACATTCCGCCTCCCCCGACGCCTCCGCCGCAGGCAGGATCCGCAGCCCTCGTCGAGGCCGTCAGGCCCGACGTGGCGTCGAATGCGCCGAAGGAAGCCAACGGGCGCGTCTACGCGATGGTGTTCGACAGCGACTTCATCAGCCCCAGCCGGATTCCCGAGGTCCGTGTTGGCGGCCATCGCAATCAACCGGGCGGGAAATATCAAGGCGGGCGACACAAGGGACTTGCGCCTGACGCTCGTGCCGCCAACGCTCGAACGCGTCCAGGAGCACGGATTGCGCTGGCTGTCGGCCCGCCGCGACGTGGAGGTGGCCAGGGCGCGTACCGATCGATGACGCGCATTCCTCTGCACGTCCTGCCAGGGAACTACGTGCTGACCGTGGAGGCCCAGAGGCCCGGATCGAACAACGAGCCGGTCCGGCGGGCCATTCCCTTTCGCGTCCACTAAACGACTATCGACTAACGACTAACGACTAACGACTAAGCTGCCTGGCAACTCTTTCGACCTCTCCCCACACGCGGAGTAGATTGCCGCTCCAGATCTTGCCAATCTGTTCTTCCGTGTAGCCGCGGCGCACCAGCTCGAGCGTGACGTTGAAGGTGTCGGCCGCGCTGTTCCATCCGTCGACTCCGCCGCCGCCGTCGAAATCCGACGAGATCCCGACGTGGTCGATGCCCATGAGCTTCACCGCATAGTCGATGTGATCGGCTAAATCGCTCACGGTTGCTCGCCCGGCGGCAGGCCAGCGCGTGTCGATCTCGGCGAGACGCTTGTCGTGCTCGGCTCGCCGCTCGGGCGTGAGCCGCGCCAGCGCCGAGGCTTGAGCGGCGCTGCGCCCTCCGCCTGCGGCTGAAACCGGCGCCGGGGTTGCACGTTCAATCGGACACGGCGGCGTGGCAGGGGCCGTGGCCGCACCCCCGCGCGCGCCCCCGGCCCGCCCAGCGCCCGCCGGCGGATTGAGCCCGAATTGCTGGCGAAGCGCGTTCAAAGCCGGTTCGCGCTCGATCGGGTCGCTCTTGACGAATCCGGACAGCCCCACGATCTGGACTACTCCGCCGTTGGTCTTCATCGCCATCAACATGTCGTCGTCCATGTTGCGGCTCACGTTCGCCAGCTTACGCACCGCCGAATGCGAGGCAATCACAGGCGCCTTCGAGAGGCCGATGGCCTGCATCACGGCGCCCTTCGACGGATGTGAGACGTCGACCATGATGCCGACGCGGTTCAATGCCTCGAGCGCCTGGCGGCCGAGCGGCGAGAGGCCGCCCCATCGCCACTCGTTGGTCGCCTCGCCCGTGTGGGAATCGGCCAGCTGGTTGTGGCCGTTGTGGGCGAGCGACATGTAGCGCCCGCCGCGATCGAAGAACTCCTTCACACGAGTGACGTCGGTGCCCATCGGATACCCGTTCTCGATGCCGATGACCGCCACCTTCTTCCCGCTTTTTGCAATGCGCACGACGTCGGCGGGAGAGAGCGCGAGCTCGATGTCCTTCGGGGCGATCTGCTCGGTCAGCCGGTGAACCGCATCGAACTTCGCGATCGCGGCCTTGTAGGCCCGGTCGTAGCCCGACGGCTGGAACGCGTCGGCCACTTGCGGCGGGTTCGACTGCCCGACGTACACGATCATGAAGGAGACATCCTGCCCGCCCTCCTTCATCTTCGGCAGGTTGACCTGCGTGGTCAGCCGCATCGTGTAGTTGCACGTGGGCGTGAAGTTCGACGGATCGATGTCGTTGTGCGTATCGAGCGTGATCACACGCTCGTGGATCGCGCGCGCCCGCGCGACCAGGTCCTGCTGCGCCTGAGCCGCTGTCTCGGTCGAGTGCACCAAGAAGGCGACGCCGGCTGCCGCCAGAGCGACCCCCGCTGTATACGTGGTTGCGCGCGACATGATGCCTCCGTGTTCCTCTGCCCGGAATTGACCGACGACGAAAGACCGCTGAGCACGCAGAGACCGCAGATCAGCCCATTGTGAACCCTCCGCGAGCTCCTGCGCATAGCGGCCAGGCGCGCACGGCGCGCCTGCGAGGGAGCGGCGCGGGGCGTAGGGGTCCCCGCAAGCGACCGAGCCGGGGTGTGGGGCGGAGCCCCACGTCAGTTGTTCGCGCGCGCCGTATAGATGGTCAGCCGTTCGCCGGCCCGGATCTTGGTGCTCGACATCCCATTCCATCGCTGGAGCGCTGCCACTGTGGTCCTATGGGCCCGGGCGATCGACACGAGCGTGTCGCCGGTCTTGATCCGGTAAGAGGTCTTGACCAACTCGGCATCAGTGGCAGCCGGCCGCCGCGCCACGGCGGGCAGGACGGCGTCAGTCGTTCCAGAGACTCGAGGGGCGCCGGCTGCGCGAGAGGCGGCCGCGCGCGCCGCTGGGCCGGGTGCGGGCCGTTCGGCGCGCGCCGCCATCAGCGCCGTCGTCTCGCGCGGCACGAGCAGCCGCTGGCCCGTGGCCAGGCGCGAGGTCGCCTTCAGGCCGTTCGCTTCCGCAAGATCGGCGCGGCCGACGCGCAGTGTCTTGGCGATCGTCGTCACCGTGTCGCCGCGCTTCACGGTGTAGTAGTTGAGCGTGGCCAGATCGGAAGGCGCCGTCTCCGCGAGGTGCGCGCTCACGAGGAGGGCGGTGCCGGACGGCACTTTGACGGCGTAGTCGGTATCCTTGACCGGTGTCGTCCAGCGCCGGAGCTCTGGGTTGAGCCCCTGAATCACATCAATCGTCGTGCCGGCCCACTCCGCGACGCGACGGAGGTCGACCGGCCCCGGCAGCGTCACCGTGTCGTACACGAGCGCTTCGGCGTCGGCGTCGATCTCGAACCCGTACTGCTGCGGGTTCCTCGCCACGACCATCGCCGCGAGAATCATGGGCACGTATTCGCGCGTTTCCCGCGGTAAGAGTCCGCGCTTCGCCGCGAGCTTCCAGAAGTCTGTCGCTTTGCCGCGCGTCTGGGCACGCTGGACGCGCCCGGGGCCGCCGTTGTACGACGCCAGCGCGAGGTGCCAGTCGCCGTCGAACATCGTGGACAACATCGAGAGGTATTTGGCGGCTGCCATCGTCGACTTTTCAGGATCGGATCGCTCGTCGATGTACCAATCCTGGCGAAGGCCGTTCTCGAGGCCGGTGCCTCGCACGAACTGCCAGACGCCTCTGGCGCGCGCGCGCGAGAGCGCGTTCGGCTTGAACGCGCTCTCGATGAGCGGCACGTAGGCGAGATCGAGCGGCAGGCCTTCGGCGCGGAACACGTTCTGGATCATCGGCAGATACTTCGCGCCGCGCGTCAGCCCTTCCTGAATGAAGTCGCGGAGCCGGCCTTGGAACAGCGCGATGTACGCGAGCACCTTCTGATTGAGCGGAATCGGCACGTCGTGAACGACAGCCCGCAGGTCGGACTCGACGGCCTGTTTCAGCTCCGGCGTGCCCTCAATCGTGGGAGCGATCGTGTCCGACAACGCCAGAAGCTCGTCGATCGAAGCCGGCTCGTCCTCCTTCTCGATCTCGAGGTGCGCCTGGCCGGCCGCGAAATGACCATCGGACGTCGCGATCAGCGCGGGCACGGGATCTTCGGCTGGCGCCTGAGCGACTGGCGGTGCGGGCGCGGTCGCCGTCGATTCGGCGGTGGCAGGCTGCGGGGGCGTCACCGACGGCGTGGTGTCCCGAAGCGTCGAGCGACAGGCCGCCGCCGTCAGCACCAGGAAGAGCAGCGCGCAGGGGAACAGGCGGCGCTCTATTGCCAATCGAACCATCGGGCGCTCCGCGATTGGTCGGCACGGCGCCGGCCGCATCGTAAGTCGCCCCCTGACGGGGGCTCCGGGTTATTCACGCGGAGGGCTGGGGCCCCCGCCCACGTTCCAACGTCACAAAAGCGCTCGGGCCGCGCTCAGGACTACGGCTGAGGTATGGTATCACACGACGGAACGGGACCCCTTCTTAGAGCCCCTGAAGGGAGACGTCGTGAACACACGGTGCTGTTCGCCGAGCTCGCGCGCGGCGGGCGTGACGATGGCGCGTTCGGACAGGACGATCGCTCGACCGGCCCGAAGGGCCTGACGGACGTCCTCTTCGCAGACGAAATCGAGTGCCACCTCCGCGGCCGTGTCCGTCGCGGAGTCGGCGTGAGCGAGTGCGGCGGGACCGCCAGCCGAGCCGGGTGTGAACCCCCTCGCGCCCAGAAACTGGTCGATCCTCTCGGCAAGCGCGCCGGGGGCGATTGCGGTCGTTGCGGCCGCCGGCTGCGCGCGCGGCGCGGGACGGGCCGCGACGGCCGCTTCACGCTCGGATCGCGTGGCCGCCGGGCTGATCTCGTACGCCAGCCGCTTGATGTTCAGGAGGTGCCGCGGCGAAATGTTGTCCGACGTGATGTTCCCGCCGTAGCCGCCGCAGCCGAGCGTCATCGCCGGATCGAGCCCGGTGGTCAGTCCGATGGAGCCGTGGGCGGTCGGTGAATTCACGATGATGCGGAACGCGGGTTTCTTCAGGCCGAACTCGAGAATCACCGCCTCGTCGTTCGAGTGGATGGACATGGTGTGCCCCATCCCGCCGTACCTGAGAATCTGTTTGCAGCGCTCGCACCCTTCACGCCAGTCCTTCACGACGTAGTAGGAGAGGACGGGGCACAGCTTTTCGATCGATAGCGGAAAATCACGGCCAACGCCGTCGAGCGGAGCCAGGAGAACCCGCGTCCCGGCGGGCACCGTGATGCCGCACGTCTCGGCGATGACCGTCGCGGCCTTCCCGACCAGCGCCGGATTCGGCAGCCGCTGCGGCGAGACGAGCACACGCGCCACGGCGTCCATCTCGGCCTTCGACATGAAGTAGCCGCCCTGCGCCTGAAACGTCCTCCTGACGGCGTCGGCAATCGGCTCGTCGACGACCACCGAGTTCTCCGACGAGCAGAGCACGCCGTTGTCGAACGTCTTTCCCGTGACGACGTCGCGAACGGCCTTCGTCACGTCGGCGGTCCGCTCGATGAACGCGGGGGCGTTGCCGGGGCCGACGCCGTACGCGGGCTTGCCGGCCGAGTACGCGGCGCGCACGAGACCCATGCCGCCCGTCGCCAGAATGACGGCGACGTCCCGGTGCTTCATCAGCTCCTGTGTGCCCTCGAGCGTCACCGTCGTCATCCAGGTGACAGCGCCCTCCGGCGCGCCGGCCCGGCGTGCGGCCTCGTCCATCACTTCGGCGACGCGCGTGATGCACCTGACGGCCGCCGGGTGCGGGCTGAGGACGACCGCGCACCGCGCTTTGAGCGAAATCAGAATCTTGTAGATCGCCGTCGACGTCGGATTGGTCGAGGGCACGACCGCGGCGACGACGCCAAAGGGCTCGGCGATCTCGATCACGCGCCGATCCTCGTGGCGCGTGATCACGCCGACGGTTTTCATGGGCCGAATGAAGGCGTACACCTTCTCGGATGAGAAGAGATTCTTCTGAATCTTGTCGGCGACGACGCCGTAACCGGTTTCCTCGACCGCCAGGCGCGCGAAGACCTCGGCCTGCGTCGTGGCGGCGGCGGCCGTGGCGTCGACGATGGCGTCGATCTGCTCCTGGGTGAGCTCGGCGAGCGCGAGCGAGGCCTGCTTCGCGCGTCTGGCGAGTGCGCGCGCTTCGGCAATGGAGGCGAGGTCGCGATCGGTGTGGGCAGGCGCAGAATCAGCCATGATGATGGCTTCTTACCGCCGAGGGCGCAGAGGTCGAAACGGTCTGGTTCTCAGCGTCCTTCGCGTCCTCTGCGGTGAAGAGTACGTCAGACGCCTTTGGGGAGGATCTTCTCGACCTCCGAGTGCGGGCGGGGGATGACATGCACCGAGACGAGCTCGCCGACGCGCCGCGCGGCCGCGGCTCCGGCGTCGGTTGCCGCTTTCACCGCGCCGACGTCGCCGCGCACCATCACGGTCACATAGCCGGCGCCGATATACTCCTTGCCAATGAGGACGACGTTGGCCGCCTTGACCATGGCATCGGCGGCTTCGACCGCTCCGATGAGGCCTTTTGTCTCGACCAGTCCTAACGCTTCCTGCGACATCCCAGTCCCTCCGGCCGCCGCAAACTGTAGCACACACCGCCCCGTGCGGATTGCCTGGTCGACCCAAATCCAGTACGATCGCTCCGCAGCTTCTCCCTACGCGCGACGCGGATCCGTCGAAAGGATCACGATGATTCGACCCTCGCTGTTCAGGCGGCCGCTCGGGGCGGTCGCGGCTTCGATCGCCGCGGTGATCGCCGCGCTCTCGGCAGGCGGCTGCGGGTCCTCCGTGCCGCAGGAGCCTGCCGTGGCCACGCCCAGCGTCACGATCAATCACGACCGGGCCCCGGCCGGGAGCCCCATCGAGATCACCTACAAGTTTGTCGTCGCGAGTGACGCCGCGATCGGTGGAGACTATCGCGTGTTCGTCCACGTGGTCGACGCCGACGAGGAGCGGATGTGGGACGACGACCACGATCCGCCGACGCCGACAAGCCAGTGGAAGCCAGGACAGACGATCGAATACACGCGGACGATCTTCGTCCCCATCTTTCCGTACGTGGGCGACGCGACGATTCAGGTCGGGCTGTACTCGGCGCGGGACGAGCGACGTCTCGCGCTGAATGGCGAGGATGTTGGACTGCGCGCCTACAAGGTGGCCCGGCTGCAACTCCTGCCCCAGACCGAGAACCTCTTCACCGCGTTCAAGGATGGCTGGCACCCGGCCGAGGTCGCGAAGGTCAATGCGGCCGTCGAGTGGCAGTGGACCAGGAAGGAGGCGACGCTCGCCTTCAAGAATCCCAAGAAGGACGCGGTGTTCTATCTCGAGTTGGATAGTCCGGGCGCGGATCTGCACGGCGATCAGCAGGTGCAGGTCATGTTGGGCGGGCAGGCGGTCGATCAGTTCACCCTGACTCCGACCGATAGGATCCTGAGGCGGGTCACGCTGCCGGCCTCGGGCATTGGCACCGCCGAGATGGGGGAGCTGCAGATCATCGTGGACAAGACGTTCATTCCCGCGCAGGTGAGCGGCGGCACGAGCAAGGACCCGCGTGAACTGGGGGTCCGCGTGTTTCAGGCCTTCGTGGACCCCCGGTAGATGCCCTGCTGATGCGTCGCCACGTGCGCACGTGCTCGGCGTCATTGGTGGCCTTGGTGGCGGCCGCCTTGAACGCGGCGCCCGCGCACGCCGAAATCGTGTTCTTTTCCACCGGCCGCAGCCTGTCGGTCAAGGCCCACCGCAGCGACGGGACCTCGCTGGTGCTGTTACTTCGCGCGGGCGGCGAAATGGTGTGCGCCGCCGCCGCGATCGTGCGCATCGAGCCCGACGAGGTGCCCTATCCCGAGGAGTCGCCCCTCGTCTCGGTGTGGTCGCGTCCCTCAGATCCTGACGACGAGGATCGGCTGCCGCTCCGGCCGGCCGCCCTGCTGCAGTCCGATCCCCGGTACGATTCGATCATCGAGCAGGCCTCCGCACGGCACGGCGTGGACGCGACGCTCGTTCGGGCGGTGATTCAGGTCGAGTCGAACTATCAGTACCGGGCCCGATCGCCCAAGGGCGCCAAGGGTTTGATGCAGCTGATGCCGGCCACGGCGCAACAGTACGGTGTGGTGAATCCGTACGATCCGGCGTCGAACATCGAAGCCGGCACCAAGCACCTCAAGGCGCTCCTCGATCGGTTTCCGCTCAGCCTCGCGCTGGCGGCCTACAACGCAGGAGAAGCCGCCATCCAGCGCTTTGGGGGCCTGCCGCCCTTTGCCGAAACGCGCACTTACGTGGACCGAGTCCTGCGGCTCGTCGGCAAGACCTGACGCCTGTTCACGCCAACTGTCGGGACGAGCCAGCTTTTCGCCGCCCTGGGCGGTCTAACCGTTCAGTGACCTGCGGCGAAAGACTGGTATAATTTTTCTGAGCCACGAGACATCTTCTAAAGCCGATGTCAGGCGAATGAGGCAAGTGTTCGGCTTTAGAAGCTGTCTTAGTGCGGCCGCAAAGCGGCGGCCTAGTAGCGAAGATTCGCCGTTCGAGCTCACGGCCCGTTACTCGGCGGTTCAAGGCGAAGCTTCGCTACTGTCCACGCAGACAATCCCTTGCGGACAGACGAGGTCCGTCGGCCGGCCGGGCGGAGGACGCTGAACCGTGGAATTCCGATGCCGCGTGGCTTCGCCGAGCGGCGAGATCTCGGAAGGCATCTACGCAGCCGACAGCGAAGCGCGCCTCCGGCACGAGCTCGAGGAAAAAGGCTTCCTGGTCTTGTCGCTGCGCGGCAAGGGCGCTCTGGCACTGCCGGGATTTGCCAGCGTCCGGCTGGCGAGGCAGGCAAGGGTTCCGACGCTCGAGTTCCTGGTCTTCAACCAGGAATTGGCCACGCTGCTCAAAGCGGGGATGCCGCTCGTGCAGTCGCTGGATCTGCTGAAGCGCCGCGTCGCGTCGCCGGCCTTCAAGCATGTGCTGGACGACGTGCACGACAAGGTGCGATCGGGCACCGCACTGTCCGATGCGTTTGCGGCGCACGGCGCGTTGTTTCCGAGCGTCTACACGGCATCGCTGCTGGCCGGCGAGCGCAGCGGCAGCCTCGACACGGTGCTCCGGCGGTTCGTCGAGTACACGAAGATCATCGCGACGGTCAAGCGAAAGACGGTGTCGGCGCTGGTGTACCCGGCCATTCTGGTGTCGCTCGCGCTCGTGCTGGTTGGGATCATCGTGTTGAAAGTGGTGCCGGCGTTCTCGGATTTCTACGGGAGCTTCGACGCCGAGCTGCCGCTCATCACGCGCGTGATCGTCGGCGTGTCCGCGATCCTGCGCGACCAATTCTTCTTTGTCGCGGCGGGTGTCGTGGCGACCGTGGCCGCGGTGGTGGTGTGGCTGCAGCAGGCGGGGCAGAAGGCCCGGTTCGATCGGTGGATTCTGCGGGTGCCGATGCTCGGCGATATCGCCACCAAGTTCGCGACGTCGCAGATGGCGCGCACGCTGGCGACGCTGCTCGGCGGCGGCCTGCCGCTCGTGAACGCCCTCGACATTTCGGTCAAGTCGATCGGCAACCGGTTCGTGGCCGGGGAGCTGGAGGTGGTGGCCTCGCGCGTCAGGGAAGGCGAGTCGTTTGCCGGCGCGCTCGAACGCCGCCGTGTCTTCCCGGAAGTCGCCGTGAAGATGGCCGAAGTCGGCGAGTCCACCGGCGCGCTGCAGGACATGCTGAACACGGTCGCGGATTTCTACGACGAAGAGATCTCGACGAGCATGGAACGGTTCGTGACGCTCGTCGAGCCGACGCTGCTCGTGATGATGGGCATCGTCATCGCCGGCCTGCTGCTGGCGCTGTACATGCCTCTGTTCCAGCTGAGCTCGGTGCTTTCGCAATAAGAACCAGGAATTTGAGGAATTGAGGAGTTGAGGATTTGAGGATTTTGCGAAGAGTTGAGGAGTTGAGGATTGGCTGACACTCAGACGGAGCTTCTTGCGACCTCCGAGATTGGGGCGGGCAGCGAGAGTGACCGCGGCGCCGAGCTCGAACATGCGCGCCGGCTGGCGGAGCGCTACCGGCTCGAATTCGTGGACATGGACACGTTCCGGATCGACCAGGAGCTGTTTCGGACCATCCCGGCCGACTTGATGCTCCGGTACGGATTCGTGCCGTACCGGCGCGAGGGGAAGGTGCTGGCGATTGTCGTGTCGGACCCGTCCGATCTGCCGATGATCGACGAGCTGGCCGTGCTGCTGGCGACGCCCATCAAGGTGGCCGTCGGGCCGCGGTCGTCGATTGAATCGATCCTCAAGAAGAGCGAGAGCTCCACGCGCGTCCTCGAGGAAGCGACCGAGAGCTTCAAGCTTCAGCTGCTCAAGGAGGAGGACAACGGCGACGAGAGCCTCACCGTCGAGCGGCTCACGAGCGACATCAGCCCGGTCATCCGTCTGATCGACTCGACGATCTACACCGCCATCCAGCGGCGGGCGAGCGACATCCACATCGAAACGGGCGACGACGCGGTGCACGTCAAGTACCGGATTGACGGCGTGCTGCAGCCGGCGATGCGGCCGATCGCGAAGCAGTTTCACAGCTCGATCATCTCGCGCATCAAGGTCATGGCCGAGCTCGACATCGCCGAGAAGCGCGTGCCGCAGGACGGCCGCTTCAGGCTCCGGATGCCCGGCAAGACGATCGACTTCCGCGTGTCGATCATGCCGAGCGTCCACGGCGAGGACGCCGTCATCCGCATCCTCGACAAGGAGTCGATCAGCGAACAATTCACGGAGCTGAGGCTCGACATCCTCGGGTTCCCGGACTCAGAGCTCAAGCGGTTCCGCAAGTACATCGCCGAGCCGTACGGCATGGTGCTGGTGACCGGTCCGACGGGCAGCGGCAAGACCACGACGCTGTACGCGGCGCTCTCGGAAATCAAGTCGGTCGAAGATAAGATCATCACCATCGAAGATCCGGTCGAATACCAGCTCACGGGCATTACCCAGATTCCCATCAACGAGAAGAAGGGCCTGACGTTCGCGCGCGGTCTGCGTTCGATCCTGCGCCACGACCCCGACAAAATCATGGTCGGTGAGATCCGAGACAACGAGACCGCGCAGATCGCGATCAACTCGGCGCTCACCGGCCACCTCGTGTTCACCACGGTCCACGCCAACAACGTGCTCGACGTGCTCGGCCGTTTCCTCAACATGGGGGTCGAGGCGTATCAGTTCGTGTCGGCGCTCAACTGTGTGCTGGCGCAGCGTCTGGTGCGTGTCATCTGCGCGCACTGCAAGCGGCCGATGAAGGTGTCGCGCCAGCTCCTCGAGGAGTCGGGTCTCGATCTGTCCCTCGGCACGACACACACCTTCTACGAAGGCGTCGGCTGCATCGAGTGCAACGGCACGGGGTACAAGGGCCGCATGGCGATCTGCGAGCTTCTGGACCTGACCGATCGCATCCGCGAAATGATTCTCGAGAAGCGGCCGACCTCCGAGATCAAGAAGGCCGCCCGCGACGATGGCATGCGGTTTCTGCGCGAGGGGGCGGTCGAGCGCGTGCTCGAGGGCACCACGACCCTTCGCGAAATCAACAAGGTGACGTTCGTCGAATGAGTATCTTTGCCGACTGGCTGTTGCTCCGGCACGCACCGCCGCCCCGTGCAGCGGTCGAGCTGGCCGCGCGCCACGTCTCGGCGGCGACCCTCGAGCTGCGCGGCGGGCGTCCGTCGGTGGCCGCTCACGCCATCGAGGCGCTTCCCGACGGCGCGCTGGTGCCGAGTCTGACCGCGCCGAACATCCACGACACAGCCGCAGTGGCCGCCGCGGTCGGCCGGGTGCTCGAGCGTGTCGGCCGCCCTCGGCGCATCGGTCTGGTGATTCCCGATCCGGTCGCAAAGATCTCGCTGGTCCGCTTCGAGCAGGTGCCGCCACGGGCGCAGGACCTCGACCAGTTGATTCGCTGGCAGGTGCGGAAGGCGGCCCCCTTTCCGATCGAGGAGGCGCAGATCAGCTACGTGCCAGGGCTCCGCACCAGCGACGGCCACGAGTTCGTGGTGACGCTCGCGAAGCGCAACATCCTCCAGGAGTACGAAGCCGTCTGCGCGTCCGCGGGCACCCACGCGGGATTGGTCGACATTTCGAGCTTCAACGTGATCAATGCGGCCCTCGCGGGAGCCGGGGCGCCCTCGGCCGACTGGCTCCTGGTGAACGTGGCGTGGGACTACGCGTCAATTGCGATCCTGCGAGGCGGCGACCTGATGTTCTTCAGGAGCCGCGTCGCCGACACCGAGGGGACGCTGGCCGACCTCGTGCACCAGACGGCGATGTATTACGAAGACCGCCTGAAGGGCTCAGGTCTCGGCCGGGTGCTGCTCTCGGGCGCGTCGGCCACCGGGTCGACGCAGGCGTCAGACGTCGATCAAGTGCGCCGCAGCCTCGAGGAGCGCCTGGGCACGCCGGTCGAAACGGTGGACGCGAGCCGAGCGGCGACCCTGACCGATCGCATCGCGGCGGCGCCGGCGTTTCTCGACACGCTCGCGCCGCTCGTCGGCTTGCTGGTGAGAGACAACAAGGTCGCGCTCGGCTAAATGATTCACACCAACCTCTCCACGCGGCCCTTCTACAACGAGCGCGCGGTTCGGGTGTGGCTGTCGGCGCTGGCCGTCATCGTCGTGGTCGCCACGGCGTTCAACGTCACGCGGCTCCTGCGGTATTCGCGAAGCGACACCGAGCTCGCCTCGCAGGCGTCGCGCGACGAGACACGGACAACGGAGATCAGGACGGCCGCCGGCGCGCTCCTTGCGGGTGTCGACCCGACGCAAGTCAAAGCCGCGTCGCTCGAAGCCCGCCTGGCCAACGACCTGATCGACCGGCGCACGTTCTCGTGGACGGAGTTGTTCAATCGCTTCGAGACCACGCTGCCCGACGAGGTTCGCATCACCTCGGTCCGGCCGCGGGTCGAGGAGGATCGCCGGATCATCCTCACGATCACCGTCCTTGCCCGGAGCGTCGACGACGTCGATCAGTTCTTCCAACGCCTCGACGAGACCGGCGCGTTCGATGGTCTGCTCTCCCGCGAGGAGCGTGTGAACGAGCAGGGACAGCTCGAGGCGTCGCTCGAAACGATGTACGTGCCGAAACCCGCGCCGGCCGCGGAGCCCGCGGCCGTGTCTCGGCCTGCGCCGGCGG
>MEKT01000018.1:0-27384 GCA_001767435.1 Acidobacteria bacterium RIFCSPLOWO2_02_FULL_65_29 | reverse complement strand
CGCGTCGGCGCCGAGAAGCGGAGGGTGCTGCTTCCGTTGGTGGTGGCCCTCGTGGTCGACCTCGCCGCCTACGCCCTCGTCGTCCGCCCGCGCGGCATCAAGTCGGCCGGCGCCGCCGACCGCGCCGCGGCGGCCTCCGTGGCGCTCGGGGCCGCCGAGCAGGAACTGGCGGCGGCGCGCGCACTCGTCGACGGCAAGCGAAAGGCCGAGGAAGAGCTGAGCGCGTTCTACGGCAAAGTGCTGCCGGTCGATCTGGTCGCCGCTCGGCGGATGACGTATTCCAGCCTGCCGGCGCTCGCGCGCAAGACGAACGTGAAATACGAGCAGCGGCGCACGAGCGTCGAGGAACTGGAAGAGGACGCGCGGCTGGGCCACCTGAGCATCCGGATGGGCCTGGCGTGCGATTACGAGAGCTTCCGCGATTTCATTTACCAGCTCGAGCGCGCCCCCGAGTTCGTCATTATTGACGACGTGACCCTGACCGAAGGCCAGACGGGGGAGCCGCTGTCGCTCACGATCAGCCTGTCGACCTATTTCCGGTTGAGGCCGCATGGCGCCTGAGCAGCGAAAACAGGTGGTGCTGGCGGTGGTGGCGCTGGCCCTCGCCGGGGTCGCGTACCGCCTGTGGTCCGCGTCGCCGCGCACGGCTGCCGGGGGACCGCCCGCGTCTAACAGCAGGGGCGCGAGCGCGCAGAGCGGGCCTCCCCTGATGGGGACGCCGGACGTGCACCTCGAGGCTCTCGCGGGCGAGCGGGTCGAGCCGGGGGAGGCCGAGCGGAATCTGTTCCGCTTCAAGCCGAAGCCCGTGCCTCCGCCGCCTGTGCCGAGTAAGCCCCCGGTGGCGACCGGGCCGGCCGAGCCAACCGGGCCGCCGCCGCCTTCCTCGGTGCCGCCGATTGCGCTGAAGTTCATCGGCCTCTGGGAGCTGACGGAGCAGAAACGAAAGGTCGCCGTGCTCACCGACGGCAAGGGCGGCGTGCCGATTTACGGGGGCGAAGGCGACACGGTCGAAGGGCGGTACAAGATCCTGAAAATTGGCACCGAGTCGATCGAGATGGCGTATCTTGACGGGCGCGGACGACAGACAATACGGCTCACAGGACAGTGACAGGGACAGAGACAGAAATTTCAGAGTTCAGAGTTGAGAGTTCAGATTGGACTTTCAGAGTTCAGATTGGAAGCTTCGCACATTGCCGAATCAACGGCAGACGCGCCGGAGACTCAGATTGTGCTCGGCGTCCTTCCTCGGCGGTCAAGAGACTGAGGGATCAGTGATCAACAGGCTGAGCAGGCTCAGCGCGATCGTCGTGCTGGCGATAGTGGTCGCCGGCTGCACGGCCGGGCGCGCCTACAAGGCGGGCGCCCAGGCCATGAGGGCCGGCGACCTGGACCAGGCCGTGGCGTACTACCGGACGGCCGTGCAAGCGTCGCCCGACAACGCGAACTACAAGATCGGCCTCGAGCGCGCGATGCAGGCCGCCTCGCGCGTGCACTTCGAGAAGGCGCGCGAATTCGAGGCCCTGGACCAACTCGAGGCCGCCCGCAGCGAGTACAAACTGGCGAGCGAGTACGATCCGAGCAACCGCACGGCGTCCGCCAAGGTCGCCGGGCTCGATCAAGTCCTTCGCCAGCGGGCCGAGGCGGCCCGGCCACGCCCGGCCATCGAGCAGCTGCGCGAGCGCGCACGGGCCGCGACGGCGCCGCCCGTGCTCAATCCGACGTCGCGCGAACCCCTGGTCGTCCGCTACAACAACGTGAGCGCCCGCGACGTCATCAACACGATTGGCGGGCTCACGGGCATCAACGTCACCTACGATCGCGAGCTGGTCGACCGGCCGCTCACGGTCCAGCTCGACGGCGTGACGCTCGAGCAGGCCCTCACCCAGATCATGACGATGAGCGGCTTCTCGTACAAGGTGCTGTCGCCCCAGACGATCTTCGTCTTCCCCGACACCCAGGCGAAGCACATCGTCTACGACGAGCAGGTCATTCAGACCTTCTACGTGTCGCACGCGGACGCGACGGACCTCGCGCAGCTCCTGAGCGCCATCATCCGGCTTCCGGGCATTCCCGTTCAGCCGATTATTCAGGTCAACAAGGCGAGCAACACGATCACGATTCGAGCCTCGACCGCGGTCGCGCAGATCCTCGAAAAGATGATCGCGCAAAACGACAAGCCAAAGGCCGAGATCGTGATCGACATCGAGATTCTCGAAGTCAACCGCTCGCGAGCAAAGCAGTATGGGTTGAATCTTTCCGAATACGCGCTCGGTGTGGCGTTCTCGCCGGAAGTCTCGCCGGGCGCCACCACGACGACGACGCCCGGAACCGGGACCGGCACCCCACCAGCGACCACGACGACCGCAGGGCAGTCCACGGGCCCGTCGGGGCTGAGGCCCCCGCCGCCGATCAACCTCAACACCCTGCAGCAGGGCGTGAGCGCCGCGGACTTCTATATCGCCGTGCCGACGATGCTGATCAGAATGCTCGAGTCGGACACGAGCACGAAACTCATCGCCAAGCCGCAGCTGCGCGGCGCCGAAGGGTCGAAGCTCTCGCTCGCGCTCGGCGACTCGATTCCGGTCATTTCGACGAGCTATACGCCGTTGGCGACAGGAGGCGCTGGCGTCAACCCGCTGAGCTCCTACACCTATCGTGACGTCGGTGTGACGATAGACATGACGCCGAAGGTCACGCCCGAGGGCGACATCATCATGGATCTCACGCTGGACAACAGCTCGCTCGGCGCCAACATCTCGGTGGCTGGTGTCAACGTGCCGTCGTTCGGCCAGCGGAAGATCACGACGAGGCTGCGTCTCAGGGATGGAGAGTCGAACCTGCTGGCCGGGCTGCTCCGCGAAGACGAACGGAAGTCGCTGAGCGGCTTCCCGGGCGCGATCCACGTGCCCATCCTGAAGCAGCTCTTCTCGTCGAACGACAACAGCATCACGCAAACGGACATCGTCATGCTGATGACCCCGCACATCATCCGGACGAGCGAGATCAGCGAGGACGATCTGAAGCCGATTTACATCGGGTCGCAGTCCAGCCTGGGCGTCGGCGGTCCGCCGCCGCTCATCGCGAGCCCGGACCTGGAGCCGGTCCCTCCGGGCGTCGCGCCGGGATCTGCGGCCGCCGCGCCTGCGCCGGCCGCGCCGGCGCCACAAATCGTCGGAACGACCCCCGGGGGTGTCAACGTGGCGGCGCCTCCCGGCAGTTCGCCCGTGCCTGGAACCGTGGTCGTGCCGCCAGCGGCGGCCCCCGCACCAGCGGCTCCGACACCGGCGCCTGTCGCGCCGCCGCCGACGCCGCCGACCTCACCGACATCACCGACAGTACCCCCAGGGGGCGCCGCGGCCGCACCAGCGCCTGCCGCGCCGACCTCTCCCCCCACGACCACCGCTGGCGTCGGCATCGCGCAGGTGATCGTGTCGCCGCCAGGCACGGCGTTCCGCGTCGGCGCCGGACCCTACACGGTGCCGATCTCGATCTCGAACGTGTCGCGGCTGTCCACGATTTCGCTATCGTTGACCTTCGATCCGGCGCTGCTGCGCGTGCGCACGGTGCAGGAGGGCCCCTTCATGCGGTCGGGGGGCGCGAACGCGACATTCACCAATCAAGTGGCGCCTGGGCGCGTCGACATCACGATCACGCGCAGCGGCGACGCGACCGGCGCCACCGGCACGGGTCTGCTTGCGGCGTTGCTCTTCGACGCGGTCGCGGCCGGCAACACGTCGCTCACGGTGAGCGGAGCGGCCACGGGCCCCGGGGGCACTCCGATGGGGTTACAGTTCCGGCCGATTACGGTCTCAGTGCAACCTTAGAAAGTTAAAAGTGAAAAGTTAAAAGTGAAAAGGACACTACACGGCGCCGATGGTTACACCTTCGTCGAGCTCTTGGTGGTGTCGACGATCCTGATCATTCTAGCGTCGGCGGTGATGCCGCTGGCGAGGGTGACCGCGACCAGGCAGCGCGAGATGGAGCTGCGCCGCGTGCTTCGCGAGATGAGGACCGCGATCGATCGCTACAAGGACGCGGCCGACCTCGGCGCCATCTCGCCGCTCGAGCTCAAGGCCGGCGCCGAGGGCTACCCGCCTGATCTGCAGACGCTCATCGACGGCGTGGCCGTGCCCAACGACGCGACCGGCCGCAAGCTGAAGTTCCTGCGACGGATTCCGCCGGACCCCATGACTCGCGACACCGAGTGGGGCCTGCGCTCCTACCAGGACGAGCCCGATGCGACGCGGTGGGGCGGGCAGAACGTGTTCGACGTGTACACCACATTCCAGGGCACGGCGCTCGACGGCACGAAGTACAGCGACTGGTAACGGAAGGGCAGCATGGGGGAATTGGATAATCGGGTAATTGGATAATCGGGTAATCGAGTAATCGGACCTCTATGAATCGGGTAATCGGGGAATTGGGTCATCGGGTAATTGATTGGGGCATTGCCCGGCGGCGCCGCATAGGCGCACGGCGCCTTCGTCCGGGCGAGCGAGTTGGACGGCCAATCGAGCAATCCAATTACCCGATTACCCGATTATCCAATTATCCAATTCAGCTCTCTGGCTCGTCCGGCTTTACCCTGATCGAGCTCATGGTGGTGATCTCCCTGATCGTCGTGCTGGCGAGCATGGGGATGGTCCAGTACCGCCAGAGCATCGTGCGATCGAAGGAAGCCGTGCTCAAGGAAGACTTGTTCCGGATGCGGGACGCGATCGATCAGTTCTACGCCGACAAGAACCATTATCCGACCACGCTCGATGCGCTCGTGGGCGACGGCTACATGCGCTCGCTGCCGAAGGATCCGTTCACCAACTCCGAAGCCACGTGGCAGACGGTGCCCGCCGAACCCGACCCCAACAATCCGATCGGAGACCCCGGCGTCTACGACGTGAAGAGCGGATCGGACGCCACCTCGATCGACGGTACTCGATACGCCGACTGGTAGAGTCGCGCCCACGACATCACCGCAGCATCCACGACGATCAACTCACGGGACACTGACCGCCGTCTGTCCACCCGAGGACTGACCCGTTGTGGTCGTGACGGTGACGGTGACCGTATAGATGCCGGCGAGGCTGTACTGATGAACCGCCTGATTGCTCGTCGTTGTCGCGGACGTCCCGTCGCCGAAATTCCAGAGATAGCTGCTCACCGTCGCGGTCGCCGGAGTGACGGTGGCGGTGAACGTCACAGTGACGGGAAGGACCACTCCAGCCTTCGTGAAGTTGACCGTCACGCCGAGCGGCGGCAGGGGCAGCACGACGATTGACGTGGCCGCCGAAGTCTCGGTTCCAAACGTGTCGGTCACCGTGACCCGGACGTCGTAGGTGCCATCATCGTCGTACCGGTGCTGCACGGTGATGCCGGTGCCGCTGACGGCGCCGAGATCTCTCGTCTCGCCATCGCCAAAATCAATCCTGACGTTGCGAATTTGAGCCGTGCTGTTTGCCCCCGGCTGTGCAGTGATGGTAAACACGATAGGTGTGTTCGCGATGAGCGTGCCGGACTGGACGCTGATCGACACCGTTGGTAGCGGATTCACCTTCACTTCGACTGTCGCCGAGGCTGTCCCGGTAGGCGTCGTGCCGGTCCCCGTGCCGGTACCGCCGGTTGGGGCCTGCACGCCGACGGTGGCTGTGACCGTCGCCAGAACGCTCGTCACCAGGGTCGTTTGAGCGGCGCCGTTCTGATCGGTGCTGACCAACGAACTAGACAGGCTTCCCGCGGATGTCGAGAAACCAACCGGAGCGGAGACCAGGGCGTTTCCATTGATGTCCACGACGTTGGCCGTGATCGTCGTGACGCCGCCGTTCGCCGATACCGGGTTCGGGTTTGCCGTCAACAACACGCGGCCGACCGCCGCCGTGCCAATCGCGATCTTGACCGCGCCGTTGGCGCCGGTCGTCGCGCCACCAGATATCGCCGTGATGGTCGCCGTTCCGTTACCGCTTCCCGCGTGAAACCTCACGATGATGCGTCCGCTGACGTCGGTGCGCGCTTCGGCAGGCTCGATCGAGCCGAGCGTCGTCGTAAATGTGACGACCGTACCGCTGTGCGGCGGCGTCCCGGCCGCCTCGAGCACCTGGCCGATGATGTCGGTCGTCCCGTCGACGGGTAACGCCGTGGCCTGGGCGGTCAGGGTGATCGTCGAACCGGTCGGCGCGAGCAGGGGCACCCTTTCACAAGCAGCAATAGAAAAGGGCACAACCAACGTGGCTGCGAGCAGACAACGGAGGCGAAGTGTGGTGCGCGGCGCCATCAATTCTGATAACATCTTAAGCTACATGTACTTAGGTGGTCAAGTGAACCGCCAGAGACCCGCAGTCGTCCCTGCGCTGGATGAGGGCTACGCCATGGTGGCGCTCCTCGTCAGTATGAGTGTCATGGCGATCATGATGACCGTCGCGATGCCTGTTTGGAAGCAGTCCGCCACACGGGAGAAAGAAGCGGAGCTCGTGTTTCGCGGCCAGCAGTACGTCCGGGCGCTCGAGCTTTTCCAACGAAAGTCTGGTCCGGGCACTGTGCCCGCGAACCTCGACGTGCTCATCGATCAGAAGTTCCTCCGCAAGAAATACAAAGACCCCATCACCGGCGAGGACTTCGCCCTCGTCAGCCCGAATACTCCCGCGGCGGGGCAGCCCTTGGCGCCCCAGGGACGAGGTGGTCCACCGGTCAGAGGCGGCGCACCGGGCCAGCCGAGCGCACAGGGGGCCGGACGATCGAGCCAGCCCGGCGGCACCATCGGCGTGCAAGCCGGCATCGTGGGCGTCGCGAGCAAGAGCAAGGCAACCTCCATTCGGCTCTACAACGGGCGCAGCCGATACAACGAGTGGCAGTTCGTCTACGTGCCCCGCCAGCAGGCGCCCGGTGCGGGCGGGGTCGGCGTCGGCGCGCCGGGTCAGCGCGGCGGACCGGGGCAGCCCCAGATTCCTGGCGTCAATGGTCCCGCGGGCCGCGGCGGCCCCGGGCGTGGCGACGGCCGAGGCGGGCGCGGCGACGGTCGGGGCGGTCCGCCGAATCAGCCGCCCGGAGGGCGTGGTGCCGGGGCACCCGGCGGACGCGGTCCCGGCGTGCAACCGTTCTCGCCAGGAGGCCAACCCTTCGGTGGCCAGCAGTTTCCGCAGCCTGATTAACGTGGGGCTCCGCCCCACACCCCGGCTCGGTCGCTTGCGCCCTTCGACTGGCTCAGGGCGCCCCGAGCATCGTCGAGGGGCGGGGACCCCTACGCCCCGCGCCGCTCCCTCGACCTTCGACTCGGCTCAGGTCGACCCTGAGCAGCGTCGAAGGGTCGCAGGCACGCCGTGCGCGCCTAGCCCCCGCCAGCCCGTTATGCGGAACGAGTACAAAATTCTCGTTTCGACCATAACGGGTTTAACGCCTCGGGCTGACAGCTGATAGCTGATGGCCGAGAGCTACAAGTAAGACGACGGAGAGTCGACCCCGGCCCGCCCCGTTTGCACAGAGGGAGCGCGGCCCATCGCGGTCCTCGTTCCGCATAACGGACTAGCTGCTAAGCAAAGCTAGGCGCGCACGGCGCGCCTGCGAGGGAGCGCGCGGGGCGGAGGGGTCCCCGCAAGCGACCGAGCCGGGGTGTGGGGCGGAGCCCCACGTTAGATCGTCGCGAGGGCGTCGTGAAACGCCCGTCGGACATTCTGGATCTGATCGAGTGTGCCGTCGCCGCAGACGCGATTGGTGAGCAGCACGAAATACCGATTGCGCGCGGGGTCGATCCAGAGCGACGTGCCGGTGAAGCCGGTGTGTCCAAAGGCGGCCGGCGACATCCTGGTTCCGCACGACGAGGTGGGCAGCATCGTGTCCCATCCGAGCGCGCGGGAGCTGCCAGGCACGGAGCTCTTCGTGATGGCGCTTCCCAGAATTGTCGGCGAAAACGGAGCCGGAAGCGATTGGTCGCCGCGCGCCCCGCGAAGCACCATCCGCGCATACGCGCCGACACCTCCGGCGGTGCCGAAGAGTCCCGCGTGTCCAGCGTGGCCACCCAGTGCCGCGGCGTAGTTGTCGTGCACTTCGCCAACGAGCCTCCGGCCGCGCCGCATGTCCTCTGCCATCGGTGTGGTCGGCGCGATTCGATCGCGCGGGATGCGCCGAACGTCGAATCCCAAGATCTGGTCTCCCAGGTCGGGAAGGATCGCCCCAAACTGCGCATCGAGCGGGCGGCGTCCCCGATCGGCCGCGATGAACCCGAGCAGGATGAACCCCAGGTCGCTGTAAATCGACTGCGCACGCGGCGGGCACTCGAGCGCCAGCCGGCAGATCTCGTGCTCGAATTCCCGCCGGCTGCGCGGCGGCGGATCCACGAGCCGGGCGGGCAGGCCCGACCCGTGTTCCAGCAGGTCCTGGACGGTGGCGGCCTCGCGGTCCGCTCCGCGCCATTCCTCGAAAAACGTGGCGACCGGCTCGCGCAGGTCGAGCGCCGAACGATCGCTGAGCGCAAGAATCACGCTGGTGGTTGCGAGCGGTTTGGTCAGAGAGGCGAGATCGAACACGGCGTCGTCGGTTGCGGGACCCGCGCCTTCGTCGAAGGAGAGCGAGCCGAGGGCCTCGCGCCACAGCACACCGCCCTCGTCGCCAACCTCGGCGACAACGGCTGGCACGACACGCTCGTCGATCGCGTGCGCGAGAACCGCGCGCGCTGCATCGATGCCGGCGCGATCGTTCATCACTTAGACATCTTCTAAGGCCATGATCGTGCCAAATGAGGCAAGTCTTCTGCCGGTGAGCCTTAGAAGCTGCCTTAGGCGCGGCCGTGAGAGGTGTCCTGCCGGCTACTCGATCTCCAGTAACTGCTTGAGCCTCGCCTCCGCGTCTTCGCCAATCGCATCGCGGACGACGTCGTGCGCCTTCCTGAGCCGGACCATCGCCTTGGCATAGGTCAGGCCGGTTTTCTGCATGACGATCGCCGCTTTGACGTCCCCTTTCGCGCGGTGCAGCAGCTCGTCGGCCGCGTCGTACTCGAGGCCCGTCACGATGGTGATGATGCGGCGCGCCCGGTCGCGCAGCTTCTCGGATCCCGCCTGTACATCGACCATCAGGTTGCCGTAGGTCTTGCCGATGCGGACCATCGCCCCGGTTGTGAGCATGTTCAGCACGAGTTTGGTGGCGGTTCCGGCCTTGAGACGGGTGGATCCCGCAATCACCTCGGGGCCCACGGCCGGCGCGATCGTCAGGTCGACGAACGTCTGCAGCTCGGTGCGCGGGTCGCAGGTGACGAAGATGATCTTGGATCCCGCGCGGCGGGCCCGCGTCAGCGCGCCCCGCACGAAAGGCGTCATGCCGCTCGCCGACACGCCGATGACGACGTCATCCTTCGTCGCGCGCAATCGGTTGATCGATCGGGCGCCCTCCTCGTAGTGGTCCTCGACGCCCTCCTTCGCGCGCATCACGGCGTCCTGGCCGCCGGCCATCACGGCCAGCACGAGATCGGGCTTCGTGCCGAAGGTGGGCGGCATCTCGGCCGATTCGACCACGCCGAGTCGTCCGCTCGTGCCCGCCCCGACAAACACCACGCGGCCGCCCTTGCGAAGCGCGTGCGTGACGATCTCGATGCCAACCGCAATGCGATCCTTTTCGCGGTGGACCGCCGCCAGCATCTTGCGGTCTTCGTTGAGCATTCCTTCGACGATGTCGGCGGGGGAAAGCTTGTCGATGGCCAGCGTCGAAGGATTGATGGCTTCGGTTGGGAGCGACTGCCACTTGGATTGGACGGCCATGCTGCGGGAGTTGCGAATACTAGCATAGTCGTTAGTCGATAGTCGCTAGTCGATAGTCGAACGACGCACGACATCGACGACTGGCGACCTCTTGACTAACGACCAACTTGACTAACGACCAACGACTAACGACTATCGACCAGGTGATTACCTCCTACCTCGACCACCTGTGCGTCGAGCGCCGGCTCGCCGCGCACACGCTCGAGAGCTACGCGCGGGATCTGCGGGCGTTGGCGAGGTTCGCCGCCGGCCGCAAGGCACGCGTCGGCGCGTTGGACCGGCACGCGCTCGAGGCGTTCGTGCGGCAGCAGATGGCACAGGGCCTCTCGCCGCGATCGGTGGCGCGGAGCGTGGCCGCGCTTCGAGGCTTCTACCGCTTCCTCGTCGTGGAGGGACACGTCGCACACAGCCCGGCCGACGACCTGCGCGCGCCGCGGGCCTGGCCCGCGCTGCCGACGTGTCTCTCGATCGAGCAGGTCGACACGCTCGTCGCGTCGCCCGATGTGTCCACGCCGATCGGCCTGAGGGATCGCGCGATGATCGAAGTGCTCTACGCCACCGGCCTGCGCGTGTCCGAGCTCGTCGCCATTCGCGCGGCCGATCTCCACCTCGAGGCGGAGTACCTGACCTGCGTCGGCAAGGGCAGCAAGGAGCGGCTCGTGCCGATCGGCGCCGAGGCAACCGCCTGGGTGCGGCGCTACCAGCGCGACGGGCGGCCGGCGCTCGCAAAGGGCCGTGGGAGCCGTTCGACGCCGCGTCTGTTCGTCAACGCGCGGGGCGGTCCGCTCAGCCGCGTCGGCCTCTGGAAGATCCTCAAGGCGCACGGTCGCCGCGCCGGTCTGCCCGCTTCGCTCAGCCCGCACGTGCTCCGGCACTCCTTTGCCACGCACTTGCTCGAGCGCGGCGCCGACCTGCGCGCGATTCAGCTGATGCTCGGGCACGCCGACCTCTCGACTACGCAGATCTACACCCACGTGCTCGAAGCGCGGCTCCGAGCGGTCTACGACCGCTTTCACCCGCGGCCGTGATTCTGTTAAGCTTAGCGGTTTAAGGAGCACTCGGCCTATGAGCCGTAACGGACGGCACCTGTTCACCTCGGAGTCAGTCACCGAGGGTCACCCCGACAAGATCGCCGATCAGATTTCCGACTCCATTCTCGACGCCCTCCTCGCGCAGGACCCGCAGAGCCGCGTCGCGTGCGAGACGCTCGTCACGACCGGCATCGCCTTCATCGCCGGCGAGATCACGACGCGCGCGATCATCGACTATCAGCAAGTCGTGCGCCAGACCATCGCCGACGTCGGGTACACACGAGGCAAGTACGGATTCGACGCCGAAACGTGCGCGGTCATCTCCGCCATTCACAGCCAGTCGCCAGACATCGCCATGGGCGTGGACACGGGCGGCGCCGGCGACCAGGGCCTCATGTTCGGCTTCGCCTGCACCGAGACCGACGAGCTGATGCCGCTGCCCATCATGCTGGCCCACAAGCTGACCAAGGGCCTGTCGTGCGCGCGGCGCGACGGCGTGCTCCCCTACCTCCGGCCCGACGGCAAGTCGCAGGTGACGGTCGAATACGACGGCGCGAGACCGGTCCGCGTCGACGCCGTCGTGGTCTCGAGCCAGCACAGCCCGGAGGTCAGCAACGAGCAGATGAAGGCCGACATCGCATCGACGATCATCAATCGTGTGATTCCCGCGAGCATGATGGACGCGCAGACCAAGATCTACGTGAACCCGACGGGACGCTTCGTCGTGGGCGGGCCGCACGGCGACGCCGGCGTGACGGGCCGGAAGATCATCGTCGATACCTACGGCGGCGCCGCGCCGCACGGCGGCGGCGCGTTCTCGGGCAAGGACCCCACGAAAGTCGACCGCTCCGCGTGCTACATGGCGCGGTACATCGCCAAGAACGTCGTGGCCGCCGGCATCGCCGACCGCGCGCTCGTGCAGCTCGCGTACGCCATCGGCGTCGCCGATCCCGTGTCGGTGATGGTGCACACGGAAGGCACTGGGCGCATTCCGGCAGAACGCATCACCGAGATCGTCCGCGCGCATTTCAGCCTCACACCGCGCGGCATCATCGATGATCTCAACCTGCGCCGGCCGATCTACAAGAAGACCGCCGCGTTCGGCCACTTCGGCCGCAGCGAACCCGAGTTCACGTGGGAGAGGACCGACAAGGCGGCGGCGTTGAAGACAGCCGCCGGGCTGTGACGGAAATTAGGAATTAAGAATTGAGAATTAAGAATGCGTGGCTCGTTCAGAATGCGTCGCCCTTGCCGACGAATTCTTACTTCTTAATTCCCAATTCCTAATTTCCTGGATTAGGTTCGTACCGTCAATATCATGTAGCCCGCCGCGGCACCGAACAGCAGATTCGGCGCCCAGGCCGCTAGCACGGGCGGCAGCAGGCCGCCTGCCCCAAACGCGCCGAACACACTCTCCGCAATCCGGTACGTGATGGCGATGGCGAGCGCGGCGCCGATGCCGTACAACGCGCCTCGCCGGCCGGTCGTTGCGGCAAAGGGCACCGCCAACAGCGTCAGGATGATTGTCGTCAGCGGGAAGGCGACCTTCCGCTGCAGGGCCACGACATACCGCGCGGCGTCGGAGCCGCTTCCCTGGAGGCGCCCGATGAAGTCCCGGAGCTGGCCGTAGGTCATCATGTCGGCGTCTGGAATCTCGCTCCTGAAGTACGTCGGCGGTTCGAGCCAGAACTCCTTCTCGGCAAACGCCGTGTACTGCACGGCCGTGTGATCGCGGGCGCGCGCCGCGCCTCCGAACGAGCGCTCCCAGCCCTGTCGGCCCGTCCAGCGAATCAGTCCGCCGTCTGCTGGGTCGAGCGCTCGAAAGGGCGCCGCGTCGCGCGAGAAGGTCATCCCGCGAAGCGTCCACGACCGCGGATCGAGCCGGTACACGTGTAGGCGCGAGAAGCGGTTCCCGCTCGAGTCGAAGAAGTCGTAGTGGTACATGCTGCCGTCGGCGCCGACCGCCCATCGGCGATCGAGTGGCGAGGAGAGCGCCGGCCACTTCCGAATGACGCGCTCGAGCCGATCGGCTTCGCGCCTCGCCGGCGCGAGCACCCGCTCCTGCAGGCCGTACAACAGTGCGCTGGCCGCCAGCCCGAAGACCACGAGCGGCGCGGCCGTCCGATACAAGCTGATCCCGCAGGCTCGCATCACCATGAGCTCGTTGTTCTTGGCAAGCACGCCGAAGGTGACGAGAGACGCCACCAGCACGGCCATGGGGATGACGTAGTACATGAAGAGCGGGGTCTGAAAGTAGAAGAACCGCAGCAGCATCGTCGTCGTCGTGTCCCCGCGAAACAGCTTGTCCACGAGGTCGATGAACGTCGAGATGTAGAAAATCACCATCAGCCCCAGGACGCCCAGCAGGAATACCCGCAGGTACTCGCGACCGAGGTAGGTGTCGAGAAGGCGCGGCGCCGGCAGATTCAGGTGCGGCAGCCGCACCACCACCACGACGCGAGGGGGGGTGGACGCTACCGAGGAGCCGCCCGAGACGGGCACCCGGCGCCAGAACGCGGGAAGGCTGACCCTGATCGGCTGGTCCGCCCGGCGCGCGCGCCAGGTCACCATCGCGGCCGCGGCAGCCGCCATGACCAGGTGCGGCACCCACGGCGCAACCGCGGGATTGAGGCGGCCTCCCATCGCAAACGATCGAGTCCCGTAGATCAGGATGTAGTAGACGACAATGACGCCGAGCCCCACGACGAAGCTGGCAAACTTGCCGTCTTTCCGGTTCGTCGCCCCGAGCGCCAGGCCGATCAGCGCGAGGATCGGGCAGGTGAGTGGGAGGGCGATTTTGTACGATCGCATGAAGCGTTCGGGGATCGCCGGCTCGCCCGTGGCGGCCGCCTCGGCAATGCGCGCGTCCAGCTCGGCAAACGTCATCTCGGGCGCGCCGCGGCTCGGCGACTCGGGGAAGAGCGACTTGGGATTGAGCACGATCGTCATTCGCTCGAACCCACCACCGTCGTAGAAATCGGGCCTGCTCCCGATCGTCGTGTGGCTCGTGCCGTCGACCAGCTGCAGGTGGACCAGCTGTTTCTCGCGGTCAACCAGCACGCGACCCTCTTGGGCGAAGTACACCGTCGTGTAATCGGGCCGGGTCGTGTCGGCCACGAACATGTGCCGCCAGCCGCCCTCGGCCGAGACGTCCTGCACGTAGATGACGTGGTCGGGCAACTCCTGGAAGAACACCCGCGGCTTGATCTTCGTTTCGACCTGCTCCTTGAGAAGACCGAGCGTAATCTCTCGAAACGTCTGGTTGGCGTCGGGAAGCGCCACGATCACTTCGTAGGCGGTCGCGGCCGTCCCCGCGAGTGCCACGAGGATGACGGGACGCGCCACACGCAGGAGGCTGACGCCGCACGCCTGCATCGCCACGAACTCGCGGTCGGCGGACAGACGTCCAAAGCCCATCAAGATGCCGAGCAGGACCGCAATCGGAATGGTGAGGCTGAGCGCCTGGGGCAGCAGCGTCAGCAGCACCTGCAGCACGACCGACCACGCGACGCCTCTCGAGATGAGCGATTCGGCCTGTTGGAGGATCGGCGGGATTTCGAGGACGAAGGTGAACACCACCAGCGCCAGCAGCATGGGCGCGACGATCTCTCGTACGAGGTAGCGGTCGAGGATCGTGAACATTGAACGGCAGTTAACAGTCGACAGTTCACAGTCCACAGTTGCAGAACTGTCAACTGTGGACTGTCGACTAGACTAACACTTGTGACGCGCGTGGCGTTCCTCTGGCACATGCACCAGCCCTATTACGAGGACCTGGTCACCGGCGAGCACATCCTGCCCTGGGTCCGCCTGCACGCCCTCAAGGACTACTACGGGATGGTGGCGCTCGTCGACGAGTTTCCGTCGATCCGGCTGACGTTCAACCTCGTGCCGTCGCTGCTCGTGCAGCTCGAGGCGTTTGCCGCCAATCGGGCGCGCGATCGCGCGCTCGACCTGAGCCTCAAGCCCGCGGCCGACCTCAGCCCGGACGAGACCTTCTTCATCATCCAGCACTTTTTCCACGCGCAGCGGCAGCGGATGATTGAGGCCCACCCACGCTATGCGGAGCTGCTCGCCGAGCGCGGCTCCGCGTCGACGCCAAGCGAGGCCCGTGCCGCCGCACGGCGCTTCAGCACCGACGACCTGCGCGACCTGCAGGTGTGGCATAAGCTGGCGTGGCTGGACCCCTTCTACCAGGACCGCGACACCCGCGTCAGAGCGCTGGTGGGGAAGGGGCGGGGCTTCAGCGAGGCGGACAAGCAGCTCTTGCGCACGATCGAGCTGGAACTGCTGAACGCCGTTCTGCCGGCGTATCGGGCGGCCGCCGCACGGGGACAAATCGAAATCGCGACATCGCCCTTCTATCACCCGATCCTGCCGCTCGTCTGCGACTCCGACGTGTACAAGCGGACCCACCCCGAGTCGCCGATGCCGCGGCACCGCTTCGTCCATCCCGAGGATGCCCGGGAGCAACTGACCCGCGCGTCGGCACTGCACGAGCGGCTCTTCGGACGACGGCCGGTCGGGCTGTGGCCCTCCGAGGGGTCGGTGTCGAACGCCATGGTCCCCCTGGTGGCCGAGGCGGGTTTCGAGTGGATGGCCACCGACGAGTTGGTTCTGGCCCGGACGGCCGGGATGGTGTTCACGCGCGATGGCCAGGGCCACCTCGATCAGCCCGAACGGCTGTATCAGCCCTACGTGGTGTCGGCTGCGGGCGGCCGCGTCGCCTGCGTGTTCCGCGACCACGCCCTCTCGGACTTGATTGGCTTCACCTATGCCGGATGGCACTCCGATCGCGCCGCCGAGGATTTCGTGGGCAGACTGGTCGAGGGGGGCCGGCGCTACGCGGCGCGGGGCGGCAGGGGAGAGCCGCTCATCTCCATCGTCCTCGACGGCGAGAACGCGTGGGAGCATTACGAAGGCGGCGGCCGGCCGTTTCTCCGTGCGCTCTACCAACGCCTTTCGAACCACGCGGAGCTTCGCACGGTGACGATGGGGGAGGCCTGCCGGGGGGCGCAGGCCGAGCTTGCCGGGATCTTCCCCGGATCCTGGATCGACGCCAACTTCTACATCTGGATCGGCCACCACGATGACCGCCGGGCTTGGAGCCAGCTGGCCGAGGCGCGCGACGCGCTGACCGCACCCGGGCACGCAGACCCGTCCGCCCTCGAGCGGGCCCGTGAGGAGGTGCTCATCGCCGAAGGCAGCGATTGGTTCTGGTGGTACGGCGACGACCACTCGTCGGACCACGACGCGGAGTTCGACGACCTGTTCCGGCGTCATTTGCGCAACGTGTATCGGTTGCTGCAGAAACCAGTGCCCGACGAGCTCTTCACGACCAACATCTCAGCGGCGGCGCCTCCGCCTGCGGCGACGGCACCGACCGGGCTCGTCCACCCAGCGCTCGACGGCGAAGAAACGAGCTACTTCGAGTGGTTGGGCGCCGGCCGGTTCGACGTGCGCGACACGCCGGGCGCGATGCATCAGACCGACCGGCGGGCGCCCCACCTGACCAGCATCCAGTTCGGGTTCGACCGCGAGCGGCTCTACCTCCGGCTGGACGGCGAGCGACCGATGCGGGAGCTCCTGGCGCTGGGCCACGAGGTCTCGCTGATCTTCCTGAAGCCGGCGGGCGTGCGGTTCTCGATCCGCCAGACGGATGGACAGAATCGCACCAGTGGCGTGCCTGCGCATGCCGCCGGCTCGATTCTGGAGCTGGCGATTCCGGTCAGCGCCCTTGGGCCCGTGTCGGCGGTGTCGCTGTTTGTGGCCGTGCATGACGCGCACGGCACCGAGCTGGAGCGCCACCCCCCGAATCGGCCGATCGAAGCGGATGTTCCCGATCCGGCCTTTGAGGCCCGTCAGTGGAGCGCGTAAATAGTTCAGCGTTCAGATTGGTAGAGTTCAGAGTTCATTCCGCGGGACTCCCGAACGCTGAATTCTGAGGTCTAAACTCTGAAGTTCTCTAATGAGTCTGATAATGTATGTTATGTTAACCTACTGGTCGCCATCAGGCGGCGGCGCCGGGAAAGGCGTTCGGTGGTCGCTGATATTCCGACCGCCCTGCGCGAGAGGCCGAGGAGGAAGCCTGGACCGGCAACCGACCGCGGCGTTACGCATCCCAGACTGCGGCCGGCGCTCTGATCGGCTGCCTACTTCTTCCGCAGGTCGCGCAGAATCGCCTCGAGCGCGTCGATGAGCTCGTCGCGGCTCACGCGCGACTTGGCGAAGCTCAATTTCAGGTTGAACTGCTTGGAGGGTGGGCGGAAGGCGAACACGAAATGCTTCGGGCGCCCGGCCTTGGGCTTCAGGGTCGCCTCGCGCACCTGCTGGCGCGTTGCGCCGCCCTGGCTGGTGATCTTCTCGACGAGGGCCGTCATTTTCTCGGGCGTCTCCTGCCGAACTATCTGTAGGAGCAACGACTTGGAGGAAATGTCGGCCAGCCGACAGAGATCCCGTACGGCGTCGGGCATGCCCGCGAGCGCCAGGGACTCGGTAATCGACGTGCGCGACTTCCCCAGCCGTCTCGCCAGCTCCTCGTGCGTGTAGCCGCAGCGCTCGGCCAGCCCGTCGAGCGCCTCGGCTTCCTCGAACGGCGTCAGGTCCTTGCGTTGCAGGTTCTCGATGAGCGCCAGCTCGATGACTTCGGCATCGCTCACCTCGCGGACGATGACCGGCAGCTCCTCCAGCCCGGCGCGGACCGACGCCTGGTAGCGCCGCTCACCGGCGATGATCTGGAAGCGATCGCCCCGCTGCCGCACGATGAGCGGCTCGATGACGCCCTGCTCGCCGATCGACGCGACGAGCTCCGAGAGATCGCCCATCACCTGTCGCGGCTGGTTCGGGTTCGGATCGATGAGCTCGATCGGCACCACGCGCCCGACCGGCGTCCCGGCCGACGCGGCGAGCTGCTCCACGTAATGCGAGTCGTGGCGCATCGAGATCGACTGCGGCAATCCCCGTCTAGACACGATCGATGACCTCCTCGCAGAGCCGGTAATACTCGGTCGCGCCGGTCGACCCGGGCGCGAACGTGAAAATCGACTCCTTGTAGGCCGGGCTCTCCTCGAGCCGGACGCTCTTGGTGATCACGGTCTTGAAGACCTTGCCCCCGAACACCTTCTGAATCTGCGACCGGATGTCGCGCGCGAGCGACGTCCGCTTGTCGTGCATCGTGATGACCACCCCGAGAATCCGCAGCGCCGGGTTCGGCCGCGCCCGCACCTTCTCGATGGTCTCGAGCAGGTCGTCGGTGCCCTCGAGCGCGAAGTATGACGACTGAATCGGGATGAGCAGGTGCGTCGACGCCACGAGCGCGTTCACCGTCAGCAGCCCCAGTGTCGGCGGGCAGTCGATGACGATGTTGGGGTACTCCTTGCGGAGGGGCTCGATCTTGTCCTTGAGGCGGAAATGGGCGTCCAGCTCGCCCACCAGCTTCGCCTCGAGCTTGGCCAGCGCGATCCGCGACGGCGCCACGAACAACTTCTCGACCGGCGTCGGCAGGACCACGTCCTCGAGTCGCACCGCCGGATCGGCGATCGCGTCGTACACGCTCCGCGTCACCTGCGGCATGTCGAGAAACGACATCGTGCTGTTGGCCTGCGGATCGAGGTCGATGAGGAGGGTGCGCTTTCCCCTGAGGGCGAGCGCCGCAGCCAGGTTGATGGCCGTCGTCGTCTTGCCCACGCCCCCTTTTTGGTTGGCGATGGCGACAATCATGCGGGCGCTTTGAGGCGACGCTTCGCTAACGATTCTAGCGCAGAATCCGCGGCGCGCAGCCGGGTATTACGGCGCGCCCACGAGCCCTTGCCGGCTCCGCGCCCTCCGTTTCACATCTTGTACTCGAAATCGTCCGGGTCGAGGCTCTCGAGCCACTTGTGCAGCCGGTCGGTGTCGGCCTTCTCGGGCACCGAGTCGAGCGTCTTGGCGTTGTCGAGAATCGCCTCCTCGACGAAAATCGGCGCCCGCGTGCGCAGCGCCAGCGCGATCGCGTCGCTCGGCCGGGCGTCGATGGCGACCGTCGCGCCATTCCACGTCAGGTAGATGAGCGCATAGAACGTGTTCTCCTGGAGGTCGCACACCACCACTTTCTCGACCGACGCCTTCAGGTCCTCGATGATGTTGCGGAGCAGATCGTGCGTCATCGGCCGCGGGGTCGAGACGTTCTCGATCTGCAGCGCGATGGCATTGGCTTCGAAGATCCCCACCCAGATCGGCAGGACTTTCTGCCCGTCCTTGTCGCGCAGGATCACGATCGGGCTGTTGGTAATGGGGTCGACCATCAACCCCTTGATCGTCATCTCGATTTGCATAGCTTCGGCGCGCCTTGCTTCGCGCTCACCCGGCAACCTAGGCACCAACAGAGGCCTTGTCAAGGGGAACCGTGCCCCACACGCTATGGGGGCCGGCCCGCTGGATCCGCACGCGGACCATCCGCCCCATCCAGTCGGCCGGGCCCGGCAGGTTCACCACGACGTTCTGGCCCGTCCGGCCCGACACCTCGGTGTCGCGCCGCCGGCTCGCGGCATCGACCAGCACCTCGACCTCCCGGCCGATCAGCCCCTCGTTCAGCTCGCTCTGAATCCCCCGCTGCGCCGCTTGCAGGGCGACAATCCGCCTCGTCTTCTCCGCCTCATCCACATCGTCGGCCAGCCGCTTGTCCGCCAGCGTGTTGGGCCGCGGCGAGTACTTGAACGAGAACATGCTGTGGAACCGCACGGCCTCGGCCAGCGACAGCGTCTCCTCGAAATCGCGGTCGGTCTCTCCAGGGAACCCGACGATCATATCGGTTGAAAGCGCCACATCCGGCAATGAGGCCCTGATCCGCCCGACCAGCTCCAGGTAGCTCTCGCGCGTGTACCGGCGGCGCATGCCGCCGAGGACCCGGGTCGAGCCCGACTGCACCGGGAGGTGGAGGTGCCGGCAGACCTTCGGCAGGCGCTGCATGGCGGCGAGGAAGCCCGAGGAAAAATGCCGCGGATGGGGGCTGGCGAAGCGGATGCGCTCGATGCCCGGAATCTCGTGAACCGCCTCGAGCAGACCCGTGAAGTCGCACGACGGATCGTCGGGCGCCTCGTAGTGGTTCACAATCTGACCAAGGAGCTGCACTTCAACCCGGCCGCTCTCGGCGGCCTCCCGCGCCTCGGCGAGGATGTCGGCCTTGGGTCGCATGCGCTCGTGGCCGCGCGTGTAGGGCACGACGCAGAAGCTGCAAAACTCATTGCACCCCTCGATGATGGTCACGTACGCCTTGACCGGATCGCTCCGCCGCGTGACGCCGAGCGGCCAGGTCACGTCCTCGTACGGATCGAGATCGATCAGGGGCCGCCGCTCGCCGGCCGCCCGCTCGACCAGCATCGGCAGGCGCCGCATCGCTTGCGTGCCGACGATGACGTCGGCGACGCCGGGAGACCGTGCGAGCAGCGAGCCGCCCTCCTGTTGGGCCACGCATCCGGCCACCGCCACGACCGGGTCGCGTCCGGTGTCGGCCGCCATCTGGCGCAGCTCGCCCAGGCGGGTGTACAGCTTTTCCTCGGCGCGCTCCCGCACACTGCAGGTGTTGATCACCAGGACGTCGGCATCAGCCGCCTCGTCGGTCGCTTCGTAGCCGGCCTGCTCGAGCAGGCCAGCCATCCGCTCCGAATCGTGCACGTTCATCTGGCAGCCGAAGGTCTCGATGAGATACTTGCGCGCCATTGGTCAGGACCGGCGTGGGGGTCTGGCCCCACGCGAACCCTTCGCCCTTTCGCTTTCGCCTTTCGCCTGGGTCGGCAGCGAAGCTTCGCCTCGAACCGCCGAGTAACGGGCGCGCGCGGAAATTTGTGTCATTCGAATGGACATTGGCTTTAGAAGATGTCTAGGGCCTCCGATGTGTCAGCATCTCACGGGCAGACGCCCGAATTCCATCTGTGACGCCGGCGCCGCCCAGCATACGTGAAATCTCCTCGACCCGCTCGGCGCCCTCCAACCGCTTGACGGTCGTGTGCGTGCGGCCTGCCTCGACCCGCTTGTCGATCTGGAAGTGTGTGTCGGCGTAGGCGGCAATCTGCGGGAGGTGCGTGATGCACAGCACTTGGAACGCGGAGGCCAGCGCCCGCAGCCTGCTCCCCACGACGTCGGCCACTCGTCCCCCGATGCCGGCGTCGACCTCGTCGAAGATGAGGCCGGGGGCCGCCGCGCTCGGCGGGCGCGTGCCGGCGTCGCTCCAACCGTGGCGTGACGCCGCCATGATCGTCTTGAGGGCGAGCATGATCCGCGACAGCTCTCCGCCCGACACGATGCGAGCCAGGGGCCGAAGATCCTCTCCAGGGTTGGGCGAGACGTACAACTCCACGCCGTCGATGCCCTGCGCGGACCACGCGCGCTCGTCGAGCGCGGAAAATCGCGGCTCGAAGCGAGTGCGATCCATGGCCAGCTCTTCGAGCGCCTTCTCGAGCGCACGGACCAGCTCGGTGGCCGCGCGGCGGCGCGCGTCGGACAACACGCGGGCGTCGTCGAGGAAGCGTTCGCGGGTCGCGCGGGCGTCGCGCTCGATCTCGACCAGCCGCTCACCTCCCCTTTCGAGGTCGGCCAGTTCCTGCCGAAGGGTGTCGCGCCGCGCGATCACATCGCCGAGCGCGGGGCCGTACTTCCGCTTCAGGCGCTCGAGGAGCGCGAGTCGTTCCTCCACCTCTTGGAGCCGGGCCGGCCTTGCGTCAATCGTGTCGACGTAACGCCTCAGAAACGCCGCCAGATCCTCGAGCTCGCACTTGATGGCGTCTTTCCCGTCCAGATACCGCAGAAATCTCGGATCGATCGCGGCCAGGTCGGCCACGCGCCGCCACACGCCACCCAGCCCCGCCAGGATCGAATCATCGCGCTCGTGGAGCGCCGCGTAGCTGTCCCGGCACAGACGCTCGACGCGTTCGGCGCTGGCCAGGACGTGGCGCGTGGCCGCGAGATCGGCGTCCTCGCCGCTCTTCACGTTCGCCCTCTCGATCTCGGCGAGCTGGAACGCGGCCAGATCCTGCCGCACCCCGCGCTCGGCGACTGCCTGGCGCACGCGGGCCAGCTCGTCCGCGACAGCCCGCATCCTCTCGAACGATGCGGCCACCGTGCCGACGAGCGCGTCGAGCGAGCCCGCCTGGTCGACGACTGCGAGGTGCGTGGCAGCATCGAGCAGCGTCTGATGCTCGCGCTGTCCGTGAAGCTCGATCACGCGGGCCGACAGGTTCTTGAGCGCGCTCGAGGTGGTCAACTCTCCGTTGATGAACGCGCGGCTCCGGCCCTGCGCGCTGATCTCGCGGCGAATGAGCAGCTCTTCGCCGCCGCTGTCGAAGATGGCCTCGATCGTGGCCGTGTCTTCGCCGGTGCGGACCAAGTCGCCCGACGCGCGTCCGCCGAGCAGCAGGCCCACGGCTTCGACCAGGATCGACTTTCCCGCGCCTGTTTCCCCGGTCAGGACGTTCAGGCCCGGGTCGAATTCGACCTCGACCGAATCGATGACGGCGAGTCGCCGGACGCGAAGAAAGCGCAGCATAGGTTTGGGCGGAACTCCAATCGTAACATAGGTTTGACAGCATTTTCCCAAAGTGATACAGTTTGGCACATCGCGCTGTCCCAGCGGCGCACACCTGTCGTCCCGGAGGGCCATTGCGCACGCTCGGAAGCCCGTACCTCGCCTTGCTTGCGCAGGCGCAGGGCGGCGCCCTGTCAGGCATGTCTGACAGCTCGGGCACGAGTCCGCTCGAGTTGCTCGCCAATTCTGGTTACGTCGCGAAGGTCGTTCTGTTCATGCTGGGGATGATGTCGATCGTCTGCTGGGCAATCATCTTCTACAAGGTCTGGACCTTTCGGCGTGCCAATCGTCAGTCGGGAAGTTTTCTCGAGGTGTTCCGGCGCAGCAACAAGTTTTCCGAGGTGCAGGCGGTATGCCGATCGCTCGAGGACAGCCCGCTCGTCGGCTTGTTCCAGGCTGGCTACGCCGAGCTGACCGCGCAGCTCCGCCAGGCGACGTCCACTGAGGAGGCCGCACCGGCCGGCGCGGTCAATCCGCGCGCCGCCGCCGGGCGTCCAATGCTGAAGAGCCTCACGGCGGTCGACCGCGCGCTCCTGCGGGCATCGGTGGTCGAGACGAACAAGCTCGAGCTGTGGATCTCGTTTTTGGCGACGACCGCGAGCATCGCACCCTTTATCGGCTTGTTCGGCACGGTGTGGGGGATCATGGAGGCGTTCCTGAATATCAGCGAGCAGGGATCGACGAGCCTCGGCGTCGTGGCGCCCGGCATCGCGACGGCGCTCATCGCGACGGCGGCCGGGCTGGCGGCCGCCATCCCGGCGGTCATCGCCTACAACCAGCTCTCGCACCGTGTGAAGCTGTTCGCGTCGGAGATGGACGATTTCGCCATGGAGTTCTTGAACATCTCTGAGAGAAACTTTACATAGTCGTCAATCGGTGGTCGATAGTCGATGATCGTGGACTCACCACGGCTCGACTAACGACTAACGACTATCGACTATCGACTACGATGGCCAAGATTCAAACAGCGGCGGATTCGTCGCCCGGACGGTTCGGGCGCGGACGGCGGGTCACGAGCACGCTGTCGGACATCAATGTGGTCCCGCTCGTGGACGTGATGCTCGTGCTCCTCATCATCTTCATGGTGACGGCGCCGATGATTCAACGCGGGATCGACGTCAACCTGCCGGTCGCGCGTCGCGCGAACCCCATCGAGGGCGAGCGCATCACGATTACGGTGCCGCTCGGCTACAAGGACAACGGCATCGTCTATCTCAACGAGGATCCCGTCAGGTCCGACGTCCTCATCGAGAGGGTCCGGCAGCGGCTGCAGACCTTGCCGCAGAAGTGGGTGTACCTGCAGGGCGATCGGGGACTCCTGCTCGGCGATGTCATCGACGTCTTCGACCGGCTCAAGGGTGCCGGCGTCGAAACAATTGGGCTGCAAACGCAGGCACCCGTGTCACGGTAACGGCACGCGTATCAATGGATGTCACAGGTATCCTTCGCGACCGCATGGAGGCCCCCGCCGGGCTGCAGCAGATGGCCGTCGTCTCGGTCCTCGTGCATGGCGCGCTCCTTGCGGCTCTGGTGCTGTCGCCCGGCGGCTGGTTCGGCCGGCGACAGGCGGAGCCTCGCACGGTGATGACTATTTCCCTGGGCGGCGGGACGCCCGGGCCGGACAACGGCGGGATGACCTCGATCGGCGGCCGCGCGGTGCAGGCCGAGAAACCGCCCGACGCGCCACGCGAAGCGGTCCGGCCGCCGGCGGCGAAAACTCCCGCGATGACGGTGCCGGTCCGCGGGGCCAAACCGAGTCGGGTAAGCGCGACACCGGTCGAGGAAGGACCCGACGAGGCGCGCGGGCGCACGCCGTCGAAGGGCGCCGACATCACGCCGGGCACGTCGGTGGCCGAAACGGGCGTGCGCGGGCAGGGATTCGGCCTCTCCACGGGCGGCGGCACGGGCACCGGATCGCGCCTGGACATCACGGGCGACTTCTGTTGCCCCGACTACATTCTGCTCATGGTGGAAAAAATCCGAAGCAACTGGAACTCGAAAGTGGATGCCGTTGGCGAGACGATGGTGATGTTCACCATTCTCCGGGACGGCCGGCTCGTCGAGCCGAGAACCGAGCGGTCGAGCGGGTATTCGGCGCTCGATTTGAGCGCCGTGCGGGCGCTCGTGTACACGAGACAGCTGCCAGCGCTTCCCGAGGCGTATCCAAATCCCTCGCTGACCGTTCACCTCAATTTCGAGTACACACGATGAAGCGGATGCTCCTCACCGTTCCGGCGACGGCCGTCGTGATCGCCGCGCTCGGCGCGCAGGCGCCGCAACCACCGGCCGTCTCGCAGCAGCCGGCCGACGTCACCGCGACCATCAGCAGCGGCGACGTCGGCATGCCGCCCCGCTTCGCCGTACCCGATTTCATCGCCTTGTCGAAGGACGCAGAAACCGCCAGCGCGGCCGAGACCATCGCCCGCGTGCTCTGGGACGACCTGAACTTCGAGCACGAGTTCGCGCTGATCCCGCGCGACGTCTACCAGACGATTCGCGCCGCGACGTCGATGTACGACGTGCCGCTCGACCGCTGGCGCGAGGTGAACGCCGACGGCGTCGTGATCGGCACCGTGCGCAAGACCGACATCGGCGTGCAGGTCGAGGTCCGGCTCTTCAACGTGCGCGGGCGGACCTCACCGTTCGCGCGCGAGTACAGCGGGTCGATCGCCAACCCGCGCGCGTACGCACACAAGATTGCCGACGAAATCCACCAGCAGCAGCGCGCCCTGCGCGGCGTGGCGCAGACCAAGCTCACGTTCAATTCCGATCGTGACGGCGAGCGCGTGGCCGGCACGATCGAGAACCGGAGCGCCAAAGAGATCTACATCGCCGACTACGACGGCGACCACCAGCGGCGTGTGACGACGGGGTTCTCGCTGAACATCACCTCGACGTGGTCTCCCGATGGCCGCTCCATCGCCTACACGTCCTACATCCGCGGCCTCCCGAACATTTTCGTGTCGCACATCTTCCAGGGCACACGGGACGAGCTGACGAAGAACGCCGGCAATAACTTCCTGCCGGTCTTTTCGCCCGACGGCACGCGCATCGCGTTCATGTCGAACCGCGATCAGGCGGGTAATACGGAGATCTACGTCATGAACGCCGACGGTTCGAATGTGCGCCGGCTGACCACCAATCCGGGTGCCGACGGCGCGCCGACCTGGTCCCCGGCCGGTACGCAGATCGCGTTCGCCTCGGACCGAACCTCGACGCCGCAGATCTGGATCATGGATGCCGACGGTCTTGGCCAGCGCCAGCTGACCTACGAGCCGTATGCCGACCGTCCGACCTGGTCCCCTGCGCCGTACAACGAGATTGCCTACGCCGCGAGAACGGGCCCGGGGCAGGACATCAAGGTCCTCGACTTGGCCACGCGTCAGGTGCGCCAGTTGACGTTCGGCGAGGGGACCAACGAGAGTCCGGCGTTCTCGCCGAACGGCCGTCATCTGGCGTTTGCATCGACGCGCGCTGGCAAAGCGCAGATCTTCACAATGAGCCGAACCGGGCAGGATCTGAAGCAGATCACCCGGGCCGGGAGCAACTACCAGCCGGACTGGTCGAAATAGGGACTAGGGGCTAGGGACTAGGGGGCTTGATGATTCGACTGAATTCCAACACCGTGCGGGGCCTGGCCGTGGCAGCCATCGGCCTGACCGTGGCGTGCGGCGGCAACAAGCCGCCGGTGGCGCGGCCCATGCCTCCCCCACCGGCGGCAGATGCGGCCGTGGCCGCGCCGCGTCCGCCGGCGCCACCTGAACCGGTGCGGGAACCGACGATCGTCCCTCCCGAACCGGTCCGACCAGACTCGATCGCCTCGGCATCGCTCGACGATCTGAATCGCTCGGCGCCGCTCAGCCCCGTGTTCTTCGACTACGACAGCAGCGAGCTGACAGCGGTGGGCCAGGCCGCGCTCGACCAAAACGCGGCCACGCTCAGACGCAACCCGATGTGGACGGTCACGATCGAGGGACACTGCGACGAACGGGGCACGGCGGAGTACAATCTCTCGCTCGGCGAGAGGCGGAGCGTGACCGCGCGGACCTATCTCGTGTCGCTCGGCATCTCCGCCGATCGCTTGCGGACCGTCAGCTACGGCAAGGAATTCCCGTTCGACCCGGGTCACGACGAGAGCGCGTTCGCGAAGAACCGCCGCGCGCATTTCGTCATCACCGCGAAGTGATCATCATGAAGCACCACATGCCCGCATTGGCGCTCGCGACGGCGTTCCTCGCGATTCTGGCGCAATCACCGCTGTCGGCCGCCGACAAGGAAACGCGGCAGATGATGGCCGACATTCGCATGCTCCAGGAGCAGTCGCAGGAGCTGCAGAACATCCTTGGCTCGATCGCCGAGGCCCTCAAGGCGGTCAACGGACGGCTCGATCAACAGACCGACGCGACGCGCAAGTCGTTCGCCGACCAGAAGGTCACCATCGACGCCGTGTCGGGCGACCTGCGCGTGGTGCGCGAGCGGATGGACGACAACGGTGTCCGGCTCGGTTCGCTCACCCAGGAAGTGGACGCGTTGCGCCAGACCGTGCTCCAGATCAACATCGCGCCGGCACCCCGGGAACCTGACGTGCCCGCCGAGCCCGGCGCACCGCCGGTTGCGGGCGCCACGGCCCCGGCGGCGGCGCCGGTCCGGGCGCCGGCCCTCGCCGGAGGTCTGTCCCCGACCGCCGCATATGCGCAGGCCATGGCGGATTACTACATCGGCCAGTACGATCTGGCCGTCGCCGGGCTCGAAGCGTACATCCGCGACTTCCCCAAATCCGAACAGGCCGACGATGCCCAGGTGAACGTCGGCAACTCGCACTTCCAGCTTGGCAAGTACGACAAGGCCGTCGACGCCTACGACCTCGCGATCCGCACCTACCCCAGAGGCAACGCCGTGCCCGAGGCCCACCTCAAGAAGGGGATCTCGCTGACGAGCCTGAGGCGAACCGATGAAGCCCGCGCTGCGCTCGAGATGGTGATGAAGGACTACCCGGACGGCTTCGAGGCGACGCTGGCCAAGCAGGCCCTCGACAAGCTGCCGCCGGCGGCTGCGACGCCGG
>MEKT01000017.1 GCA_001767435.1 Acidobacteria bacterium RIFCSPLOWO2_02_FULL_65_29 | reverse complement strand
AGGTCGATGACAGTCGGCGCGTTGACGAGCCTGTAACTCTCGTCGACCACGCTGACGTTGTAGATCGGAATGCCCTGATGCTCGTAACGGCCGAAGCCCCCGTGGACATGCCCACAGATCACGACCTTCGGTCGGACTCTCTCGATAGCATCGAGCAGTTCCCGGCTCCCGACATGCTCGACGCGACCGGAGTCCAAGTTGAAGGTGCGGTCGCCGTGGTAGAGCGGCGGTTGATGCGACACGAGGACATCGATGCCGTCGGGGATCGTCGCGTAGACGCGCTCGAGATCGCTCGGCCGCTTCATGAACGCCCACCGCATGAACGGGTTGGACCAGGGCGTCGCCCACACGGACATTTCGCGACCCGCGCCCCCGACGGACGGCACCGTCGTTCCTTCGTCCACGAGGATCTGAAGGTCGGTCGATCGCGCGTGCGCAGGCGTGTCCGAGCGGAAGCTGCACATCTGCCCGCACCAGTCGTGATTGCCCCACGTGAGGAGCTTGTGCGTCGCTGGCGTGGCGGCGAGCCAGGGCCGTACGGTCCGGTCAAACCACGCCTGCTGTTGATACGGGTCGTGCACAGCCATGAACGGCCCGAAACGGTCCGGGCAGACGTCTCCAGCGACGATCAAGAGATCGCACGGCGGGATGTCCGGCATGAACCCATGCTGATCACTGAGCGCAACGATTCGCATGCAAAGCTCGAACGTCAGTGTCTCATCGTCGGCGTAAACACGGCCAGGGCCCGGCAGGTCCTTGCCCGATGTCGCCATGACTCGCCATGAGTGGAACGCATTGACGGCCATCTGGCACCCATGGAACCGTGACGCGCAGATCGTCGCGCACTTTCTTCCGCACTTCGGCGCCAGGCGGCTCGACGAGATCACGAAGTCCGACATCGTCCGGTATTTGAACCTGCGGCGGACTCAGATGACGGGCAATCCGGGCCACAAGAACCGCCGTCTGGTTTCGGAGAGCACGGTGCGGCGGGAGCGCGGCCTGCTCCAGTCGATCTTCGAGCGCGCGATCGACGAGGGTTACGACGTCCGCAACCCGTTCCGCGGGATCAAGCGCGGGAAGGACAAGCCGCGGACTCGTGTCCTGACGCTCGACGAAGAGACGCTGCTGCTGGAAGCGCTCCACCCGCGCTTCCAGCGCTTCGTTCGGTTCGCGCTCGGGACCGGCTGCCGCCTCGACGAGATCCGCGGCATCGAGACATCCTCAGCTCGGGGCTCCGCCCCGAACCCCGGCTCGGTCGCTCGCGGGGGCCCCAATGCCCCGCTCCGCTCCCTCGCACGCGGGGATATCGACCGGGTGTGTGGGACCGTCCACGTCATCGGCAAGTTCCGCAAGGAGCGCGATGTGCCGATGCAGCCCGACACAAGCGCCGCGCTGAGGGAGCAGCTCGAGGAGGAAGGCAAGCTGTGGAAGCAGAATCCGCAACGGCTACGTGAAGTACTGGCCAAGGGCGCGGTGCACGCGAAAATCCCGCCGATCACACCGCACGCGCTGCGCCACACATTCGGCACACGATGGCTTCGGGCCGGCGGCGACATCTGGTCCTCCACTGCTTCGAGGACGATCTGTCATGGGGCTTCTTCCTTGCCGAATCCGGTTCATTGACGGCGCCAGAAGTCGACATCGTTCTCGGCGGTCAGGTTCAGGAACGGTGGCCGCGACAGTTATTCGTTGAGCCATCTCTTGGCGCTGAAGCTCTCGACTACTTTCTCGAGACGGGCAAACAGAAGGAAACGCTGCACTGGATTCGAACCGATGCGTTCGCCCGGGAGACCCGTATGGAAAGGGCGAGCAGGCCGCGATGCGTGGGAAAAGGGCCAGGGAAGAAGAGGGCCAACGTGAGCGTGCGCCCATACTGCTTGACGTATAACGCCAGACGTTATAGCTTGGTACTCACGTGATTCGGTCGTTCAAAGACACCGAAGCTGAGGCGCTCTTCTCGGGTCGGTTCAGCCGCCGGTTGCAGCAGGTGGCTCGGGTTGCCCAGCGGAAGTTGCAGCAGCTACACGCGGCTCGAGAACTCCGCGACCTGGCGGCGTTTCCTGGTAACCGGCTCGAGGCGCTCGCGGGCGACCGGCGCGGCCAACACAGCATTCGAGTCAACGATCAGTACCGCATCTGTTTCGTCTGGCACGACGGGGACGCCGACGATGTGGAGATCGTGGACTATCACTAGCGCAGGAGGAAATGATGGCGAAGAGTCGCCGACTACCGCCGGTGCATCCCGGAGAGGTCCTACGAGAGGATCTCATGGCACCGCTTGGGCTGAGCATCAACGGCCTCTCCCGCGACCTGCGGGTGCCTGTCACCAGGATGAGCGAGATCGTGAACGGCCGCCGCAGCGTCACGGCGGACACCGCGTTGCGCCTGGCGCGCTACTTCGCCATGACGCCGCAGTTCTGGATGAACCTGCAGGCTGCGTACGATCTCGACGTCGCCACGCGCGCATTAGCAGACCGGATCAAACGGGACGTGCATCCGCGCGAGGCTGCGTAGGGTTCTTCCGGCGCGTGGCAATTTGGGCGGTCACAGGAGGACGATTCACGTGCACCACAAACGTCGACGACCGAAGCACCAGCGATCCGGCTGCCTCTGGTGCAAGCCGCACAAGGACGAGCGCCGAGCCAAACTGATTCGTCTGAAGGGACTCAAAGCTCCGCGACGGATTCGATCTGAAGACGTGACGGTCGAACTGTTATGAACCGCTCTGGGATTCGTCCCACACGCCGCTTGGCATCTGCGTCAGTGCGATCACGCGCGGACCGTTTCGTCACGATCGAGTACTTCCCCGAAAAATCTTCACAAGTCGTACGTAGGGCGGGACTTTGGTCGCGCCGACGATCGGCGCAGTCGATCGCTCCGTCTGATCATTCAATCGCGTATCCAAGAGCCCGTGCGTTGTCGCGGACACGGGCGTCCCGCGTCACGACGGTCACCAGCTGCGGTGGTTCGCCGAGTAGCTCTGTCGTTGCGAGATGCACGGCATCGAGCGTGCGGATCGGTTCGATAGGAAAGGGGCGGCGGACGCGATCGAGCACCGCTCGGTCAACGTCGAGGACGAAGCAGCGCCGCTCGAAGGTTCGCAGGGCTCGAACGGCCGCCTGTTCTTCTGCTGCGGTCAACCGACCAGTCGCGCGCGCCCGGACTATCGCCCTCCCTGCCTCTGCGAGGGTCAGAGCCGACGTCACGTGTTGTGTTCCGACCGGAAGCGGCTTCATGGCCGCCGTGTCATGCTCCAACAGCGCTGCAACGAGCGCGCTCGACTCCATGTACCGAATGCTCGCTCCGACAGCCTGGGGTCGGAGGGCACGCGTGGCTGTCCTCCGAGTCGAGCGTCGCCGCGGGGCGCTACGCTTCGCCACGATCGCTGTCGATCAGTGCAGCGGCGGTGCCCGGCGGCAGTCGGATGTCCGGCCAGTCCTCGAACGGGTCACCCGCTTCCACGGGGGGGTGGAGAATGCCGGCCGCCATGAGCTCGTCCCACCGGCTTCCGGGCGACGTACGGCCACCGCGTCCTGGAGGAACGAGCTCGGCGACCACACGCCCGTGGGCCGTGACCGAAATCCGCTCGCCTGCTTCAATTCGGCGGATGTAGCGGCTCAAGTTGTCTTTGAGCTTTCGGATGCCGGTCTCCACGTCATGAATATAGCCACATGTGGCCACATTTGCAAATGGTCGAGGTTATCGGCCGCGCCTCGTGCCGGGCGGAACAAGCTCGGCCACCACGCGGCCATGCGCTCAGTCTTGGCGGCGTGTGGCTCGGCATGTGGGCGGCATACGCATTCGCTGGACGGCCGACGCCCGTCGAGTCCGAGGCGTTCAAGCTGGTCGCCGCTCTCGACATGTCGATGATGGTGATGGCGCTCGTGGTCGGTGGCGTGTTGCTCTGGCGCAAGAGGCCGTGGGGAAACGTCATCGCGGCCATCGCCGGTATCCAGGGCGCGCTCTACCTGATGGTGTTGTCGGTGAATTCGCTGGTCGCCATCGAGCGCGGTCCCGTGAAGGCGCCTGCCGTCATTTCGCGGGCCGGCCGCGGGCTCCGGCGCCACACGCGATGCACGTCAATCCTCGCGGCGCCACTCCGCATCGATGACGTCGTGGGAGCCTGGCATGGACGAAAACCGCCTGCCCTGCGCGATCGCGTCTCGATGAAACGTCACGGCTGGCGCCGGACACACATGGACGAACAGCTGAAGCGCGACGAGCACAATCACCAGATCGTCGACCTGTCCGAGAAGCGGGAGCACATCGGGCATGAAGTCCAGCGGCGAGATGAGGTAAAGCCCTGCCGCGAAGAGCAGCGCTTTCGTCAACAGCGGGACGCGAGGCTCGCGGATCAGGCGTAGCACGAGACGCAGGTGGGATACGAGCGACCGCAGGAGCCCAAGCCGACCAAACATCAATCTCAGGCGGGTCTAAAGACCCGCACTACAACTGGCGGGTCTAGAGACCGGCACTACAACTGGCGGGTCTAGAGACCCGCACTACAACTGGCAGGTCTAAAGACCCGCACTACAACTGGCGGGTCTAAAGACCCGCACTACGGCTGTTGAGTATTCGGCTGGGCGGCGCGGCGCTTCTGTATCTCCGCCTGCAGATCCTCGTCGCTCAGCTGGGTGATGTTCACCCACGCGTGCGCCATCTCGTCCACGGTGCGGTCGCCCCAGCCCACCCACTGGTTCGGGTCAGGGTTGCTCTTCATGGCCGGCGTGTTGTCGTGCCAGGCCGTGATCTTCAGTACCGTACCCTTCGGCACGAGCGGCGCCACTTCGTCGGCGTACACGTAGGTGTTGTGCCAGTTGAAGTTGAAATGGTCGGCGTAGCTCAGGACCCGCGTCTCCCCGGTCGGCAGAATGGCCTCCATCATCATGGCCTTGCCGCGCAGGTGCATGTGGGGCTGAAAGCTCTCGATGCGCGCCGCCTGGCGCAGCACCGTGTTGCCCTGTGTCACCGTGATCTGGTTCGGCCTGACGTCCATGTCGCCGAGCGCCGCGGGCACGAGCGCAAGCGACGTGCGGAATTTCGGCTCCTGTCCTTTCGGATAGAAATACAGGCCGAGCTCGACGGCACTCGTGATCTCTTCGCCTGCTTGCGAGTAGTGAATGTCCCAGGTGATGCGCGAATCGGGCATCAGGAGCTTGCCCGTATCGGGGCGCATCATTTCGCCCTGCTTGCCGACGGCCCATTCCATGAGCGGCGCCAGGAGGCCGAAGCCCGCGGCCGACGCGCCGTCCGGCTCGGTCTGCTGCAGATACGCGATGGCGTGATGCGTGATACGGCGGCCTTTGACGGTGGCCGGACGAATCTCAATCGCGCGCACCCACTTCGGCTCGGTGATCCCCGTCGGCGTCTGGCGCTTGTCCCACGCGTCCTGCGCGTGCGCCGCCATCGTGTACTCGTTGGACCGGATGACCATGTCCGGCTCCTGCTGGCCAAACTGCGCGGCGTAGTTCCAGCCCTGCCCCTCGGGCCACTGCACGAGTGGCGGCATGTCCTTCGGATCGCCCTGTAGCGCGCCCGTATCGACCCATTTCACGATCGTCGCGATCTGGTCGTCGCTCAGCGACCGGTCGTTCTTGAACTTCTGGATGCCCACGTTCTTGTCGAGATGCCAGGGCGGCATCTGCCGATCGGCCACGCGGGCCTTGATCGACCGCGCCCATGGCCGGGCTTCCTCGTAGGTCTGCAGCGACATCGGCGCGATCGACTCCGGCCGATGGCAGGCTTCGCATTTCTCCTGGAAGATCGGCGCGATGTCTTTGGTGAAGGTCGGCGCCGCTGGCGCCGCGACGACCACGCCTGGCAGGGCGAGCGCCACGCCAAGCGCCAGTGCGCCGGTGCCGAATTTCGAGGTCCTGCCCCCTGCCACGTAGACCGACATGGATCTGCTCCTTGTGGAGGACATCTGTGAACGGATTGCCGGTACCAGTTTATCAAATCGCCCACGTGCCCGCTCGACCGCTGGGGACTCGGGGCTGGGGACTGAGAGCGTGTGAAGAAATCGCAGGTTTGTAGTGTCCGGCTTCAGCCGGACCATGAAAAGTCCGCCTACAGGCGGACACTACGGCGATTTCTTCACAGGCTCCGAGACTGCGGACTGGAGACTGGAGGCTGGGGACTCTGGGCTAGGGACTAGGGACTAGGGACGGGACTAGGGACTGGGGACTGGGGACTAGGGACTGGGGACTAGGGACCAGGAACTCGGACTAGGAACTCCGGTCTATTGGATCGGGATCGACTCGGCCCCCGGATATGCCAAATTGGCCTTGGCAGGGGGCGCCGAAAAGACATATATTTCGGTCCGTCATCCAATTCTATCTGTGGTTCCAGGAACGCTCTCATCGTTCTCGTACTGAGTTATTGGTTGAATTCCTTGCAGGAGGCGCAGATGAGAATCGTCAGACTCGCGGCCCGTCTACTCGTCGGCTTTGTGTGGCTTGCGCTTCTGCCCACGCAGGCAGCGGCACAGAGCGCGATCGCGGGTTTGCTCACCGATAATACCGGTGCGGTCCTGCCGGGCGTCACGGTCGAGGCCTCTAGCCCGGTACTGATCGAGAAGGTCCGGACGGTCGTCTCCGACGGCCAGGGCCGATACACCATCATCGACCTGAGGCCCGGCACCTACAAAGTCACGTTCTCGTTGACAGGCTTCGGCACCAACGTGCGCGACGGCCTTGTGCTGCCGGCCGATTTCACGGCGACACTGAACGTGCAACTGTCTGTTGGAGCCCTCGAGGAGAGCGTGACCGTCTCGGGCCAGTCGCCGATGGTCGACGTTCAGTCGTCCGCGCGCACGCAGGTCATCACCCGCGATCTGCTCGACGCGCTGCCGACGCCGCGCAACACGCAGTCGTTCGGCTACCTGGCGCAAGGCGTCCGTCTGAGCAAACCGGACGTGGGCGGCGCGCAGATGATGGAGCAGGTCAACATGCGCGTCCATGGGGCCAGCCAGCTGCACACCACGATGCAGTACGACGGGATGCTGATCAGCCCGGCGTTCAACGACGGCGCCATTCAGAATTACATCAACCAGGCGGCCTTCGCGGAAACCAGCTTCACGACCAGCTCGCAGGGAGCGGAGGTGTCGTCCGGAGGCATCCGGCTGAACATGATCCCGCGCGATGGCGGCAACGCCTTCCACGGGTCGCTGTATCTTGGCGTGACCGATGGCTCGTGGCAAAGCAACAACCTCACCCCGGAGCTCAAGGCCAGGGGGTTGTCACTGCCGACGGGCATCACGAACATCCACGACGTCAACCCATCCTTCGGCGGGCCGATCCTGCAGGACAAGCTGTGGTTCTTCGCGTCGATGCGCTTCATGTCGGTCGACGAGAAGGTGGCCAACGCCTACATGCCGGATGGCAGCCCGGCCATCGTGGACCAGTACGTGCGCATTCCTCTGGCGCGGCTCACGTATCAGGCCACGCCGAAGAACAAGCTGAGTGTGTTTCTCGATCGTCCCTTCAAGTACAAGGGCCGTGAGTTCACGTTCGGCATCGAGCCGTCGCGCGCATCGCGCCGACGTAATCCGGGCGAGGCGAACTACCACAATGCCGGGGTCAAGCTCACATCAACCATCAGCAACCGATTCCTCTACGAGCTCGGCTTCACGCAAATCGTCGAGCGCCTGCACACGGGGTATCAGCCGGCGGAATTCCCGACGACGCAGGGGTGGCCGCGTCCCTCGAACGTGCGCACCTGCCTGTCCACGCCGTGCCCGTGGGATCCGGCACTCCAGAGTCAGACCGGCCAGTGGTACAGAGATGTTTCCCATTACGACATCATCACTCAGCAACGCACCGTGGCCACCACCGGATACGGCGGCACGCTTCCAGACCGAAACCACGTCACCACGGCCCTGTCGTACGTGACCGGATCGCATAACTTCAAGGGCGGGTTCCAGTGGTCGTTCGGGCAGGACCGCAACGACGCGTTGTCGCACGGCGACCTGAACACGCAGCAGTACCGCAACGGAGTCCCCGAATCGGTCATCGTGACGATCAACCCGTACGGCACCGAGGAATACGTGAAGGCGGACATCGGGGTCTACGGGCAGGACTCGTGGAGGTTCAGACGACTGACTGTGAACGCGGGCCTCCGCTACGAGTATTTCAACTCGATGATCAAAGAACAGTGGAGGGAGGCGGGTCGTTTCGTGCCTGGAGCGACCTTTCCAGAGATCAAGGGGCTGCCGATCTGGCACGATGTCTCGCCGCGGTTTGGCCTTGCGTACGACGTCTTCGGCGATGCGAAGACGGCGCTCAAGTTCGGCGCGAACAAGTACGTGCGGCCCATGGCGGGCAGCTTTGCCAAGAACTACAACCCGATACGCGGGCTCGCCACTGACTTGCGCGACTGGTCCGATCGCGATCTGATTCCGGGGACGGCGACGCGTTCGGGCATCCCCAGACCGACCGACAACGACGACATCGTCCAGGACAACGAGATCGGTCCGAGCAACAACAGGAACTTCGGTCTGAAGTCGGCGCGCACGCCGATCGACGGCATCAGGCGCGAGTACAACGTGGAGTACACCGCCAGCGTTCAGCGCCAGTTAATGGACCGCCTGTCGGTGACTGCTGCCTGGTACCGGCGGCAGTACTACGGGCTGATTGGACAAGACAACCTGCTCAAGGACACGCAACTGGACTACACGCCGTTTCAGGTGACCAACCCGATCGGAAACGGCGAAACGATCACCATCTACAACCTCAACCGCAACAAGCAGGGGCAGGTGGACATCCTGGACTACAACTCGGATACCAACACGCACATCTCCAACGACATCGAGATCAGCTTCAACAGCCGCCTGCCCAACGGGTCCAATCTGTTCGGCGGGTGGAGCACCGCCCGGAACGTGGCGGTGACGTGCCAACAGGACAACCCGAACGGATCCGCGTCGAACGATCTGTTCTCGGACATCTCCTTCCAGCGCGGGGGGCGGTTCTGCGATGAGCGCCTGCTGGACATTCCGTTCCGGCATGATTTCAAGGTGGCGGGCACCTTGCCCTTGCCGTACGGGCTCGAGTTCAGCGGCACGATCGTGAGCTTTGCGGGCAACGAGTCGCAGACAGTCTGGAACGTGCCGGCCTCGGTCTTCCCGAGCGGCCAACGGACGGAAGTCACAAACGTGCGGTTGACGCCCCCGGGGACCAAGTATCTGGAGCGATGGAACCAGACAGACATCGCGTTCAAGAAGAGCTTCCAGGTCGGCAGCTATCAGTTCACGGCGCAGGCGGACATCTACAACGCGCTCAACTCCGCCGTCGTCACGACCCAGAACAACGCGTTCGGCTCGAGGCTGGACTTCCCGAACACGATTCTCCAGGGGCGGCTGCTTCGACTCGTGGCGCAGATCAAGTGGTGATCTCCTGATCGGGGAATTTGAGGATTTGAGGATTTGAGGATTTTGAGGATTTAGTGAGGATTTGAAGATTTGGCGAGGCGATCCAAGGGCTGAGCGCCAAATATTCGCCAAATCCTCATATTCTCAAATCCTCAAGTCCTCAAATTCTGATCTTGTAGGCCATGGCGGTTGCCCGCGCCTCGACACTCGGGAACGTCCTTCTCGCGACGACCGTTCTCGCGACCTCCGCAACCGTAACGGTCGAACCTAGAACGCTGACCGAGGAGGAGTGGAACCAGGTCAGGCCACTCTTCAAGCTCGTGGAAGAGGTCGCCGCCGGAAAGCCGGC
>MEKT01000016.1:106782-152385 GCA_001767435.1 Acidobacteria bacterium RIFCSPLOWO2_02_FULL_65_29 | reverse complement strand
CGGCTTCAGCCGCAAGCCGACTTTCAGTCGGAATTGGAGTCTACCGGCTTTAGCCGGTAGGTGTTCAACGAAATGTGCAGGATCTAGCGAAATGTGAAGCGCAAGATCCTCAAATCCCTCAAATCCTCAAATCCTCAAATCCTCAAATTCAGATGCGTCCTGCGCCGGCGCGATGCGTTCTTCGACGAACGTATTCCAGTCGTGACAGTGCGGGCACTGCCAGAGCAGCTCCGTGCTGCGGTAGCGGCACCGCATGCACACGTGCGGGTCGAGATAAAAGACCGCGTGCTCGGTCAGATCGCCGTACCGATCGACGAGCGCCGGCGGGTGACGCAGCTCGGCGAGCGCGCGCCAAATCGCCTGGTGAATGCTGAGCGCGTGGGGATTCTGGACGAGCGCCGCGAACAACAGATCGAGCGCCTCCTGGTTGTGGCCTCCCGCGGCGAGATGCCGCGACAACGCAAGACGGGCGCGCCATTCCTGCGGGTTCTCGTCGATCAGCCGTCGGCAGAGGCGTGTGAACCGTTCTGGGTGTCCCGTCCGTTTCGCGAGCGCGTCGATTCGATCGAACGCCAGGTACGCACGGTCCGGCGCCACGTGCACCAGCCGCTCCCAGATGCTGGCTGCGTCCTTTTCGTTGCCCTCGGCCACGCGCACATCGCCCAGATTGAGGTACGCGGGCACGGCGCGGGCGTCGAGGTCGATCGCGTCCTGGAACCGGCGCGCGGCCTCGGCGTAGTCCTTGCGGCGCACGGCCTCGAGCCCGATCTCGTTCTCGAGGAACGCCAGAATCGCCTGGTTCTGCGGCTGGGCACCGGCGGCCGCCAGCTTCGTGAGCCGCTGGCGCGTGTCGTACGCCGCGACCCACTGGTGCTGTTCTTCCTGCATCTTCTGCAGGTTGACGAGCGCGTATTCGTTGTCCGGATCGAGCCGCAGGACTTCGTTGAATGCTTCGTGCGCGCGGTCCACGAACCCTCCGCGCTTGTAGTCGAGCCCCAGGCACAGCAGCACGTAGGCGTGCTCGAGCTTCGAAAGCCGCGACCGCTGCAGGAGCGCCTGATGGACCGTAATCGCCTTACCCACCTGGCCCTTTTCGCGGTGCAGGTTGCCGAGAATCATGTGCACTTCGAGCGCGTCGGCGTCGAGGCTGGCCGCCCGGGTCAGCTCCTCGATGGCCAGATCGATCTGGTTGGCGACCAGGAAGTTCAAGCCCAGGATGTAGTGCGGCGATTCGCGGGCGCGCCGGCGGTCGATCCAGGTGCCGCCTCTGAGCTTGTATCGTTCCCAGGCCTTGCCGATGGCCAGTCCCGCCAGAAGGGACACGAGCGCGGCGAGGAGCAGGGCGTAGTCGCTCATGAAACGCCCGAGGCGGCCACGATCGCCTTCCACCGACGCTGGGCCCGCAGGATCACCTCAATCAACTCGCGGACGGCGCCCCGGCCCCCGGGAGCCCGGCTCACCCAGTCGACCCGCGCTCGCACTTCCGCCACCGCATCGGCTGGCGCCGCCGAAAGTCCCACGCGGCCGAGCACGGCCAGATCCACGATGTCGTCGCCCATGTACGCCACTTCGGCGTCTGTGACGTGCTGGGCGGCGAGGATTCGCTCGTACCCCTGGAGTTTGTTGGAGACGCCCTGCTGCACGATCGTGATACCGAGCTGCGCCGCGCGATGCGGCGTGGTGGCCGACGTCCGCGCCGAAAGGAGGCCTACTCTCAGCCCCGCGCGCTCGGCCCACACGATAGCGATCCCGTCGCGGATCCCGAAGGTCTTGCTTTCGGTCCCGTCGGCGTGAATCGTCACGGTCCCGTCGGTGAACACGCCGTCGACGTCAAACAGCAGCAGCTTCACGCCCGCGGCCTTCGATTTCACTGACATCGTGTGTGATTGCGACTTCTCACTTCTCAGTTCCAAGTTGTCACTTCAGGCTGCGTTGTTCAGCAGTCTGTTAGACCATCTCCGTTCGCCATAGATCGTGGAGGTGGACGACGCCCGCAACCCGACGGCTGCCATCGGCAACGACGACCAGCGACGTGATCTTTCGCTGCTCCATGATGTTGAGCGCCTCGGCCGCGAGCGTCGACGGCGCAATCGTCACCGGATGGCGCGTCATCAGCTCGGACGCCGTCAGGCTGAAGATGTCGGTCGCGCGGTCCATGTGCCGCCGGAGGTCGCCGTCGGTGATGATGCCGATGAGCGCCAGTCCGCCGTCGACCACGCAAGTCATGCCCAGCTTCTTGCTGTTCATCTCGTAGATGACGTCCTTGAGCGTCGTGGTCGCGCCGACTACGGGACAGTCGTGGCCGGCTTGCATCAGGTGTTCGACCCGCATCAGGCGTTTGCCGAGTTTGCCGCCCGGGTGCAGGTTCGCGAAATCCTCCTCCTTGAAGCCCTTCTGCGCGAGCAGCGTCATCGCCAGCGCGTCGCCCATCGCGAGCGCCGCCGTCGTGCTGGCGGTTGGCACGAGGTTGAGAGGGCACGCTTCCTCGGTGACGCTGCAGTCGAGCGCCACGTCGGCTGCCTGGGCCAGCGTGGACGCCGGGTCGCCGGTGATGGCAATGAGCTTCGCACCCAGTCGCCGGATGGCCTCCAGCAGCCGCAGCACCTCGCCCGTCTCGCCGCTGTACGACAAGGCCACCACCACATCGTCGCTGCGGATGACGCCGAGATCGCCGTGCAGGGCTTCGGCCGGATGCAGAAAGAACGCGGGCGTGCCCGTGCTGGCGAGCGTCGCGGCAATTTTGTGACAGATGATGCCGGACTTACCCATGCCCGTGAGGATCACCCGGCCCTGGCAGTGGTGCAGCAGATCGACCGCCCGGTCGAAGCGCTCATCGAGCCGCGCCACGAGCGCGAGGATGGCCGAGGCTTCCGTCTGCAGGACCTTACGTGCCAGCGCTCGATCAGCCACGCGCGCGGACCTCTGTGCGCTTGACGATGGCGTCGATCGCCATCAGGCGATTGAGCAATGGCTCGAGCAGATCCAGACGCAGGGCGTTCTGCGCGTCGCTCTTCGCCCGTGGCGGGTCGTCGTGCACTTCGAGAAACACGCCGTCGACGCCCGCGCCGACACCCGCCGACGCGAGCGGCTCGATGAACTGTGCGAGGCCCGCCGTGACGCCGTCTCCGCCACCCGGGAGCTGCAGGCTGTGCGTGACGTCGAACACCACGGGCACGCCCAGCGCGCGCATCATGGGAAACGCGCGCATGTCGACGATCAGGTTGTGATAGCCGAAGCTCGTGCCGCGCTCCGTGATGATGACGCGGGGATTGCCGGCGTCCACGACCTTCGCGACGGCGTGCTTCACGTCGTCGGGAGCCAGGAACTGGCCCTTCTTGATGTTCACCACGCGGCCCGTCTTCGCCGCGGCGATCAGCAGATCGGTTTGACGGCAGAGAAATGCGGGAATCTGCAGCACGTCGGCGACCTCGGCGGCCCTCTCTGCCTGCGAGACCTCGTGAATGTCGGTCAGCATCGGCACCTTCAGGCTCGACTTGACAGCCGCCAGTATGCGCAGGCCTTCGCTCGGCCCGGGTCCGCGGAACGAGCGCCCGGAGGTGCGATTCGCCTTGTCGAACGAGGCCTTGAAAATGAACGGCACACCGAGCCGGCGGGTCGTGTCGGCGAGCCGTGCGGCAAGCTCGCTCACCTGACGCTCGCTTTCGATCACGCAAGGCCCGGCAATCAGGGCAAAGGGGCACTCGCCGCCAAAGACGACGTCGCCGACTGTTACGGGGGGCACGCGCTCATTATATGAGGGCGCGTGGGCGGGTCGCCCTGAATCACGCCACTGATGCCGTCGCGCGCTCCACGCCGTGCGCGGTCTTGTGCGCGTAGCTCGCCTCGACAAACGCCGCGAAGAGGGGGTGGGGGCGCGTGGGCTTCGATTTGAACTCGGGGTGGAACTGCACGGCGAGAAACCACGGGTGCCCGGGCAGCTCGGCGATTTCGACGAACTTGCCGTCCGGCGAGCGGCCCGAGATCCGCAGCCCGTGATCGGCGAGCGTGCGCTCGTAGAGACAGTTGAACTCGTAGCGGTGGCGATGCCGCTCGTTGATCGTGGACGCGTTGTAGACGCGCTGGGCGAGCGATCCCGGGGCGAGCTCGCAGGCGTACGATCCGAGCCGCATTGTGCCACCGAGCTCGTCGACACCGAGCAGGTCGCGAAGCTTGTAAATCAGCTTGGTCGGGGTGTCGGGCGAGCACTCCGTCGAGTCGGCGTCGACGAGCCCAGCGACGTTTCTGGCGTACTCGACGGTGGCCCACTGGAATCCGTAGCAGATGCCGAAGTAGGGGATGCGGCGCTCGCGCGCGATTTCGGCCGCTTTCATCATCCCGCGCGTGCCACGGTCGCCAAATCCCCCCGGCACGAGAATGCCGTCGGCCTCGTCGAGCAGGGTCGCGCCGCCAGATGCCTCGAGCGCCTCGGCCTCGATCCACTTGATGTTGACCTTGAGGCGGTTGGCAAAACCGCCGTGGTACAAGGCTTCGTTCAGGCTCTTGTACGAGTCTTCGTAGCCGACGTACTTGCCAACCACGTGGATCGTGATCTCGTCGTTCGGGCTCTTGATGCGGCTGACCAGATCTTCCCAGGCCTGCATGCGGCGCTCGGTCTGCGGCAGGTGCAGATACGTCAACACGATGCGATCGAGGCCCTCGGTGGCGAGCACGAGCGGGACCTCGTAAATGGTCTGGACGTCTTTCGCGGTGATGACGGCTTCCTCGTCCACGTCGCAGAAGAGCGCAATCTTGCGCTTGATGTCGGGGTCGAGAAACCGATCGGTCCGGCAGAGCAGGATGTCGGGCTGAATGCCGATCGAGCGGAGGTCGCGCACGCTGTGCTGCGTCGGCTTGGTCTTGAGCTCGCCGGCCGTGCCGATGAAGGGCACGAGCGTCAGGTGGATGTAGAGCGTGTTGTCGCGCCCGACGTCCTGCCGGAACTGCCGGATGGCTTCGAGAAACGGCAGGCTTTCGATGTCGCCGACGGTGCCGCCGATCTCGACGAGCACGACGTCGACGTCGGTCGCGGCGCTCCGAATCGCGTCTTTGATTTCGTTGGTGATGTGCGGAATCACCTGCACGGTGCGGCCGAGATAGTCGCCGCGCCGCTCTTTCTGGATCACGCTCTGATAGATCTTGCCCGTCGTCCAGTTGGAGTTGCGCGACGTGATCGTGTTCGTGAATCGCTCGTAGTGCCCGAGGTCCAGGTCCGTCTCGGCCCCGTCGTCGGTGACGTAGACCTCGCCGTGCTGGTACGGACTCATCGTGCCCGGATCCACGTTGATGTAGGGGTCGAACTTCTGAAGGGTGACTTTGTAGCCGTGGCCTTCGAGCAGCGCCCCGATCGACGCGGCCGCGAGCCCCTTGCCGAGCGAAGACACCACGCCACCGGTCACGAAGATGTATTTGGTCGCCATAGCTCCCACAGGTGTCTAGCCCGACGCCGGCGTCGCCAGCAATCGGCGCACTTCGTCGAGATCTTCCGGTGTATCGACACCGATCGACTCGTACGAGGTCTCGACGGCCCGGATGCGGATGCCGTGTTCGAGGGCCCGGAGCTGTTCGAGCGATTCGGCCTGCTCGAGCGGCGTTTGGTCGAGCGACGCCAGCACCAGCAGGGCGCTCCTGCGATACCCATAGAGACCGATATGTTTGTAAAGGGGCGGCCACCCGCCGCGCGGATCACGCGAGTGGGGAATGGGCGCTCGCGAGAAATACAGCGCGAAGCCCGAGCGGTCGAGCACGACTTTGACCACGTTCGGGTTCGACAGCTCCGAGGGAGTCGAGATGCGGCGGTAGAGCGTCGTGATCTGCACCGAGGAGTCGGCAAACGGGATCAGCGCTTCAGAAATCGCACGCGGATCGATGAGCGGTTCATCGCCCTGCACGTTGACGACAATGTCGCAGTCGAGCGAGGAGGCGACTTCCGCGAGCCGTTCGGTGCCGCTGCGGTGTGTGGCCTTCGTGAGCCTGACGTGGCCGCCGAAGTCCGACACGGCGGTCGCGATCCGGAGATCGTCGGTCGCGACGATCACGCGCGAGATGTCTCGGCACGCTTCGACGCGGCGGTAGACGTGCTCGATCATCGGGCGGCCGTCGAGATCCGCGAGCGGCTTGCCGGGAAAACGCGTCGAGGTGAATCGGGCGGGGATGATGGCGACAACTTGCAGGGGGAACGCTGAATCGACCGTCGACAGGGTCGATGGAGGGTGCACGACGAATAATAGCACAACGCAGAAGACCACGTGCTACGATCCGTGCTGACTCCGATGCAACTCAAGCGAACGCTCACGCTTGGCGTCGTCGGCGCCGCGCTGGCCGCGTGGTTTGCGGCCGCCTCGACCACTGGCCGGCGACCCGTCCCGCACAATCCTGTACTCATCCCGACAACGGTCGAGATGCGCGGCGCGGAGCTCGCCGCGGAAATTGCGCGCCTGCGCGAGCGCCTGCGTCCGACGGCCTCGCCTCAGGCGCCGGTCCGAAATCTGTTCGAGTTTTCTCGAACGGCTCCGCTCGGCGCGCGTGCTGCAGCCGACCCGAGGCTTGCCGTGAGCGATGAACCCGTCCCGCCGCCCGCCGCTCCCGCGCCGCCCCCCTTGCGACTGGTTGGCATTGCGGAAGACGCGGGCCCCGACGGACCCGTTCGCACGGCGATCATTTCAGGCTTCGGGCAGTTGTTCTTCGCCAAGCCGGGCGAGCGCGTCACCGATCGCTACGAGATGGCTCGGATTTCCGGCGAGGCGGCGGAGTTGCGAGACCTCGGAGACAACACGTCGATCACGCTCGTCCTGAAATAGCCGGACCCTCTGGCAAGCTGCTAGGCGCGCCCGGCGCGCCTGCGTCCCTCGACGATGCTCGGGACGCCCTGAGCATGGTCGTCCCTCGACTGGGCTCGGGACGACCCTGAGCCAGTCGAAGGGTCGAAGGGCGAGGGAGCGGCGCGGGGCGGAGGGGTCCACGCCCTTCGACGAGCTCCGGGCGCCGTGAGCCTGTCGAACGGCGCAAGCGACCGAGCCGGGGGGATGGGGCCCCGCGAGCCGTGGAAAGCGCCCGCGGCCCGCGCGAGGAGAGCGAGTCTTCGAGCGCCGCAGCGCGAGCGAGCGGGGGTGGGGCCCCGCGAGCCGTGAATAATGTCCGTCGCTGTCATCATCAATCCGATTTCCGGGGGCACCCGTCGCGAGTCTGCGCGCGCCCGGGCCGAGCTGGCGGCGGCCGTGTTGTCGTCGATCGCCGAACCGGGGGAAATTCTCGTCACCGAGCGTAGAGGGCACGCGCGGGAACTGGCGCTCGGCGCTCTCGCTCGTGGCTGCCGTCTCATTGTGGCGTGGGGCGGCGACGGGACCGTGAACGAGGTCGGCTCGGCGCTCGTCGGGACCGCGACGCCTCTGGCGATCGTTCCGTCGGGCTCCGGCAACGGGCTCGCGCGCGATCTGGGGATTCCGCGCCGGCCGGATCGGGCGCTCACCCAGGCGACGCGTGCGGCGCCGCGATCGATCGACGCGGGCGAGATCGGCGGGTGCCTGTTCTTCAATCTCGCCGGCATCGGCTTCGATGCGCGCGTTGCGGCGTGCTTCGACCGCGACCTGGCCGGCGGTCGCGGGCTCGCCGGCTATCTCAGGATCTCGGTTCGCGAGCTGCTGACGTATCGGCCGGAGCGCTATCGCATCGGCGGCGGAGCCACGGCGCGTATGCTGGACGCGCTGCTCATCACCGTGGCCAACGGGTCGCAGTTCGGCAATGGGATGCAGATTGCGCCCGGCGCGCGGCTCGACGATGGCCGGCTGGATCTCGTGGTGTTCGAGGAAACGTCGCGTCTGCGAACGATCGCGGCGCTGCCGCGGCTGTTTGCCGGGCGGGCCGCCGGCGCGCGCGGACTGTCCATCGAGCGCATCGAACGGGCCACGATCGAGTGCGATCGGCCGATGCTGTTTCACGTCGACGGCGAGCCGGTCGAGGGCGGCACGCGCCTCGAGGCGCGGGTGCTGTCGGCCGCGCTCCGCGTCTGTGTGGGGTGACACGACGATCACCGCAGAAACCGCGGAGCTCGCGGAAGAATACTTGGCTCTGCGAGTTCTGCGAGCTCCGCGGTGATCGTCGTATGAGCCCGTTACCAGTCGAAACGAGAATTTTGTACTCGTTCCGTATAACGGGCTAGGCGCGCACGGCGCGCCTGCGTCCCTCGACGATGCTCGAGACGCCCTGAGCATGGTCGTCCCTCGACTGGGCTCGGAACGACCCTGAGCCAGTCGAAGGGTCGAAGGGTCGAAGGGCGAGGGAGCGGCGCGGGGCGTAGGGGTCCCCGCCCTTCGACGAGCTCAGGGCGCCGTGAGTCTGTCGAACGGCGCAAGCGACCGAGCCGGGGTGTGGGGCGGAGCCCCACGTCAGACGGGCAAGCGCACGAGCCAGGCGTCCCGAACCGCCGGGATGCGGCGGATCGCGTCGATGGCGCTGTCGAGGGCGCCGGGCGCGCTGCCATCCTCGTCGACGTTGACCACCCCGATGGCGCCCGCGTCTCCGCGGCCGAGCGCGAAGTTCGCGATGTTCACGCCGAGACGTCCCAAAATTGTCCCGACCTCGCCGATCACGCCCGGCTGGTCGTCGTTGGCGATGATGAGCATCGTGCCCGCCAGCGGGGCTTCCACGGCGACGCCGCGGACCGACACCAGCCGCGGCGTGTTCGGCTCGAACACGGTGCCTTCCACCCAGCGCTCGCCGTCGCTGGTGAGCACCTTCAGCGACACCAGGCTCGTGAAGTGCCGCGGCCGCGTGCTGCGGGTCTCGAGAATTTCGATGCCGCGGTCTCGGGCGGCCGACACCGCGTTGACGATCGACACGCCGCCGGACAGAATCGGCCGAAGCACACCCGCCGCGGCGCTCGCGGCCAGAATACCGGCGGCGCGGCTGTCGGCCAGCGCTCCGTAGTAGCGGAGCGCGATGGCCTCGATCCTCGCGATCCCCATCTGCACGGCGATGGAGGCGAGGCTGTCGGTCAGACCAATCCACGGCTGCAGCCGCTGCAGCTCGTCGGGGTGCACGGAGGGGAAGTTCACGGCGTTGCGAACGATGCCGTCGCGCAGGAAGTCTCGAACAGCTGCGGCCGTGTCCAGGCCGACCTGCTCCTGTGCTTCTTCGGTCGAGGCCGCGATGTGCGGCGTGGCCACCACCTGCGGCAGCCGTGCCAGCGCCCAGTCGGCGGGGGGCTCGTGCTCGAACACGTCCAGCCCGGCTCCGGCCACGTGACCGTCCTCGATCGCACGGGCCAGTGCCGTCTCGTCGATGAGCTCCCCGCGGGCGGTGTTGATGATCCGGACGCCGGGTTTCATCTGGGCCAGGCGGTCGCTGTCGATCAGGTGCCGCGTCTCGGCGTTCGACGGCAGGTGCAGCGTCAGAAAGTCGGCCTCGGCCAGGATCTCGTCGAGCGACACGAGCGCCACGCCCAAACCGGCCGCGATTTCCTGGGAGAGAAACGGATCGTGCGCCACGACGCGCATGCCGAACGCGCGCGCACGGTGGGCCACCTCCTGGCCGATGCGCCCAAGGCCCGCGATGCCCAGCGTCTTGCCCCGGAGCTCGCTGCCCAGGAACTTCTTTTTCTCCCACTTACCGTCCTTCATCGCCCGATCGGCCGCAGGCACGGCCCGTGCTAGCGCGAGCATCAACGCGCACGTGTGCTCCGCCACGCTGATGCTGTTGGCGCCGGGCGCGTTGACGACAAGCACGCCGCGGCTGCTGGCCGCGGTGACATCGATGTTGTCGACGCCGGCGCCGGCGCGACCGACAATCCGAAGGCGTGGCGCGGCTTTCAAGAGATCCGCGGTGACCTTCGTCGCACTCCTCACGAGGAGCGCGTCGGCGTCGGCGAGTGCCCCGGCCAGGTCCGAGAGACTGCGTCCGGTCTTGGCGTCAACGTGCCACCCGGCCTCCGACCCCAGCAGTTCGAGGGCCGACGCTGGCAGATCGTCGGCGACGACAATCTTGACGAGTCTTACAGGCGTCTGCTGCGTGTGGGCACGTGGCGGCGTGGCGCTTTGTCGATGCTCCATAGCTGGTAGCGAAGCTCCGCCTCAAACCGACGAGTAAAGGAACGAAGCGAGGTGAGGCTGCGCTTCGCTACTAGTTGCGCGGCCGCCAACGCGGCCGCGCCTAAGACCGCTTCTAAGGCTCATCTACAGAAACTTGCTTTTATGTGTCACAACTCCGGCCTTAGAAGATGTCTAGATGAGTATAATCCGGAGGTTTCACCAATCGGAGCTTCGGGCCCGGTGACTGAGGCTGGCGACTGACGACTGAGACTGGCGACTGGCGACTGTGAGTCCGCCCTGCCGTAGTGCAAAACGCTAAAACGTTCCAAATGGCGCATCACAACGCAGTGAACGGCCGGTCTTTTCCACAGGCTTTTCCACAGTTTCTGTGAGAATCATCCGGAAGGTTCGGGGGAACTGACCTAATCGCCAACGCAAACGAGTCGACAGCTGACAGTCAACAGTTGACAGCTACGTCAACCTCACGCTGTCAGCTGAGCTGTTAAATCAACTGTCGACTGTCAACTGTCAACTGAGAGCGACGACAATGTCATCGACCGCTTCAACGCCGGCCACTGGCACCGCGATCACTATCAAGAACGCACGACCGGTGGTGCCCGACGATCCGATCATTCCGTTTATCGAAGGCGACGGCACGGGTCCCGACATCTGGCGGGCGAGCGTGCGCGTGCTCGACGCCGCCGTTCGGAAGGCGTACGACGGCAAGCGCAAGATCGCCTGGATGGAGGTCTACGCGGGCGAGAAGAGCTTCAAGCAGTTCAACAACTGGCTGCCCGACGAAACGGTCGACGCGTTCCGCCGGTACATGGTCGGCATCAAGGGCCCCCTCACGACGCCGGTCGGCGGCGGCATTCGGTCGTTGAACGTGGCGCTTCGCCAGATGCTCGACCTTTTTGTCTGCCTGCGGCCTGTGCGCTGGTACAAAGGCGTGCCCTCGCCGGTGAAGCATCCCGAGAAAGTCGACATAGTGATCTTCCGGGAGAACACGGAAGACATTTACGCTGGCATCGAGTACGCCCCTGGGACGCCGGAGGCGCAAAAGGTGCTCGACTTTTTCGCCAGAGAGTTTCCGAAGGAGTTTCGGAAGATACGCTTCGGCAGCATCGAAGCGACCGGCCGATGGCAAGCGCAGCTCGAAGCCATCGGCGCTCCGGCACGAGAGATGGGCGTCGAGGTGGGCGTCGGCATCAAGACGATGAGCTATTTGGGCACCGAACGTCTCGTTCACAGTGCGATTGGTTACGCCGTCAAGAATGCGCGCAAGAGCGTGACGCTCGTGCACAAGGGCAACATCATGAAGTTCACCGAGGGCGCCTTCCGCGACTGGGGCTACAAGGTGGCGAAGGAGTTCTACGGTGCGGTCGAAATCGACGGCGGGCCGTGGTGCCGGATTCCCGAGGGGAAACCGGGCGCGGGCCTGCTCATCAAGGATGCGATTGCCGACATCACCTTGCAGCAGGTCTTGACGCGCCCCGACGAGTTCGACGTCATCGCCACGCCGAATCTGAACGGAGACTACCTGTCGGACGCGTTGGCCGCACAGGTGGGCGGCATCGGCATCGCCCCGGGCGGGAACATCAACTATGTGACCGGCCACGCCGTGTTCGAGGCGACACACGGCACCGCCCCCAAGTACGCCAATCAGGACAAGGTGAATCCCGGCTCGGTCGTCCTGTCGGGCGAGATGATGCTGCGCCATCTCGGCTGGAACGAAGCGGCCGATCTGGTCGTGAAGGGCATGGATGGCGCCATTGCGGCCAAACAGGTGACCTACGACTTCGCGCGACTCATGGACGGGGCCAAAGAGCTCAAGACGTCGGAATTCGGGGACGCCATCATAAGAAATATGTAGGCTCTGGGCTCTCGGCTTTAGGATTTGGCCAAAGCCCAAAGCCCAAAGCTCAAAGCCCAAAGCCTGAGGATATCTCGATGAACAAAAAAGTCACAGTCGTCGGTGGAGCAGGAAACGTCGGGTCCACGGTCGCGCGGTGCATCGCCGACAAGGCATTGGCCGACGTCGTGGTCGTCGACATCGCCGGCCAGAAGGCGGCGGGCGTCGCCCTCGACATGCTGGAGTCGTGTCCGATCACCGGCTCCGACAGCCGTGTGATTGGCGGCGCCGACTACGCGCAGACCGCCAACTCCGACATCGTCGTCATCACGTCTGGTGTGCCGAGAAAGCCGGGGATGAGCCGCGACGACCTGCTCAACGTCAACTTCGCCATCATGAAGGCGGTGACGGCCGAGGTCGTGAAGCATTCGCCCAACTGCATCATCGTGCCAGTCGCCAACCCTCTCGACGCGATGTGCCAGGCCGTGTACCGCCTGAGCGGCTTCCCGAGGGAGCGCGTCATTGGCATGGCCGGCGTGCTCGATTCGGCGCGTATGCGGACCTTCATCGCCATGGAGCTCGGCGTGTCGGTCGAGAACGTCCACGCGTTCGTGCTGGGCGGCCACGGCGACACGATGGTGCCGTTGCCGCGCTATTCGACCGTGGCGGGGGTGCCCATCACCGAGTTGATGCCCAAGGATCGCGTGGACGCGATTTGTAAGCGGACGGCCGACGGCGGCGCCGAGATCACGAAACTGGTCGGCACGAGCGCGTGGTACGCGCCAGGCGCGGCGGCGACTGAAATGGTCGAGTGCATCCTGAAGGACAAGAAGAAGATCTTGCCGTGCTCGGTGTTCCTGCAGGGCGAATACGGCATCCACGATCTCTTTGTCGGCGTGCCCGCGAAGCTCGGCGCCCGCGGCATGGAGCAGATCATGGAGATCACGCTGACGGCCGAGGAACACGCCGCGCTGCAGAAGTCGGCCGCAGCCGTGAAAGAGCTCGTCGATGTGATCAAGGTATAGCGAGGATTTGAGGATTTGAGGATTTGAGGATTTGAGGATTTGAGGATCTGAGGATCTGAGGATCTGAGGATCTGAGGATCTGAGGATCTGAGGATTTGAGGATTTGAGGATTTGAGAATCTGAAGCTGGAGGGCGGCCGCTGGACGATTGTGTCCACGTGGTCCGGGTTGGCGGTTCTTCGCGCCCAACCCTTCGAAGCGATCGATCTGGAACTCTCGCTCTGGTGATCGACGTGCCGGTCGAGCGACGGGCACGGCCGATTCGGCGGAACGGTATGATAGGGCGCACTGAAAGGAGCTTCGCCCATGAAGGGTGCCGCCACAGCCGCGTTCGCGCTGGTTCTCCTTGGACGGGCCGCATCCGCTCAGACGCCCGACGTGGCGGTTCAGCGCATCGTCAATCACGAACGGTTCAAGGCCGCCCAGGCCGTCGTCGAGAAGGACTACGACCGCTTCGTCAACGAGATCATCCAGCTCACGGAAATCGAGGCGCCGCCGTTCAAGGAAGAAAAGAGGGCCAGGGTTTACCTCGAGATGCTCCGCGACCACGGCCTGACCAACGTGGAGATGGACGCCGCAGGCAACGTGATGGGAATCCGGAAAGGCGCGGGCGGCGGTCCGCTGGTCGCCATCTCCGCGCACCTGGACACGGTGTTTCCCGAAGGAACCGATGTGAAGGTGAAGCGGAATGGCACGGTGCTTTCCGCGCCGGGCATCGGGGACGACACGCGGAGTCTCGCTGTTCTGCTGTCGATGATTCGGGCGATGGACGCGGCGACGATCGAGACGACGAGCGACATTCTCTTTGTCGGCAACGTCGGCGAGGAAGGCCCGGGCGACCTGCGGGGGATGAAGCACCTGTTTCAGCAGGGCCGCTACAAGAACGACATCAAGATGTTCATCGCGATGGAAGGTGGCGCGAGCGATCGATTGACGAACGGCGGCGTGGGAAGCAAACGCTACCGGGTCACGTTCTCGGGGCCTGGCGGGCACAGCTACGGGGCGTTCGGTCTGGTGAACCCCGCGTACGCCCTGGCCAACGCCATTGGAAGATTCTCGAGGCTGCGCGTGCCATCCACCCCGAAAACGACGTACAGCGTGGGCGTCGTCGGAGGCGGCACGTCGGTCAACTCGATCCCGTTCGCCTCGTGGATGGAAGTGGACATGCGGTCGGAATCGAGGCCCGAGCTCGAGAAGCTCGCCCAGACGTTTATGGCGCTGATGCGCGAGGCGGTCGAGGAAGAAAACCTGAGCCGTTCCACGGCCCAGGGCAGAATCGCGGTGAAGATGGAATTGATGGGCGACCGCCCGTCGGGCGAGACGTCGATCAGCTCGCCTCTGATTCAATCCGTGAGCGCCGCCATCATGGCCTTCGGCATGAAGCCGTCGTTCGGGATGAGCAGCACGGATTCCAACATCCCGATCAGCATGGACATCCCTGCGGTCACGATCGGCGCCGGCGGTCGCGGCGGGCGCAGCCACTCCCTGGACGAATTCATCGACGTGGACAAGACGTCGGCCGTGAAGGGCGTCACCGTCAGCCTGGCGATCCTGCTTGCAGTCGCCGGCCTTCGGTAGGTTCCAGCTGCGCGGTCAGGCGCCCTTCAGCCGCCCAGGCGCGGCGCGTGTGGACCCGCCGACTAGATTAGGGTGTGGAGTATAGTAGTAGTATGAAACTGAAGACGTCTGTCACACTATCGGAGGATATCCTGAAGACAGTCCGCCGGGTGGGCCAGAGAGGGGAGAGCCGATCCGAAACGATCGAGCGGCTCGTTCGCGAAGCGCTGGCCACGCGCGCCCGCCGCGCCGCCGATGCGAAAGACCTTGCGCTGATCAACCAACACGCCAAACGCCTGAATGCGGAGGCGGACGATGTCCTGGCCTACCAGGTCGAGCCGTGACCCGCGGCGACTTCTATCGCGTGTCGAAGCCGGCCGCGCGGAATCCCCGGCCGTTTCGGGTGTTTCTGGTCGTGAGCCGCCAGGTGCTCATCGACTCGAAGTTCTCGACCGCGATCTGCGCGCCTGTCTACTTCGCGCGGCACGGCCTCTCGACGCAGATTCCAGTGGGTCCGGACGAAGGCCTGCGGCACGACTGCAGCGTGCACTGCGACGAGCTCGTCAGCCTGCCCAAGCCCGCGCTGACCCGTTTTGTCGGGCGACTGGACGAGTCCCGATTCGCCGAGTTGGATCGAGCGCTTGCCGCGGCGCTCGCCATTGATCCGCGGGCATTGGGCGGGCCAACTTTGGCGTTGTCGCCACAGGCTGCTCGCGACGCTCGCGCCGTCGGTCGATCGAATCGATGACGCAGATGACGGAGACGAACAGCAGAATCCCGCCGTAGACGATGAAGTAGCCCGTGTTGGCGCCGTTCATTTGACACTCCTTCCCGTCAGCCACAAACTCGACGCAATCAAGCCTGCCCACAGCGCAATGCCGGCGGCCGCCAAGGCTCTGGAGAACGCCTCGCCGCCGATCGCCTGCCCAAAGACCGTCCCGGCCATCACGACATTGGCCGTGTCCGGCAGTTTGTCGGTGAACATCGCTCGCTGCCGGTCGCTCAAGTGTAGCCTCGTCGGCTCTGTGAAGACTCGCGCCCGGAGTCGCCAAGCGAGAGGCGTGCCAGCCCGTAAGTCGTTGGGAATCGGCGATCGAGCGTGAGAGTGCTGCAGAATCTGCACGCCCCGCGGTGATGAAGTCTGAGGGCCGACTCGACAGCGAGGCTGGCGCCGCCCAGATCGTGTTCGTGCAGAATTGGTCGGAGGAGCTCAAGCGACTCGGGGCAACCAGATAGGAGAATTTGAGGATTTGAGAATTTGAGGACTTGAGAATTTGGAGGATTTTGAGGATTTGAGGATCTGAGAATTTGGGATCTGAGAATTTTTGATGAGATCCCAGCGGCGCGGCGGTGTGGTGATCGTCAGATTCTCAGATCCCGCAAAATCCTCAGATCCCGCAAAATCCTCAAATCCTCGAGTCCTCAAATCCTCAAATCCTCAAATTCGAACGACAGCCCGCAGGTATTCCCTTGTCATCCGCGCGATATTGGAAATCGGGATTTCCTTCGGGCAGACGGCCTCGCACTCGCCCTCGTTCGAGCAACTCCCGAACCCTTCCGCGTCGGCCTGAGTGACCATCTGCACGACGCGGCGCGCCCGTTCGACCTGACCCTGGGGCAGGAGCGCGAGATGGGAAATCTTGGCGCTCATGAAGAGGTGCGCCGACGCGTTCTTGCACGCCGCCACGCACGCGCCGCAGCCGATGCACGCGGCGGAATCCATCGCCAGCTCGGAGACGTCCTTCGAAATCGGGATGGCGTTGCCGTCGGGCGCGCCGCCGCAGTTCACCGACACATATCCGCCGGCCGCGATGATGCGGTCGAACGCGCTCCGATCCACGACCAGATCTTTCACGACCGGGAAGGCCTTCGCGCGCCAGGGCTCGATCGTAATCGTATCGCCGTCCTTGAAACGTCGCATGTGCAACTGGCACACCGTGGTGCCGCGGTCGGGGCCGTGCGGGATGCCGTTGACGACGAGGCCGCACATGCCGCAGATGCCTTCGCGACAGTCCGAGTCGAACGCGATCGCGTCTTCGCCCTTCTTGATGAGCCCTTCGTTCACGACGTCGAGCATCTCGAGAAACGACATGTCGGGCGACACGTGGTCGGCCGCGTAGACGACGAGGCGGCCGGCGACGTTCGGGCCGGCTTGGCGCCAGATCTTGAGGGTGAGACGCATGGAATCGATGTCTCCGTGCTGCCTGAGCAGGACTGCAGTCCTGCACTACAACCGAATCCTGTGGAACTGAGTCCCGAGCCCTGAACCTTGCCCCGAATCCCGAGTCCCAAGCCCCGAGTCCCCCGCTGCCTGGCGGGACTAAAGTCCCGCGCTACTTGTACGATCGCTGCGTCGGGTGCACTTCCTCGAACTCGAGCGGCTCCTTGTGCAGCTCGGGTTGCCGTCCCACGCCCTTGAACTCCCAGGCAGCGACGTACGTGAAGTTCGCGTCGTCGCGCAGCGCCTCGCCGTCGGGCGTCTGGCTTTCCTCGCGGAAATGGCCGCCGCACGACTCCCGGCGGTCCAAGGCGTCAAACGCGAGGAGCTCGGCGAACTCGAGGTAATCGGCAACCCGGCCCGCGTATTCAAGGCTCTGGTTGAGATTGTCGGGCGAGCCCGGCACCGACACGCTGTGCCAGAACTCGTCGCGCAGCCCTGGAATGGCGGCGAGCGCGCGCTTCAGGCTCGCTTCCGTGCGCGCCATCCCAACGTCGTCCCACAGAATCCGGCCAAGCTCGCGGTGAATCTCGCGGATGCCGCGATGGCCCTTCACAGCCAGCAGCCGGTTGATGCCTTGCTGTGCGTTGTCGGCGGCCTGCTTGAACGCATCGTGGTCGGTGGTCACTTTCGGCAGGGGGCTGCTGGCGAGGTAATGCCCAATCGTGTACGGGATGACGAAGTAGCCGTCGGCGAGGCCCTGCATGAGGGCACTGGCGCCCAGGCGGTTGGCGCCGTGGTCCGAGAAATTCGCCTCGCCGAGCACGTGCAGGCCCGGCACGTTGCTCATCAGGTTGTAATCGACCCAAAGCCCGCCCATCGTGTAGTGGATGGCCGGATAGATGCGCATCGGCACTCTATAAGCGTCCTCGTCGGTGATCTTCTTGTACATGTGAAACAGGTTGCCGTATTTCTCCTTCACCTCGTCGACGCCCAGCCTCTTGATGGCGTCGGTGAAGTCCAGATACACCGACAGCCTGCTGTCGCCGACGCCGCGGCCTTCGTCGCAGACCTGCTTGGCGTTGCGGGAGGCGACGTCGCGAGGCACGAGGTTCCCGAAGCTCGGGTACTTCCGCTCGAGGTAGTAGTCGCGCTCGGCTTCCGGGATCTGCGCTGGTGGACGCGCATCGCCCTTCTTCTTCGGCACCCACACGCGGCCGTCGTTTCTGAGGCTCTCGCTCATCAGAGTGAGCTTGGACTGGTGTTCGCCACTCACGGGGATGCACGTTGGATGAATTTGCGTATAGCACGGGTTGGCGAAGAGGGCCCCGCGCTTGTGAGCACGCCAAGCCGCCGTGACGTTCGCGTTCACCGCGTTGGTCGAGAGGTAGTAGGCCGTGCCGTAGCCGCCCGTGGCGAGAATCACCGCATCGCCCGCGTATCGTTCGATCTTCCCGTTTGTGAGGTTTCTGACGATGATGCCGCGGGCCTTGCCGTCGACGAGGACCAGATCGAGCATCTCGCGGCGCGGGAAGAGCGTGACCGTTTTTTCGTGGACCTGGCGCATCAACGACTGATAGGCGCCAAGAAGCAGCTGCTGGCCCGTCTGGCCGCGCGCGTAGAACGTGCGCGACACCTGGGCGCCGCCGAACGATCGGTTGTCGAGCAGGCCGCCGTACTCGCGCGCGAACGGCACGCCCTGGGCCACGCACTGGTCGATGATGTTGACGCTCAGCTGAGCGAGCCGATAGACGTTCGACTCCCGGGAGCGATAGTCGCCACCCTTCACCGTGTCGTAGAAGAGGCGGTACACGCTGTCGCCGTCGTTCTGGTAGTTTTTCGCGGCGTTGATGCCGCCCTGCGCCGCGATGCTGTGCGCGCGGCGGGGACTGTCCTGGATGCAGAAGTTCAGGACGTTGTAGCCGAGCTCGCCGAGCGAGGCGGCCGCCGATGCGCCCGCCAGCCCGGTCCCGACCACGATGAGCGTGTATTTCCGCTTATTGGCCGGGTTGACGAGCTTCATCTCGAACTTGTGGCGGTCCCACCTGCCGGCGATCGGGCCCGACGGACTCTTCGCGTCCAGCTTCATGTCCGCGCCCCCTGCGAGAACGCCCACACCGTGATGACGATGAACCCCCCGGCGATGAGGACGGCCGCCACCTTCCCCGAAAGGAGAATTCTCGGCGTCCACGTCTGGCTGTCGATGCCGAGCGACTGCAACGCGCTCGACGCGCCGTGCCACAGATGCGAGCCGACGACCAGCATGCTGATCAGGTAGAAGACCACCGTGATCGGGTCGCTGAAGTTCTCCATCTCCAGCCGGTAGAGATCGCGAACGCCGCTCGCTGTTTCGTATTCCGGGCCGAACTTGAACGTTCTGACGTGAATGACGATGAACAGCAGCAGCCAGAGCCCCGAAACGATCATCGTCGAAGACGCGACGGACTTGCGGCTGGGTGCGCCCGCTGATTTCTTCCGCGCGTACTTCACGGGCCTCGCGCGACGATTGTCCAGCGTCATCGCCACCGTCTTGTAGATATGGACCAGAAAGATCATGACCAACCCGATTTCGATCGGGATGATCAGCGGGTTGCTCAGCAGCAGGTCCGAGTATCCGTTGAAGGTGTCCGGGCCGAGGAACACCATCACGTTGCCGCCGATGTGAAGGATCAAATACAGAAACAGCAGGAAGCCGGTGAAGCCGACGAGAAGCTTGGTGCCGATCGAGCTGTCGAGCGAACGCGGACGCGAGGGCATGGAGGAATTCAGTTTACTGTTGCGCTCACGGGATGCGCAAGCTAGCATCACTGGCCCGTTATGCTGGTTGAAACGAGAATCGTGTACTCCTTCCGCACAACGGGCTAGGCGCGCACGGCGCGCCTGCGAGGGAGCGGCGCGGGGCGTAGGGTCCCCGCGAGCGACCGAGCCGGGGTGTGGGGCGGAGCCCCACGTGAGTCGTCGCCATGAAAATCCACGAGTATCAAGCCAAAGCGATTCTCGCGCGCTACGGCGTCCCGGTGCCGCGCGGCGAAGTCGCGTTCGACGCCGCCGACGCCGCCGACATCGCGCGCCGGCTTGGAGGCAGCGTCGTCGTCGTGAAAGCGCAGATTCACGCGGGCGGTCGCGGCAAGGGCGGCGGCGTCAAGCTCGCGAAGTCGCCGGACGAGGCCGGGAGACTCGCCGCGACGATCTTGGGCATGACGCTCGTGACTCACCAGACCGGACCCGAGGGTCGCGTCGTCTCGCGCGTGCTCATCGAGGAAGGGCTCCAGATGACGCGCGAGCTCTATCTGAGCCTCGTGCTCGACCGCGCGTCGGGCAAGCCCGTGATGATGGCGAGCGCGGCCGGCGGCATGGACATCGAGGACGTCGCCGCGAAGACGCCCGAGCAGATCATTCGCGTCTACATCGAGCCGGGCGTCGGATTGGTGCCGTTCGAGGCTCGCCAGCTCGGCTTTGGGATCGGTCTCGACGGCGCGGAGGTGACCAAGGCCGTCAAGCTCATGACCGCGCTCTACAGTGCCTTTCTGGCCACTGACGCCTCGCTCATCGAGGTCAACCCGTTGGTCGTCACCGCCTCGGGCGATCTGCTCGCGCTCGACGCCAAGATGAGCATCGACGACAACGCGTTGTACCGCCATCCCGACATCAAGGAGTTGCGCGACCTCGGCGAGGAGAACCCGCTCGAAATCGAAGCGTCGAAGTTCTCGCTCAACTACATCCATCTCGACGGCAACATCGGCTGCATGGTCAACGGCGCGGGCCTGGCGATGGCGACGATGGACATCATCAAGCTGGCGGGCGGGGAGCCGGCGAACTTCCTGGACGTTGGGGGCGGGGCGAATGCCGAGCAGATTCGCAACGCCTTCAAGATCCTGATGTCCGACACACACGTCAAGGCCGTGCTCATCAATATCTTCGGCGGCATCCTCCGCTGCGATGTGCTCGCCCAGGGTGTGATTGCCGCCGTGAGGGAGCTGGGTGTCCCGGTGCCGATCGTCATCCGGATGGAAGGCACCAACGTGGAGGAAGGGAAGCGCCTGCTGCGCGAGAGCGGCATGAATTTCACGACGGCGGACTCGATGGGCGAGGCCGCGACGAGCGTTGTTCACCTGGCAGGATGACGCCACGAAAACAAAAAAACACGAAAAATTCAGAATGGAATTCTTTTTCGTGATTTCGTTCTTTCGTGGCTGTATTTGAGACACGCATGTCTGTCCTCATAGACAAATCCACGCGGCTGATCGTCCAGGGCCTCACGGGACGCGAAGGGACGTTTCACGCCAAGCAGGCGGCGGCCTACGGCACAACCGTCGTCGCCGGGGTGACGCCTGGCAAGGGCGGCTCGACGCACGAAGGATGGCCAATCTTCGACACCGTCCGCCAGGCCGTCGAGAAGACCGGCGCCAACGCGTCGGTGATCTTCGTGCCGCCGGCGTTCGCGGCCGACGCCATCATGGAGACCGCCGACGCGGGCATCGGCGTCGTGGTCTGCATCACCGAAGGCATTCCCACGATCGACATGATGCGCGCGATGACGTTTCTCAAAACGCGTCCGGCGACGCGTCTGGTCGGCCCCAATTGCCCCGGCATCATCTCGGCGGGGAAGGCCAAGGCCGGCATCATCCCTGGCCACATCTGCAAGGAGGGGCGCATCGGGATCGTGTCGAAGAGCGGCACGCTCACCTACGAAGCGATCCATCAGTTGACGCGGCTCGGTCTGGGACAGACCACGTGCATCGGCATCGGAGGCGACCCGTTGATCGGCACGACGCACATCGACGCGCTGAAGCTCTTCGCCGAGGACGCCGACACCGAAGCGGTCATCATGATTGGCGAGATCGGCGGGAGCGCCGAAGAAGAAGCCGCTGCCTGGATCAAAGCGCATTTCAGGAAGCCCGTGGTCGCGTTCATCGCTGGGCAGACGGCCCCGCCCGGGCGCCGCATGGGGCATGCGGGCGCGATCATCGCCGGCGGCAAGGGCACGGCGGCCGAGAAGATGGCGGCGCTCGCGGCGGCGGGCGTGACGGTGGTCAAGAGTCCGGCCGATATGGGGAGCGCGATCAAAGCAGGGCTCAGGGCTCAAGGCTGAGGGCAATAGGGCAAAGAGCATTAGGGCAGAGTTCGTTCCCGATAACGGGCTAGGCGCGCACGGCGCGCCTGCGAGGGAGCGGCGCGGGGCGTAGGGGTCCCCGCAAGCGACCGAGCCGGGGTGTGGGGCGGAGCCCCACGTTGATACGTTCGGTGCAAGCTGAGAGCCGACAGCTGAGCGCTGATGGCTGGATGGCCCCTATCAAATGTCGCCGCAAACCCGCATGTTATAATCAGTTGGATCGTTTCCCTGCCACTCGGGCCGCAGGGATCACCCGAGTTCAGGTCCTAGAGGAACTCCCACGCATGCTACCGACAGACCTCACCGTTCAGGAGAACCGCGCGCACGGACGCGCCGAGCGCGTCGTGAACGATTTCAGCATCCAGGTGGCCACCGTCAACGGGTCCGGCAGTCAGACAGCCAACATGGTGCTGCTCAGGTCCATCCTGCTGATGGGCGTCCCCGTCTCGGGCAAGAACATGTTCCCGTCCAACATCGCGGGACTGCCCACCTGGTACACGATTCGCGCGAGCACGCGCGGCTATATCGGCAGGAAGAAGGAAGTCGACTTCCTGGTCGCGATGAATCCGGAGACGGCCAAGGAGGACGTGCTGACGCTCGATCCGGGCGCGGCGGTGGTGTACGACGAGCCGCTCAAGCTGAACGCGCTTCGCACCGACCTCGTGTTCTATCCGGTGCCGTTCGACAAGCTGGTCGGCCCGGTGTGCCCCGATGCGAAACTGCGCCGGCTCGTACGCAACATGATCTACGACGGCGTCCTCGCCAAGCTCCTCGGGATTGACATGGCGCTGATGGAGAAGGCGCTCAGCAGGCAGTTCGGAAAAAAGGGCAAGGCCGTTGCCCTCAACCAGGGGGCGCTCAAGGCGGGCTGGGACTACGCCGAAGCCAAACTCGCGAAGCAGGATCCGTTTGCGATCGAGCCGATGAACGAGACCGCCGGCAAGATCCTGATCGAAGGAAACGCGGCGGCCGCGATTGGCTGCATGATGGCGGGCGTCACGGTGGTCGCGTGGTACCCGATTACGCCGTCCTCGTCGCTCTGCGAGTCGCTCATCGGCTACATGAAGAAGTACCGCGTCGACAAGGCGACGGGGAAGGCCACGTTTGCGATCGTCCAGGCCGAAGACGAGATCGCGTCGCTCGGCATGGTGATCGGCGCCAGCTGGGCGGGTGCGCGCGCGATGACCGCGACATCTGGCCCGGGCATCTCGCTCATGTCGGAGTTCAGCGGCTTGGCGTACTACGCGGAAACGCCGGCGGTCATCTTCGACGTCCAGCGCGTCGGGCCGTCCACGGGCCTGCCGACGCGCACCGCGCAGGGCGACCTCCTCACGATCGCCTTTCTCTCCCACGGCGACACCAAGCACATCATGATCATGCCCTCCTCGGTGGAGGAGTGCTACACGATGGCGCAGGAGGCATTCGACCTGGCCGAGCAGTTCCAGACGCCGGTGTTCGTGATGCTCGATCTCGACCTGGGTATGAACAACTGGATGTCGAGCGCATTCACGTACCCCACCACGCCGATCAACCGGGGCAAGCGGTTGAATGCGGAAACGCTCAAAACGCTGGGCGAATGGGGCCGATACAAGGACGTCGACGGCGACGGCATCCCGTACCGTTCGGTGCCGGGCGACGGCATGCCGGCCTATTTCACCCGAGGGTCCGGCCATAACGCGAAGGCCCAGTACAGCGAGCGCCCGAACGACTACGTGGAGAACGTCGACCGGCTGGCGCGTAAGTTCGAGACCGCGCGCGCGTTCGTGCCGAAGCCGGCGATCGATCTGAGGGCCGGCGCCGATATTGGACTCCTCGGCTTCGGCACGTCCCATTGGGCCATCACCGAGAGCCGGGATCAGCTGCGTGAAGAGACCGACGTGAGCACGTCGTACTACCGCCTGCGCGCGTATCCGTTCACCGACGATCTGGCGACGTTCATCGACGCGCACGACCGTATCTATGTGATCGAGCAGAACCGAGACGCGCAGCTCCTGCAGCTGATGCGCCTGGATCTCAGCCCGGATCGCCAGAAGAAGCTGCGGAGCGTGCTCCACTACGACGGCCTCCCGCTCGACGCGCGCACGGTCACCGACAGCGTGCTCGCGCAGGAAGGCTTCGAAGTGGCGAAGAAGGACACGGAGCGCGTCTCCCGTTCGGGCATGACGGGGGGAGAGTAGGAAGATGGCTGGAAAAACGAATCGAATCGGACTGGAAGCGGTTTCCTACAGAGGCAGCAAGACCACTCTCTGCGCTGGCTGCGGCCACAATGCCATTTCCGAGCGCATCGTCGACGCCTTCTTCGAGATGGGCATCGAGCCGAGCCGCGTCGTCAAGCTGTCGGGGATCGGCTGCTCGAGCAAGAGCCCGGCCTATTTTCTAGGTTCCGCTCACGGGTTCAACGCCGTCCACGGCCGCATGCCATCGGTCGGGACGGGGGCGCTGCTGGCCAACGGCACGCTCATCGCCATCGGCATCAGCGGCGACGGCGACACGGGGGCCATCGGCATCGGGCAGTTCGTGCACCTGATGCGCCGAAATCTGCCGATCATCTACATCATCGAAGACAACGGGTGCTACGGCCTGACCAAGGGCCAGTTCTCGCCCACCGCCGACCTCGGGTCGAGGCTCAAGACCGGGGTCGTCAACGACCTGCCGCCGATCGACACCTGCGCGCTCGCCATCGAGCTCGGCGCCACCTTCGTGGCGCGGTCGTTCTCGGGCGACAAGAAGCAGCTGCTCGCGATCCTCAAGGCCGCGCTCGCGCACCGCGGGACGGTGATGCTGGACGTCATCTCGCCGTGCGTCACGTTCAACGATCACGAAGGGTCGACCAAGAGCTACGCCTACGTGAAGGACCACGACGATCCGCTCGAAGAGGTCAGCTTCGTGCCGTTTTTCGAGGACATCAGCGTCGACTATGCGCCCGGCACGACACAGGAAGTGACGATGCACGACGGGTCGAAGCTGTATTTGAAGAAGCTCGAGGACGGTTACGACCCGACCGACAAGATCGCGGCGCTGAAGCGGCTGCACGAGACACAACGACGCGGCGAGTTCGCCACCGGGATCGTCTACATCGAGCCGGATCGGGACGATTTCCTGGAACAGCTCAACACGGTGGACGAGCCGCTCGCGTTTCTGCCGTTGGAGCGCGTGCGACCAGGACGCGAGGCGCTCGAAGAGATCATGGAGTCGCTCAGGTAGTGGGCGAACGCACGCTTGCCATCATCAAGCCCGACGCGGTCGAGCGACGCGTCACGGGGAGAATCATTCGGCGCATCGAGGACGCCGGATTCACCATCCGGGCGATGCGTCGTGTCCAACTGTCGAAGCGCGAGGCCGAAGGCTTCTACGCGGTGCATCGCGAGCGGCCGTTTTTCGCCAGCCTCACGAGTTTCATGTCGTCTGGGCCCGCGATCGTCATGGTGCTCGAGGCGCCCGATGCCATCAGGCAGTGGCGGACCCTCATGGGCGCGACCGATCCGGCCAAGGCCGATTCCGGCACGCTCCGTAAGGAGTTCGCCCAGTCGATCGAGCGAAACGCCACACACGGCTCGGATGCGCCCGAGACGGCAGCGTACGAGATCGGGTACTTTTTCGCAGGTGTGGACCTGGCCTGAGATCAGCCGTCATCGTCGCGTAACATCGCCACCACGGAGGACTCAGAGGACACAGATTGAAAATCGTTACAGCCGGTCTCACAACCGGCGCGGGTCCTGTCCAAGGCCAGCCCACAGGTGCTCGTGTCCTCTGTGTCTTTTGTGGTGCAGAGTTTCATGGGTAAGACACTGGTGCTGATCGGCCTCGCCATCACGGCCCTCGGGCTGGTCGTGATGCTCGGCGTGCCGATCTTCCGTCTCCCCGGCGACATCGTCGTCAAGCGCGGCAATTTCTCGTTCTATCTTCCGCTGGCGACCTCCATCGTCGTGAGCATCCTTCTCACGCTCCTGTTCGCCCTATTCCGGCGGTGAGAACAAGGCTTGGACTGCACTATAATCTGCGGTCTCATGTCCATCAAACCCGACCGCTGGATCAAGAAAATGGCGCTCGAGCACCGGATGATCGAGCCCTTCGTGGAAAGCCAGACGCGCGAGGGCGTCGTGTCCTATGGCGTCTCGTCGTACGGCTACGACATCCGCGTGGCCGACGACTTCAAGGTCTTCACCAATATCTACAACACGGTCGTCGATCCCAAGAACTTCGACCCCAAGTCATTCGTGGATATCAAGGCCGACGTCTGCATCATCCCGCCCAACTCGTTTGCGCTGGCGCGCACCATCGAATATTTCCGTATTCCGCGCGATGTCCTCACCGTGTGCCTGGGCAAATCCACCTACGCGCGCTGTGGGATCATCGTCAACGTGACCCCCTTCGAGCCCGAGTGGGAAGGGCACGTGACGATCGAGATCTCGAACACCACGCCGCTCCCGGCCAAGATCTATGCCAACGAGGGCATCGCGCAGGTCGTGTTCTTCCAGAGCGACGAGCCCTGCGACGTGTCATACAAGGACAAGAAGGGCAAATACCAGGCGCAGCGTGGGGTGACGCTGCCAAAGGTTTGAGCCTTGAGCTCATCTCTTGACCAATGAAGGAGATACGTAGTAAAACTTCGCCAGTCCAGGGCCAGTCCAGACGGTCCGCCGCTTAGATCCCGTTAACATGGAAAAACTTGTCGAGCGCGCAGCCGCGACTCGAAATCCACTCGTCGCAGCCCCCGCCCTGGCTGTTCAGTTTTTCTTGATCCCCTTGGCCGTGGTCGCCGTCGCGGTCCTCGTGTTCCTCGGCTTCCGTTCGCTCATCGCGGACGAACGCTCCGCGGAAGGCTACCTCGGTGAAATCCGCTACGGCGGTTGGTACCGGCAGTGGCCCGCGGCCTACGAGCTGTCGCAGTTGATGTCCGATCCGAAGGTCCGCGCCGACAAGACGCTCGGTCCCGAGCTCGTCAAGGCTTTCAAAGAAGCGAAAGACGACGACCCTCGCGTGCGCCGCTATCTGGCGTTCGCGATTGGCCGTCTCGACCCGCCGCTGCCGCCAGAGGCGGTCGCTACGCTCGCGAGCGCTCTGGAGGAGGGCGACAGCGAGACGCGCATCAGTGCGATGTGGGCCCTCGGTTCGTCGGGCGACGAGAGCGTGGTGCCCCGTCTGCAGCCGCTGTACGAATCGAGCGACGCCGGCATCAGGAAGATGGCTGTTTACGCGCTGGGCGCGCTTCCTGGAGACGCCCAGACCGTGACGCTTCGAACGGCGCTTCAGGATTCGGCCCCCGACGTGCGCTGGAATGCCGCGGTCGCGCTGGCGCGCCACGGTCGATCCGAAGGCGTGGCCGTGCTGAAGCAAATGCTGGATCGCGCTTACGTCGAGCAGGTCGTCACGCGCGAGGTCGACCAGGCGGGCGACCAGGACCCGATTGCCGACGTCATCATTAGTGGTCTCCGTGCGGCGGCCACGCTGAAGGATACGAGCCTGCGGCCCTCGATCGAGGGCCTCAGCCGGGGGGACCGAAGCCTGAAAGTCCGCCAGGCCGCGCTCGAAGCGCTTCGCACCCTGTAGTGATGTCGTGATGTAGTGCCGTAGTGAAGTCGTGAAATAGTCCACCGTTGAGAATCCACTGACATGGCAGACGACACCAAACCCGAAGGCACTCAACCGGCCAGCCCGGCGCCCGCCACACCGGTGGCGGCCGCGCACGCGCCGCGTCCGGCCGCACCCCGGCCCCCGGCCGTGCCCCTCCCCGATCTTGCAGGCAAGACGACGACGGCGGCCTCGCTGGGCGGTGGGGCCGCCAAAGCCGCCGCCGCGCCGGCAAAGGCGGCGGCCGCGGCCACGCGCGATCCGGACGACATGTCGCCGCTGCTCACGCGCCGCGCCTGGATGGGTCTGGCGTGGGGCGCGTTCACCGCGGCCTCCGCGGCCGCGCTCGCGGCGACCGGCCGCTTCATGTTTCCCAACGTGCTCAACGAGCCGCCGCAGCAGTTCAAGGCGGGGTTTCCGAACGAGTACGGCATGGGCGTCGACGAGCGCTGGAAGGAGAAGTTCGGCGTCTGGATCGTCCGAACGCCCGACGACCTCGTGCAGCGGGCGAGCGGGTTCTACGCCTTGCTCGTCACGTGCACACATCTCGGCTGCACCCCCAACTATCTGTCGGCCGAAGGCAAGTTCAAGTGCCCGTGCCACGGCAGCGGATTCAGGACCACGGGCATCAACTTCGAGGGTCCGGCGCCGCGGCCGCTCGAGCGTGCGCGCATCGTGCTCGCCGACGATGGCCAGTTGCTCGTCGACAAGGCGCGGAAGTTTCAGTGGGAGCTCGGGCAATGGGCCGATTCGGAGGCATTCCTGAGAAGCTGATCCTGGAATTTGAGGATTTGAGGATTTGAGAATTTGAGAATCTGATGATTTGGCGAATCCGAGGATCTGGCGAAGTTAGCGACTATGGCTGAGACAAAAACGATCGATCCGAAAGAGACAGCGGCGACCCGGCTCTGGAACTGGCTGACCGAGACGCAGGTCTGGAAGTCGGTGTTCCGCCATGATCGGCCCGACAGCGACCGCACGCGCGTGCTCGTGATGCTGTCGAACGTCTTCCTGCACCTGCACCCGGTGCGGATGCGGAAGTCGGGCGTCAAGCTGCGCTACACCTGGTGCATGGGCGGGATGAGCTTCTTCCTCTTCCTGTCGCTGACGCTCACCGGCCTGCTGCTGATGTTCTACTACCGGCCGACGCTCGAGTACGCCTACACCGACATCGTGGCGCTGCGCGAGCACGTGCCGCTCGGCATCATGCGCGAGATGCACCGGTGGGGCGCGCACGCGATGGTCATCACCGTGATGCTCCACATGTTCCGCGTGTTTCTCACCGGCTCCTACAAGCCGCCGCGCGAATTCAACTGGTCGGTCGGCGTCATCATGCTCGTGCTCACGCTGCTGCTGTCGTTCACCGGGTACCTGCTCCCGTGGGACCAGCTGGCCATCTGGGCGATCACGGTCGGGTCCAACATGGCGCGCGCGACCCCGTTTCTCGGCCACGAAGGTCCGGGCGCGGCGCTGCTCCGCCTTGGCGACGTGCCGCTCATTCATGCCTACGACGATGCGCGGTTCGCGCTGCTGGGCGGGTCGTTCGTGGGCGAGGGCGCGCTGCTGCGGTTCTACGTACTGCACTGCGTCGGCCTGCCGCTCGTGATCGCGGTGCTCATGGCCGTGCATTTCTGGCGCGTGCGCAAGGACGGCGGGATTAGTGGGCCACTCTAGGAATTTACCATTGACAATTAAGAAGTAAGAATTCGTCGCGTGCGCCGGCAGCGCATTCTTAATTCTTGATCGTGAATTCTTGATTGCGAGGATCGTCACCGATGGGTCTTTTGAAGGGGACAATTAACGCCCTGGCCGATCCGCGGCTGTACTTCATCGTGGCCGTGCTGTCGCTCATCGTGATGGTGTGGAAGCGCGAGAAGGTCGCGTCGAACGCCTTCGGCTACAGCATGATGGGCCTGCTGACGGCGTTCTTCGTGTTTGGCGCCTTCGACCCGAACTTTCAGCTGATCATCGGCAAGCCCGACAACGTGCCGATCATCGGGCTCATCTTCTCGCTCCTGTTTCTCACGTGGTATGCGATGCGGGAGGCGGTGCGGAACGACCGGCGCATCGCCGCGGGGAAGGGGCCCATCGAGAAAGAAGAGTCGGACCGCGTGTGGGTGTGGCCGGACCTCGTCTACACCGAGCTCATCTCGCTCGTCGTCTGTTCCGTGATTCTGATTGTCTGGTCGATCGTGCTCAAGGCGCCGCTCGAGCAGCCGGCGAACCGATCGGTGACGCCGAACCCGTCGAAGGCCCCGTGGTACTTCCTGGGCCTTCAGGAGATGCTCGTCTACTTCGACCCGTGGCTGGCCGGCGTGGTGCTGCCGGGCCTGATCATCGTCGGGCTCATCGCGATTCCTTACATCGACAAGAACCCGAAGGGGAACGGCTACTACACGTTCAACGAGCGCAAGGCCGAGATCGTCATCTTCCTGTTCGGGTTCGTGATTCTGTGGGTGTCGCTCATCGTGCTCGGCACGTTCCTGCGCGGGCCGAATTGGAACTTCTTTGGGCCGTTCGAGTACTGGGACGTGCACAAGCTCGAGGCGCTCGTCAACGTGAACCTGTCGGAGTATATCTGGGTGCGGGCGCTTCGAACGGGGCTGCCAGGGAACTGGTTCCTGCGTGAGATCTTCGGCATTCTGTTCGTGATCGTCTACACGTTCGCGCTGCCGCCGATCCTGGCGAAATCCGCGTTCAAGAAGTACTACGAGAAGCTCGGGCCGCCGCGCTACTACGTGACGGTGTTCCTGTTCTTGATGATGATGTCGCTGCCGGCGAAGATGCTGCTGCGATGGTTGTTCAATTTGAAGTACATCGTTGCGATCCCGGAATTCTTCTTCAATATCTAGACATCTTCTGAGGCCATGATCGTGACACATGAAGCACGTTTCTGTCGGCGAGCCTTGGAAGCTGTCTCAGGCGCGGCTGATCCGGCGGCCGCGCGACTGGTAACGAAGATCCGTTGCCATCACGGACTTCGATGCAACTCAGAGGTGTGAAGCGGAGCTTCGTTACTTATGGCTGACAAGAAGGGCGTCGGACACGCCTACAACATCGATTTCCTGAACGTCGTCTTCGCGGCGTCCAGCATCTTCCTCCTCCTGTCGACCATTTGGATGGTGTGGGACGACTACGACCGCGAATGGAAGAACGTGCAGCGGCGTTTCGTGAACCTGGAGATCCAGGTGACGCAGGCCGGCCTCGAGAGGGCGCAGCGGGGCGTCGATCAGAACAAGCTGAAGACGCTGGAGACCGGACTCGCCCAAGCCGAGCAGAACATCGCGTCGAACCAGCAGAAAGTCGGCGAGATCCAGTCACAGCTCGGGACCGTCGAGGCCCGTCTCTACCGCGAATCGCAGGCGGCGCAATTTGCCAAGGCCACCTACGATCAGGACCGCTACGAGTTCGAGGCGGCTCGCGTCGCCGGCAGCTCGAGCGCCGCCAGGATGGGCGAATCGGTCGCCGCCCAGGAACGGGAGCTCGCCGGGCTCAACCTGATCGTCGAGAAGACGACAGCCGAGCGTGGGGCGCTCCTCAAGCAGCAGGAGCAGTTCACGGGAGCGCTGGCTGCGGTGCAGAAGCAGATCGCCGAGCTTCACGCCGAAGGGACGCGGCTCGACAGGCGGCTGGACGTGCTGCAGCCGAGCGTGCTGAAGGACTTCTTCCGCGACGCGCCGCTGCTCGACTTCATGGCGCCGACGATCAAGATTCAGCAGATTCTGCTGCCGAACGTCGTGGACGACGTGAACTTCACGAGGGTCGCCAAGATGGACCGCTGCACGACGTGCCACCTGGCGATTGACCGGGCCGATCCGCTCTACGAGAAATACCCGCAGCCGTACAAGCCGCACCCGAACCTGGCGACGTACCTGGCGAGCAACTCGCCGCACCCGATGGACCAGGTCGGCTGCACGGTGTGTCACGAGGGCATGGGGCAGTCGGTGAGCTTCCGTGACGCCTCGCACATGCCGAGCGGCGCGAACGAGGAGGAGCGCGAAGCCAAGCAGATCAGGTGGGAGGAGGAGCACGACTGGGAGGAGCCGCATCTGTGGGACTTTCCGATGCTGCCCGCGGACATGACCGAGGCGTCGTGCGCCAAGTGCCACAAGAGCGAAGTGTTCGTGCCGAGGGCCGACAAGCTCAACGTGGCCTACGCCACCTTCGAGCGGGCGGGTTGCTACGCGTGCCACAAGACGCGCGGGTTCGAAGACGTCAAGAAACCGGGGCCGATTCTGACGAAGATCGACTCGAAGCTGACCCCCGACTGGGTGAAGACGTGGCTCCGCAATCCACGGGCCGTGAAGCCGACGACGTGGATGCCACGGGTTTGGTACAACTCGAACTCGAGCGCGCCGGAAGACGCGGCGCGAAACGAAGTGGAGATCGACGCCGCCGTGGCGTATCTGTTCGCCAATGCTGCTCCCCACGAGCCCGCGGTGAAGAGCCCGCCTCGCGGGGACGCCAAGCGAGGCGAGCCGATCGTGAAGTCGGTCGGTTGCCTCGGCTGCCACGCCGTGGACGAGAAAACGCGCGTCGAGGCAGGCCCGAACCGCACCTTCGGCCAACCGCTGCAGAACATCGGCAACAAGACCACCTACGAGTGGATCTACAACTGGGTCCGCGATCCGAAGCATTACAGCCCGGCCACCTACATGCCAGACCTGCGGCTCACCGATGCGCAAGTGGCCGACGTGGCGACGTATCTGTCGGGGCTGAAAGGCGGCGGCGGCGATGCGGCCAAAGCGACACCAGACCAGACTGCGGTCGACGCGACCTTGATGAGCTACTACTACCCGAACTTGATGCCGTTCGAGGACGCCAAGGCCGCTGTCTCGAAGCTCGACGCGAAGGCCAAGCAGGTCGAACTGGGACGGCTCGTGATCAACCGGTACGGCTGCTACAGCTGCCACGAGATCAAGGGCTTCGAGACGACGCGGCCCATTGGCACCGAGCTCTCCGAGGAGGGCAGCAAGCTCGTCTCGCGCCTCGACTTCGCGTTTGTCGAGGGGATTCCGCACACCTCGAAGATCGAATGGTTCAGGACCAAGCTGCACGATCCGCGCATCTTCGATCAGGGGCGTGTGCTGCAGCCGCTCGACAAGCTGCGCATGCCGAACTTCGATTTCGCCGACGAAGAGATCAGCCGCCTGCTGACGGCCATCATGAGCTTCCAGCGCGAGATTCAGCCGGCGCAGGCGATGCCGGTCAAGACCGCGCGCTACGACTATCTGGTGCAGGGCCGGACGCTCGTCCACCGGCGCAACTGCGTCGGGTGCCACATCATCGAAGGCGATGGCGGCGATTTCCTCAAGCTCGTCTCGGACCCGTCGCTCGGACCGCCGATGCTGACGCCGGAAGGCGCGCGCGTCAAGCCCGACTGGCTGTACGCGTTTCTCCGCGGGCCGATCACCATCCGTCCGTGGCTCGAGGTGCGCATGCCGACCTTCGGCCTCGACGACGCGGGCTGGAACGGCGTGATCCGATACTTCGGCGCGATCTCGAACACCATCGGTCCGTTCCAGACGCATGAGGTCGTCAGCGCGTCGGTCGGGGCGGACGCGGGCAGCAAAGCGCTGTTCGATCTGCTGAAGTGTCAGCAGTGCCACGTGCTGGGCGCGATTCCCAAGGACCAGCCGACATCGAACCTCGCGCCCGACCTGCGCATGTCCGCCGAACGGCTGCAGCCGGATTGGATCCTGCAGTGGCTGCGAGTGCCCGCAACCATACTCCCGGGCACGCGCATGCCGGCCTTCTGGCCCGACTACCCGAAGTCGTACTATACCGAGATGGGCGGCAGCGCCGAGGCGCAGGTTCGCGCCATCCGCGACTATCTGCTCACGCTTCGAGGCGGGCCGAGTCCCATGCAGGGCGCCGCGCGATCCGCCACGACGAACAACAACTGACACTCGGCCGCCAGGTCGGGTAAGCCGGGTAGGTCGGGTAAGCCACGTAGCTCTGGTAGATGAGGCAGGGCGGGTCGGGTCGGCAGATCGAGTTTGCTTTTCGTCTGAATCACAGCGCTCGCGCTCGGGGACCGACGTGCACGAGACGCTCGCTCCAGCCTCGTGGGGTGAGCCAGGCAACGTAGAGCGCCGGCAGCTTCCAGCGGCTCCCGCTCGGCACGACGCTGATGCGACGGCGCCGATCCGAGAGGCGCGTCTCCATCCGCAGCCGCTCGATCCGATCGTGCGGCAGGCCACGCTCAACCAGGAAGCGCATGAAGGCCAATGCGTCCATCGGATGGCGCAGGTGGCCCGTGGGCCAGTGGTCAGAGGCGTACTCTTCGAAGAGCCCCGTCCCCGCGGGGGCCAGCAGCTTCCAGGTTCGCGGCATGATCCGCGTGGCTTCGCTGCGGCGCTTGTCGAGGAGCGTCTGTGCCTGAGCCTCCAACCCCGCCGCGTCGACCGCGCAGAGGATGGCGGCATCGCGCGTCGTCAGTTCCAACTCGCGAGCGACCTCACCTCGATCGGCGTTGAAGCGCAGACGCAGTGTGCGGTCGCTCAGCAGACGAGCCAGTGCCGACGTCAGCTCAACTCCAGCCAAGGGATCTCCCGACGCGAGACAGCTCGCCGAGCAACTCCACCGGGCCCGGAATGTCCAGGTCGCGTTCCAGGATGACGGCTTCGACCTCGTGCCGCATGGCGATGGCAGCCATTAGATCGAGCAACTCGGTCTGAATTGCCACGCGATGATCGTCCACCAACCGTCCGCCCTGCTCCCCGTAGCCCACGACATGAATCTGCCTGACGACCCCCGGCTGCAGCTCGGACAGCCATCCCCGCGCGTCGAACCCATGGTTATGCGCGTTGATGAACAGATTGGTCACGTCCATCAGCAGGCCGACGTGCGGCGCCGAGCACAGCGCGTTCAGGAATTCCGGCTCGCTCATGGTGCCCGCGATCTCGAGCTGCGACGTGATGTTCTCCAGACAGACCGGGAGGCCGGTCGCCTCGTGTACCTCCAAGGCATGCTCGGTCAGCAGCTGTAGGCTGTCGCGCGTGGGAGCAAGAGGATTGAGATGCCCCAGATCGATGCCTCCCGCGCGCGTGAAGGCGACATGCTCTGTCGCCCAGCGTGCCTGGGCCAGCCGTGCGACGCGTGAGTAGCCGGTGAATGTAGCCGAGTCAAGCGGGCCTGGTGTGCCCAGCGAGAGGCCGAGGCCATGGACAGAACAGGGATAGCGCTCGCCGATCGCCGAGATCGCGGCGTCCGGCGCATCGAAGAAGTGTTCCGCGGTGAGTTCGAGGCATTCCACCTCGGGTACCCCGCCCGCCAGCCAGCGCGCCAGACTCGGCCGGTGGCCGAGGCCGATCAGTCCCCGCCGCATCCGCCGCACCCTCCTCCACCACACCCGCCTCCACCGCAGCCACCACCGCCACTGCTGCAACTGCCGCTTGCGCTGCCGCAGCCGCCCGTCCACAAACGGGCGCGGCCGTCTCGACGAAGTGACCGTCTCCAGGTGGCACCGCCGTGGTCGCTCGGGTAGTCCGCACGCAGGAAAAAGCTCGCGCAGCCAAGCGCGGCCATGATCGTGAGAAAGGTCCACCGCTGCATGCCGCGTTGCACGCCCCAGAAGTAGCGGGAGAAGGCCAGCCCGGCAAGCACGGCCGCAGCGACGCCGGAGACCGCGAAGCTGTCGCGCCAGACGTGTCGCAGAGTCACGTGGGCCGCCATCAACAGTGCCCAGATCAGTGCGAAGACCCCGAGGTAAGCAGGGCCGCTCAGACCGGGACCGATGACACTGAGCGGGGCATAGAGCGCAACTCCGCCGCCGATGACCAACCATATGTCCGCTGCGCGGAGCGGGACGTGACGCCGACCTTCTGCGTCGGTCATACCGGCCAGCGCCTCTCGGCCCAAACGAGCGCGCCCATCACGAGCGCGAAAAGACGCGCGTGGGTGGCGCTCACCCGGGCCGCGCTAAGCGGCTGGGGTTTCTGTTTGAGCTGCGCCAGCTCGCGCAGCACGCCGGCTTCCACGCCAAACACTGACGCGTAGAGCGCCGCCTGGGCCTCACGGCCGCGGGGAATCGTCTGGTCCTCCAATTCGAGCGCGGTGTTACAGGCGCTATGGAGCGCAGGGACGAAACCCAGCGCGAATCGTGTGTACGAGGGCGGGTCGCCGCCGCGCCTGATGAAGTTGTAGACGAGCCGCAGCCGCACGTTGCGCAGCGCCTGCTCTGCCGCGAAGCGCTCCAGCGCCGGGAAGCGCGGCACATCCGCCAGTAGGTCGGGGCCGTATACAGTACGCCCGGTGCGTCGGATCGCTGCGAACTTTGCAGGGAAGGCGCGCGCGGTACGCAGCAAACCGGGTCGGCCGATGGCGAAGGCGTCAACCTCCGGACGACTGCGCAATACGCCGGCGAGAGCCTCATGTGTCGTCGGGCCCGACTCGTCGAGAACGATCAGTACGTTAAGGTCGGACACACTCGGCACGAAGTCGCCCCGCGCCGCGCTTCCGTAGAGGACGACGCTGCAGAGGTTGTGATCCAACGCGGCACGGAGTGCCGCGACGGTGTCGTCGAGCGTCCTCTGCCAGGCTGCGACACCATTCGCGCTTGTGGAACCTGGCGATCCGGTTGAAGCCATGCGGGGATTCTACGCGTCGCGGGGCGTCAGCGCGAGTTGCGCGTTCCGAGGCCTCCTCGTCATGGCCGACGCCGACCCGATATGATTGGGGCCGAATACCTCGGCCCCGCCGCGGGCGCGGGCCCCGGGTCCACCAATAAGCCGAAACTGCGATTGTCTCTCGGCACCTTCGTTCCGCCCGGCTCGATGAACACGCCGACGGTGACGGGCATGTCTTTCTTTGCGATCAGATTGTCGAAGACGGTTGGCGCCCAGGTTCTCGGACGGTTGCCGTCCTGAAAGACCATGACGGCCGCGGGATTCTCCGCGCGATATTGTGCCGGCACGTAAATCCACCAATCACGCTTCGTCCCGTTGAAAATCTTGCTCTCCCACGGCGGCATCTGTTTGACGATCCCCTTCGGCACGCCGGGATGCTCGCGGCTGTCGGGATGCGTTTCCCATACTTCGAGTTGAGATCCGCCGAAGCGGCGATTGCCGGCCTCGTAGTGCCACGTGTAAGCCGTTCCATGCGAAAGCGTTCTGACGAGCGCATAGACCCCGGTGGTGCCCACCTGCATCAGCTGGCGTTGTCGGTGTCGCGAGCGACCCTGGGCGCGGCCGCGCGGGTGGCAGCGGCTCGGCGAGCTCCAGCGCCCAAGCGACGCTCAATTCGTCTATCTTTGGCGCGGCGCCTCGCAATAGCGCGTCCCGGCCTCCGAAGGCGCTTCCGATACGCTCGGCCAGACGTTCAGCCTCGGCGCCTTGGGATTTGGCCGCCAGCGCGGCTTCCAGCGTTTTCGGATCGAGGGCTGGGTCAGCGGCAGGGCGTTGTTGAGCCGCGCCTACGACACCGCACAGCAGAATTCCTACAAGGACGGCCGGCGAGAATTTCATGGTCTAGCTCCTGTGAGGTAATGCCCCTGTCGAACAAGCACCGCCAGAACTCCAGGACGCGCGAAATCACTTTCCACCCCGGTTGCCTCCGACAGTTTTCGCCCGACCCGCGCTACCTGCCGACTGCGACCAGACGCGTGCGCGTTCTGAAGATGATCCCTTCGGAGATCGCTGGCGTCGCCATGGCCGTCTCGCCCATGACGTTCTCCGCAAGCTGCTCGAACATCGGTCCGGCCTTGATGACGAAGACCGATCCGTCTTCGCTCGAGTAGTAGAGCTTCCCATCGCCGCCCACAGCCGAAGCCGAGAAGCTGGTGCGGCCCTCGCCGAGACGCTGCTGATACAGGCGCTTGCCTGTCGCCGCTTCATACACACTCAGGACGCCGTTGTCTCGACAGACGTAGAGATGACCGCCGTAGACGACCGGCGTTTGCATGTAGGCGCCTTCTCGTTGCTGACTCCAGGCGACGTGGGCGCTGGTCTGGATGCCCTCGGCGAGGCTGATGTCGCCCGTGGCGCTCGTCCGCACCGCGAAGATGGGTGCGGCCGGGCGAGAACGAGGCGTCATTGTATGGCTGCGGCTCACCCGTCTGGCGCTCAGCCACGGCGCTTCACTCTCGCAGGCGCCGTCGGCTGCAGCGCCGGGCTAGACCGCGTGGCTTGAACTGCGTCATAGAGCGTTTCCGGCGCAACGTCCGCGCCGTTCGGCCAAACCACCGTGCCGCCATCGATGAAGAATTGCTGGAAGTAGGTCCGATCCTTCAGCGGTTCGAAGACCGGCCCCTCGAGCCACGCTTGAAAGTCGACGGTGCCTTGCAGATTGTCGTGAAACGTCACGTGGATTCGGAAGTCACCTTCGTACGTGGCGCGAATCACCGAAGGAACGATGTCCATGTTGGAATCCTCACTCCAGGGGCGCAATGCGGCTGAGCGGCTGGCCCGCCTTCATGCGTTCCCAATTGGCCTGTAGTCAGCCCGATGCAACACCGCCCATTCTCGAATCAATCGTAGCGCCGTCCTGGATTGAATATTGCCGACCGTCATTTCTCCAGCAAACTCGAACTTTCCCTGCTGGCCTTGATGTTCCGCGTGAAAGTGCCCCGGCTCGTGTTCCCGATAGTGCATCCGGATCACGATGCCGAAGAAGATCGAAATGACAGGCATGAATCGAGCATAGCATCGTCAACCGATCCTGTCGGCCCAACGCTGCGGTTCAGCGGCGGCGCGCAGCGCTGTCCGCTGCAACCGGTTGATGCTCATTCAGCCCTCCCCTGCCCCTACTGACAACCAGTAGGCTGACGCAGGGAAAATGCGCGACACGCGCAGGAGGAGAGCCGAATGAGATTCTACAACCGTCAGCATCGTCACTATTGCGGAATCGATCTCCACGTGAAGACCATGTACGTGTGCATGCTCGACGCGAACGGCCAGGTGCTCGTGCACCGGAACGTGAACTCGACTCCCGAGGCGTTCCTCGCGACGATCGCTCCGTACCGTGACGATCTCGTCGTCGCGGCGGAGTGTATGTTCACATGGTACTGGCTCGCGGATTTGTGCGCCGCCGAAGGCATCGCCTTCGTCCTCGGCCACGCACTCGCGATGAAGGCGATTCACGGCGGCAAGGCGAAGAACGATAAGATCGACTCGCACAAGATCGCAAGCCTGCTGCGCGGCGGCCTGCTGCCGCAGGCCTACGTGTACCCAGCGGGCATGCGGTCGACCCGGGATCTCCTTCGGCGCCGGCTGCAGATCGTGCGCAAGCGCGGTCAGCTCCTGGCGCACATTCAGAATACGCGGGCCCAATACAACCTGCCCGCCTTCGAGCGGCGCCTCGCGTATCCCGCCAATCGCGAGGGCGTGGCCGATCGGTTCTCAGATCCCAGCGTCCGCAAGAGTATTGATGTTGACGTGACGCTCGTGGACACCTACGACGGCCTGATCAATGACCTCGAACTCACGATCGTGCGGGAGGCGAAGCGCCACGATGCCGATGCGTTCCACATTCAACTTCATCGTTTTATTGCCCGGATGGCCGCCGCCCGTTTCTCCTGCGCCTCCGCTTCCTTTTCCCGGCCAGTTCTTCTGTAGACCACAGCCATAATCTCAAGGCTCGTGGCCACATCGGGATGATCCGGGCCAAGGGCCTTCTCATTGATCGCCAGCGAGCGCTTGTAGAGCCGGTGCGCCTCCGCTCGTGCTCGGGCACCACCCGCCACTCGCCGGCATTATTGCCGCCCTTCGGTCCGCGGGCAAGTCCTTCTGCCCGTGCGATTCACCTGAATTCGCCAGCGTCCGGACCCGGGAATTGGTCCTGGCGCCAATTGCCGGGAAATCCGGGGATGGGCGGAAGGCGCCATTCCCAGGATTCGCGTCAACGTGGGTGGCACACGCGTAACCGGGGTTGACACCGAACGGGGGTGCTCCGTGTCGCTGCATCCGTAACGTGTTGCGGGAACGAGGGACGCGTGAGGATTGTGGGGGCATGCACCTTGCGCCTCATGCGCCGAGGTGACGCGTGCGTGAGCTCGAGTCTTCATTGCAGGAGTTCGGCGAGTTCTCGACCCGATATAATCAAGGCAGAATGTGCCGGTCCCGCCGGGGACGCATGCCCCGGTTCCACCCATAACGCCTTGTCCTCCACTTCAACCAAGCCGCCGGCTGGCACCCGCGACTTTCTGCCCGACGAAGTCCGCCGGCGCGAGCACGTCATTCGCATCGTGCGCCAGGTCTACGAGCGCTACGGGTTCGAGCCGCTCGAGACGCCCGCGTTCGAGAACATCGAGACGCTCCTCGGCAAGTACGGCGAGGAGGGCAACAGGCTCATTTTCAAGATCCTGAAGCGGGGCGAGCACGAAACGAGCGGCGAAGCCGACCTCGCGCTGCGCTACGACCTCACGGTGCCGCTCGCGCGCGTGGTCGCGCAATACCAGAACGAGCTGCCGAGGTTCTGGAAGCGGTACCAGATTCAGCCCGTGTGGCGCGCCGACCGCCCGGCGCGCGGGCGGTTCCGCGAGTTCTATCAGTGCGATATCGACGCCATCGGATCGACATCGCCGGCGGTGGAAGCCGACGTGATCGGCGCGGTGTGCGACGTGCTGGGTCAGCTCGGTTTCGAGGGCTTCTCGCTCCGCCTGAACCATCGGCTCGTGCTCTCGGGTCTGCTCGATGCGGCCGGCGTGCCGCCGCCACAGCATAGCGAGGCGCTGGTGGCGCTCGACAAGCTGGACAAGATTAGCGCCGGCGGCGTGCGGGCCGAGTTCGTGACGCGGGGCATCGACGGAGCGGCCGCCGAACGCTGCCTGGCCTCGTTCGAAGTCGGCCAGGCGGAGCGTCCGGACGACACGCTGCGCCGCCTCCGGAGCGCGCTGGGCGAGCAGGACGCAGCCGTGGGCAACCTTCAGTCGATCGTGACGCTCGCCGCACACACGGCCGCGGCCGGTCGAATCCGGATCGATCCGAGCCTCGCGCGGGGCCTGTCATACTACACAGGCGCGATCATGGAGATTGCCGTGCCCGACCTCGCCGGCAGCCTCGGCGGCGGCGGACGGTACGACAACCTGGTGGGCATGTTCCTCGGCCGGGACGTGCCGGCCTGCGGCTTCTCGCTCGGTCTCGAGCGCATCATCGTGGTCATGACCGAGCGAGGCATGTTCCCGGCGAAGGTCGGCGGTGCGGCCGTCGACGTCATGGTCACCATGTGGAACGAGGACTCGCGCGCCGAAGGCCTCGCGCTCGCCGCCGAGCTCCGGCGCGACGGTCTGCGCGTGGATCTCTATCCGGAAGCCGACAAGCTGGGTAAACAGCTCAAGTACGCGGCGGGCCGGAGCACGCCGTTTGTCGCCATCCTCGGGGACGATGAGCGCGCGAAGGGGATGGTGTCCATCAAGGACATGCGGAGCGGCGATCAACACACCGTGGCCCGCGGCGAGGCCGCCGAGCACATCCGATCGAGGCGTCAATAGTGGCAGACCTGACAGGAACCTATCGAACCCATACGTGCGCCGTGCTCCGGCCCGAGCACGTCGGCCAGTCGGTGCGGCTGGCCGGTTGGGTCAACCGCAAACGCGATCACGGGCAGCTGCTCTTCATCGACCTGCGCGATCACTACGGCGTCACGCAGTGCGTGTTCACGCCGGATTCGAGCGCGTTCAGCATCGCCGAATCGACCCGGCTCGAGAGCGTGATTGCGATATCGGGCCGCGTCATCGCGCGCACCCAGGAGAATGTCAACCCCACACTGCCGACCGGACTAGTCGAGGTCGTCGTCGACCACATCGAGGTCTTGTCGGCGGCCGAAACGCTGCCGTTCCAGGTGTCGGGCTCGCAGGACATTCCCGAAGAGCAGCGGCTTCGCTATCGATTCCTGGATCTGCGCCGCGAGAAGATTCACGGCAACGTGGTGCTTCGCTCGAAGGTGATCTCGAGCATCCGGCGCCGCATGCACGACCAGGGCTTTCTCGAGTTCCAGACACCGATCCTGACGTCGAGCTCCCCAGAGGGCGCTCGAGACTACCTCGTGCCGAGCCGCATTCATCCCGGCAAGTTTTACGCGCTGCCCCAGGCGCCGCAGCAGTTCAAGCAGTTGTTGATGGTGGCCGGCTTCGATCGGTACTTCCAGATCGCCCCCTGCTTCCGCGACGAGGATGCCCGAGCGGATCGCTCGCCCGGGGAGTTCTATCAGCTCGACGTCGAGCTGTCGTTCGTCACGCAGGACGAAGTGTTTGCGGCCATCGAGCCCGTGCTGGCGGGCGTCTTCGGGGAGTTCTCGGACTGGACGGTCACTTCGCCGCCGTTTCCTCGCATTGCCTACGACGATGCCATGGCGATGTACGGGAGCGACAAGCCGGACCTGCGGAATCCTCTCAGGGCCGCGGATGTGACGGAGGCCTTCCGTGGGTCGGAGTTCGCGGTGTTTGCCAGAGCGATCGAGGACGGCGCCGTGGTCCGGGCGATTCGCGCGCCGGGTGCCGCCGACCGGTCGCGAAGCTTCTTCGACAAGACCGTCGGACTCGCGGAATCGTTCGGCTTGGGCGGGCTGGCTTACATCGTTGCGGCAGACACGCCCAAAGGACCGCTGGCCAAGTATCTGCCCGACGATCGGCGCGCGCGCGTGTTTCAGGCCGCTCGGGTCGAGAAGGGCGACGCCGTGTTCTTCGCGTCGGGCACGCCCAAAGGCCTCGCGCGGGCCGTTGACGGCCTGAGGAATCACGTGGCCCGCGAGCTCGGGCTGATCGAAACCAACGCGTACCGCTTCTGCTGGGTCACCGACTTTCCGTTCTACGAGCTCGACCCCGATTCGGGTCAGATTGCGTTCAGCCACAATCCGTTCTCGATGCCGCAAGGCGGGCTCGATGCGCTGAACACCAAAGATCCGTTGTCGCTCAAGGCGTTTCAGTACGATATCGTCTGCAACGGCGTGGAGCTGTCGAGCGGCGCGATCAGAAATCATCGGCCCGACATCATGCTGCGCGCCTTCGAGATTGCGGGCTACGGGCCCGAGGAGGTCGAGAGGCGATTTGGTGGGATGCTGAACGCGTTCCGATACGGTGCCCCGCCGCACGGCGGCCTGGCGCCGGGCATCGATCGCATCGTGATGCTGCTCGCCCAGGAGCCCAACTTGCGCGAAGTGATAGCCTTCCCGATGACGCAGAACGCCGAAGACCTGCTGATGAACGCGCCGTCGACGGTGTCCGACATGCAGCTGCGGGAGCTCCATATCCGGCCGGTCGAGCCGCGAAAGAGGTGACAGCTGTCACTGTGATATAATGGGTGTGTTAAGTAGTTGTAATTAAAGGAGATACAGGCAATCAAACGCATTACGGTCACCGGAGACGGCATTGAGACGCTCTTCGGGTCCTACGACGAGAACCTCAAACACCTCGAATCGCGTTTCAACGTCCGAATCCGTACGCAGGGCCACGACCTGCTGGTGGAGGGTGACGATCCGGGGCCACAGAAGGTGGACCGGGTGGTCGGACAACTGTCGGCGCTGATGAAAGAGGGCTACAAGCTGTCGAACGGCGACGTGAAGACCGCCTCGGACCTGGTCGCGCAGGACGAGTTGGTCGATTTACGCGAGCACTTCCTGAAAGGCAGCGTGACGCCGGCCGGTAAGCGTCGGGTGGCGCCCAAGACCTTGAATCAGCGTCGTTACCTCGAGGCGATCGACGGCACCGACATCGTCTTCGGCATCGGCCCGGCCGGCACGGGGAAGACGTACCTGGCAATGGCACAAGCCGTGTCGTTTTTGGTGGCGAAGAAGGTCAGTCGCATCATACTGGCGCGGCCGGCCGTCGAGGCGGGCGAGAAGCTCGGGTTCCTGCCCGGCGACCTCCAGGAAAAGGTGAACCCGTACTTACGGCCGCTCTACGACGCGTTGTACGACATGCTCGACGTCGAGCGGGTAGGGCGGTACCTCGAGCGTGGCACGATCGAGATCGCGCCGATTGCCTTCATGCGCGGCCGGACGCTGAACGATTCGTTTGTCATTCTCGATGAAGCGCAGAACACGACGTCCGAGCAGATGAAGATGTTCCTCACGCGGCTCGGCTTCGGCTCGAAGGCGGTGATCACGGGCGACGTGACGCAAATCGATCTGCCGCACGGCAAGACCTCCGGGCTGGTCGAGGCGATGAAGGTCGTCAGCCGCATCGAGGGCATCTCGTTCGTGTACTTCGACGAACGCGATGTGGTCCGCCACAAGCTGATCCAGCAGATCGTCAAAGCGTACGAGGTGTTCACCAACAACGGTTCACATGCCTCCTGAAGGCCAACGCGGCCGGATGCTTCGCGTGCACGTCGCCGACGGCGGCGGCCGGGCGCTGTCTGCGGGCGGCCTGGCGGGCTGGCTCGCGCGCGTGGCGCCCGCTCGCGCGCGCGGCGAGGTGGGCGTCGCGCTCGTCGGCGACGCGCGTGTCCGCGCGCTCAACAAGCGCTACCGCCGGCGCGACTACGCGACCGACGTGCTGTCGTTCCCGATGGCGGGTCCAAAGGACCCGCCCTACACATTGCCAGCTCGAATCCCGAGCCCCGAGCCCCCGCCTTCGCTCGGACCTGCGTCTCGCGAGCTACGGCGTGGCACGCCGAAGCGGCGGAGCCGCGTAGGCGGCGAGCCTCGAATCCCCAGCCTCCAGCCTCCAGCCTCCAGTCCCTACTTGGGAGACATCGTCATCGCGCTCGGCGTGGCGCGGCGTCAGGCGCGTGCCGCGGGGCACTCCGAGCTGACCGAGCTTCGCGTGCTGGCCTTGCACGGGCTGCTGCACCTGTTGGGCTACGATCACGAGCGGGATGCAGGGACCATGGCGCGCGTCGAGCGCTCGCTCCGGCGGAAGGGCGGCCTGCGCGAGAGCCTGCTCGAGCGATGATTCCGCTTTTCTTGTTTCTCCTGGCGTGCGTGGGCGTTTACCTGGGCGCGATCGAGATGGCGTTCAGCGGGCTCATGCGCTTGTCGCTCCGCCTGAGCGCTGAGCGGAGCGACCGGCCAGACACGTTTTCTGCGTACCTCGACGATCCGATCCTGCTCTTTGCGCCCGTGCGGCTGCTCCTCGGCTTCACGACCGGGGCCGCCACGGTGCTTCTGGCGAGCTTGATTGGCGTGGACGCGTCGCACACCATCACGCTCGTGGCGTTGAGCGTGCTGGGATTCGTCGTGGTTTTCGAGATGCTGCTGCCGCTCTTGATCGTCGGACGAGATCCTGAGCGGGCCCTCGAACTGCTGCTGCCGAGCTTCAGCCCGCTGGCCCGGGCCGTGGGCCCCGTCGTCACGTGGACCGCACGGGCGCTGGTGCCGAGGCGGGTCGTGTCGGGCACTGACACACCCGCCGACGCGGTCGAGGACGCCGGCAAGACATTTCGAGCACCCGATGAGCCCGAGGGCGCCATCGAAGGCGAGGAGCGGCGCCTTCTGCAGAGCATCGTGGATTTTGGCGGCACGCTCGTCCGCGAAGTGATGACTCCGCGGCCCGACATCGTCGGCATTCGCGACAGCGCCACGGTCGCCGACTTGCGCGCGCTCTTTCGCGAGCAGGAGTATTCGAGATTTCCGGTGTTCAGGGAGAGCGTCGACAACATCGCGGGCTTCGTGTTCGTCAAAGACCTGGTGGCGCTCAGTGCCGCCGACGACGCGCGCCCGATCGCGCAGTTTCTACGGCCGGCCGTGGTCGTGCCCGAGAGCAAGCGCGTGCCCGAGCTCCTGAAGCAATTCCAGCGCCAGCAGGCGCAGATCGCGGTCGTGGTCGACGAATACGGCGGCACGGCGGGCCTCGTGACCATCGAAGACATGCTCGAGGAAATCGTCGGAGAGATTCGCGACGAATACGACGTGGAATCGGAGCCGATCGTCGACGAGGGCGCCGGGCGGTTCGTGTTCAACGGCAAGGTGGACATCGATGAAGTGAAGGAGCGGCTGAACGTGCACATCGAGCGCGAGGGGTTCGAGACCGTCGGCGGCTTCCTGCTCGCGCATGTGGGCCGCGTGCCGGCCGTGGGCGAGCACGTCGACATCGGCGAGCTCCACGTGGAGGTGCTCGAAGTGGAGCGGCGCCGCATTCACAAGGTTCGTCTGACGCGCCTCCAGCCGGCGGAAGTCGACCACCAGGAGACGACGTGAATTCCGAATCCCGAGTCCCGAATCCCAAGTCCCGAATCCCGAATCCCGAATCCCAAGTCCCGAATCCCAAGTCCCCCGCCTCCGCTCGCGTTCTCGTCGGGCGAGCGACGGCGTGGCACGCCGAAGCGGCGGAGCCGCGTAGGCGGCGAGCCCCGATCGTCTGCGAGGTGAGCGGGATGGCTTCAGGGACGCCTGGCCTCCGATGAAATACGGGTGCGTGTCCCTCGTTGG
>MEKT01000016.1:77796-106770 GCA_001767435.1 Acidobacteria bacterium RIFCSPLOWO2_02_FULL_65_29 | reverse complement strand
GTGGGCGCCAAGCTCGCCATCGTGTCGGACAAGCCGCAGACGACGCGCACGCGGATTCTCGGCGTGCGCAACTATCCGGATGCGCAGGTCGTCTTCCTGGACACGCCCGGCATCCATCGCCCCCTGCACAGGATGAACGTGCGGATGGTCGGCACGGCCATCGACACCATGCGCGACGTGGACCTCGTCGGGCTCGTTGTCGATGTGACGGAGCCGCCGGGGAAGGGCGACCGCTTCGTCATCGACCTCCTGAAAGATCTGAAGGCGCCCGTGTTCCTGATTCTCAACAAGATCGATCTCACCAAGAAGTCGAAGCTGCTGCCGATCATGGACCGCTACAGCCAGATGGGCACGTTCGCCGAAATCGTGCCGGTGTCGGCGGCCACCGGCGACAACGTCGACCGGCTGGAGCGCGTGATTCTCGATCGGCTGCCCGAAGGCGAGCGCCTCTATCCCGACGACTTCCTCACCGACCGACCCGAGCGGTTTTTTGCGGCCGAGATCGTGCGCGAGAAGCTGCTGCAGTTCACTCGCGCCGAGATCCCGTTTTCGAGCGCCGTGGTCATCGATCGATTCGAGGAACCCGTGGGCGACCCTCCGCTCCTGCGTCTGTACTGCACGATTGTCGTGGACCGCGAGTCGCAGAAGCCGATCGTGGTCGGCAAGGGCGGGGAGATGATCAAACGTATCGGCATCGCGGCGCGTGAGGAATTGGAGAAATTCTTCGAGGCTCGCGTGTTCCTGGACCTTCACGTCCGCGTGAAGTCCGAATGGCGGGAAGACGACGGCGTGCTGTCGGAGTTGGGGATGGATGGGGCGAAGTAGTACAGTGTCATTCCGCCGCTGATGCCGCTCTACACCACGGACGCGCTGATTCTCAGGACCTACAAGCTTGGTGAGTCGGATCGCATCGTCGTGTTTCTGACGCGCGATCGCGGGAAGAAGCGCGGCGTGGCGAAGAACGCGCGGCAGAGCCGGCGGCGCTTTGGTGGCGGGCTCGAGCCGATGACCTGTGGGCGCGTGGGGTACGTCGAACGGGAACGGCGGGACCTCGTGCTGCTCAACTATGTCGAGCCGACGAGGTCGCCTCTCTCGGCCGAGGACGGCGAGGCGCTGGGGTACGTCGGGTACTTCGCCGAGCTCATCGACGAGTGCGCGCAGGAAGCCGATCCGAACGAGACGCTGTACCGGTTAGGCGCGTCGATGGTCGAGGCCATGGCGGGCGGCGTGCCGATCGATCCGCTGGCGCGGTATTTCGAGTACTGGCTGCTGCGGCTCCAGGGCGTCTACCAGCCGGATCCGCGGGCGTCGGGTGACGCGCGCGCGTTCCTGGAGGCGGCGAGAACGTGCAGCCCGTTCGCGCTGACCTCCGTCACGGTGTCGCGCGGGACGCTGCGCGAGCTCGAGACCACGCACGGCGCCCAGATTGCCGCGCATCTGGAGAAGGATTTGAGGTCCGTGCGGGTGCTCAAAGAGATTGGGAGGGAGGAATTGCACACCGAAAATCGAAAATCGCAAGTCGATCGATAGATTGGTGTTTGCGATTTCCCGTTTGCGATTCTGCCATGACGTTCCAGGGTCTCATCCTGAAGCTGTCGGAGTTTTGGGCCTCGCGCGGGTGCACGCTGCAGCAGCCGCTCGACGTGGAAGTGGGCGCCGGCACCATGCATCCCGAGACGTTTCTGCGGGTGCTCGGCCCGGCGCACTGGAACGTCGCCTACGTCCAGCCCTCCCGCCGGCCGGCCGACGGCCGGTTCGGCGAGAACCCGAACCGCCTGTTCAAGCACCATCAGTTTCAGGTGATTCTCAAGCCCGCGCCAGACGAGGTGCAGCAGCTGTACCTCGAGAGCCTCGAAGCGTGCGGCATCAATCCGCGTCAACACGACATCCGGTTCGAGGAAGACAACTGGGAGTCGCCGACGCTCGGCGCCTGGGGCATCGGCTGGCAGGTGATGTTCGACGGCCTGGAGATCTCGCAGTTCACGTACTTCCAGCAGGCCGGAGGCGTGGAGCTGGCGCCGATTTCGGCGGAGCTCACCTACGGCCTTGAACGCATCGCGATGGCGCTGCAACGCGTCGACAGCGTGTTCGAGCTCGAGTGGGCGCCTGGCGTGAAGTACGCCGACGTCCGCCTGCGTGAGGAAGTGGAGCAGTCGAAGTACGTCTTCGGGCAGGTGGCGATTCGGGGCGCCGAGTTCGGCGCGTTCCATCGCGAGCTCTTCGAGAAGTATTACGTGCTCGCCCAGTCACTGCTCGAAGCCGGGCTCATCTGGCCAGCGCTCGAGCATACGCTCAAGTGCTCGCATCTGTTCAACATCCTCGACTCGAGCAACAGCATCGGCGTCACCGAGCGCACGGCGTACATCCTGAGGATTCGTCAGCTGGCCATCGGAATCGCCAAGTCGCACGTCGAGACGGGCGTGCCTGCCATCGCCGCGGAGGTCCCCTAGTTGGATCGAGAGCTGCTGCTCGAAATCGGCTGCGAGGAGATTCCCGCCAGCTGGCTGCCAGGATTGACCGAGCAGGTGGGGGAGGTCGTCGTCGCCCAGCTGCACGAGCACCGGCTGCCGCCCGAAGCTCCAGCCGAAACCTACAGCACGCCGCGACGGCTCACCGTGCGCATCGCCCGGCTGGCCGAACGGCAGGCCGACCTCGAGGAGCTCGTGAACGGCCCGCCGGTGTCGGCCGGCTTCAAGCCGGACGGGACGCCGACGCCCGCCGCCGCGGGCTTTGCCGCCAAGCAGGGCGTGGACGTCGCCGCGCTCGAGCACGTCGAGACCCCCAAAGGAAAGTACCTCGCCTTTCGCAGGAAGCAGCGCGGCAAGACGGCAGTCGACGTCCTGCCGGGCGTCCTCGGCGGGACGCTCCGGGCCCTCACGTTCCCCAAACTGATGCGCTGGGACGCCACGCTCGAGGACGGCCGAGGCGAGCTGCTGTTCGGGCGTCCCATCCGCTGGCTGCTGTTTCTGTACGGCGGGCGGGTCGTGCCGTTCCGCATCACGCGAGCCGCGTCGGCGCAGACCGGACAGGTGCAGGACGTCACGACCGGCGCGGTGACGTACGGCCACCGCTTCCTGACCACGAGCGGACGGGCCGGCCGCGCGATCAAAGTGCGGTCGTTCGACGAATACCGCTCGCGGCTGCTCGAGAACTTCGTCATCCTGGAACGCAGCGAGCGCCACGACAAGATCGCCCGCGAGCTCGACGCCAAGGCGCAGCGCCTGCACGGCCGTGTGAGCCGCGTGGCGCGCGGCGAAGCGGGGCTGCTCGACGAAGTGCCAGACCTGGTCGAATACCCGTCGGTCGTCGGTGGCACGTTCGCCCACGAGTTCCTCGATCTCCCTGAAGAAGTGCTGACGACGGCGCTCATCCATCACCAGCACTATTTTCCCGTCGAGTCCGAGGAGGGGAAGCTGAAGAATGCGTTCCTCGCCGTCATCAACACCGAGCCAGACAGCGAGCGCACCATTGCGAGGAACGCCGAGCGGGTCGTGACGGCGCGGCTGCGCGACGCGCGCTTCTTCTGGGAGGCCGATCGCAAGGCCACGCTCCAGTCGCGGCTCGACCGGCTGTCGACGCTGCTGTTTCACAAGAGGCTCGGCACCTATCAGGAGAAGGCCGAGCGGATGGCGACGCTGGCGCGGTGGATCGCGATCGAGGCGTTCGGCGCGGACCACGCGACGGCCGGCTTCGCCGAGCAGGCGGCGCGTCTGGCGAAGGCCGACCTGACAACCGACATGGTGCGGGAGTTCACCGAGCTGCAGGGCATCATGGGCGGCATCTACGCCCGCGAAGAAGGGCTGCCCGAGGAAGTGTGGAAGGCGATCTACTTCCACTACCTGCCCCAGGGCGTCGAAGCCGACGCGCCTCCCTCGCGCGCGCAGCTCGGAAAGGCCGCAGTGACGTGGGCCGCCGTGTCGCTGGCGGACAAGCTGGATACCATCGCTGGCCTGCTGATCAAGGCGCACGAAAGGCCGACCGGCTCTCGCGACCCGTACGGACTGCGTCGTGCAGGGCACGGCGTCGTCAGAATCTTGGCGGATCTCAGCACTCTGACAGGAGTGGTCTCGCGCCCTCTCCTGCAGTCCATGATCGACAGGGCCTGCGCTGGGCTGGCGGTCGCTTCGCCCGCTGGTGAAGCCGCGAACGAGATTCGACTGTTCTTGATGGAGCGACTGCAACACTTGATGCGTGTGAGGGGTCTCGGATACGAAGAGGTTCAAGTAGTGACCGGAGCTGGGGTCGACCGGGTGATGAACATCAGCGTCGAAGACCTCATCGAGTGGGCCGAGGAATGGAGGCGCGTCAAGGGAACCCCCGTGTTCGAAGCGGCGGCGGAGGCGTACAAGCGCGCGAAGAGGATCGTCGAACGAGAGTGGGACAGTCTCGACGTCCGATTGTCGCGTGAGGAACAAGGCGAGGCGCTGACTGAACCGGCGGAACTCGCTCTGCGGCAGCATCTGGATCGTGTCACTGCTGATATTCGGACGGCGCTTGGCGGGCGGCAGCCACGGAAGGCGATCGAGGCCGTCGCTTCGATTCAACCCGCTGTGGCGCGTTTCTTCGACGAGGTGCGCGTGGTGGTGCCCGGTGGATCGTTGAAAGTTGCCCGACTGTCCCTTCTCGCGGATTTCAAAGACGCCGTCGCGCGCTTTGGCGATCCGTCCTACTTGAGCGCCCAACAGGAATAGGAATCAAGTCGCTGCGGGTCCGGCTGAAGCCGGACACTACCCGTGGGCGGTTTCTTCTGAAATAATCACGGTCGCATCCAAACGGCAATTACCCGATTACCCGATTGATCCAATTACCCGATTGTCAATCCGCCTCCCGGAGTTCGCAGATGCCGAAAGCCAGCGCGAAGCGCAAGACCAAGTCCCGGGCCTCCAGCCCCAAGTCTCGAAAGCACGTCTATTTTTTCGGCGGCGGCAAAGCCGACGGCAACCGCTTCATGAAGGACCTGCTCGGCGGCAAGGGCGCCGGCCTCGCCGAGATGACCAACGCCGGGCTGCCCGTGCCGCCCGGCTTCACGATTACAACCGAGGTCTGCAACATCTACTACAAGGAACAATCGAAGATCCCCGCAGGCATCGACCGAGAGATCGCCGAGCACATCAGGAAGCTCGAGAAGGCCGCCGGCGCGACCCTCGGCTCGACGGACAATCCGCTGTTGGTCTCCGTGCGCTCGGGCGGGAAATTCTCGATGCCGGGCATGATGGACACCATCCTCAACCTGGGCCTGAACGACGATGCGGTCGAAGGACTGAAGCGCCGGACGGGCAACGGGCGGTTCGCGTTCGACAGCTACCGCCGATTCATCCAGATGTTCGGCAATGTCGTTCTGGAGATTCCGAAGGAGGCGTTCGAACACGAGCTCAGCGCCGTCAAGAAAGCTCATCGCCCACAGGAGGCTCACCGGGGGCCGATCGCTGAGGGGTTCCGAGAAGTGTTGGATACCGACCTGGACGAGGCCGCCATGCGTGAGGTGGTCGACCGCTACAAGACAGCCGTGAAAGCGCGATCGAAGCATCCCTTCCCGCAGGATCCGAACGAACAACTACGGATGGCCCGCAACGCGGTGTTTCGCTCGTGGATGAATCCCCGGGCGATCGAATACCGCCGGATCTACGACATTCCCGACCACATCGGTACGGCGGTCAACGTGCAGATGATGGTGTTCGGCAACACGGGCGACCGCTCGGCGACCGGGGTAGGATTCACCCGAAATCCCGCGACCGGCAAGAAGGAGTTCTACGGCGAGTTCCTCATCAACGCGCAGGGCGAGGACGTCGTCGCCGGCATTCGCACGCCGCAGCCGATCGGCGAGCTCGAGCAAGCGATGCCAAAGGCCTACAGACAGTTGCGAAACATCACCACGAGGCTCGAGCGCCATTACAGGGACGTCCAGGATTTCGAGTTCACGATCCAGGACGAGCGCCTGTTCATGCTGCAGACCAGGAGCGGCAAGCGCACGGGCTACGCCGCCGTGGTGATTGCCACCGACATGGTCGCCGAGAAGCTCATCACACCGAAGGAGGCCGTGCTGCTGGTCGATCCAGAATCGCTGACCCAGCTCCTCGCGCCCGGCTTCGACCAGGACCAGTGGCGGAAGATTCCTACTGCGACCAGAGGCCTGCCCGCGTCGCCCGGCGCCGCGAGCGGCCAGGTGGTGTTTTCAGCCGAGCGCGCCGTGGAATGGAGCCAGCAGGGGAAGCCCGTCATCCTCGTGCGCCGCGAGACGGTGCCCGACGACATCCACGGCATGTTCGTGTCTCAGGGCATTCTCACCGCGACCGGTGGTCTGACCTCGCACGCCGCAGTCGTCAGCCGGCAGATGGGCAAGCCGTCGGTTGTCGGCGCCGGCTCGCTTGACATCGACGAGGAGGGCCGGACGTTCAGCGTCGGCGGCAGGACGGTCAAGGAGGGCGACTTCATTTCCTTCGACGGCCTGACGGGCGAAGTCAAGATCGCGCGCGTGGCGTCGATGCCGAGCGAAATCCTTCAGGTCGTGAACAAGACCGTCGCGAGCGCGACGTCGGAGATCTACCAGCGCTTCGAGAGGATTCTGTCGTGGGCGGACACATTCCGCCGCCTCGGCATCCGCGCCAACGCGGATCTGCCCGATCAGGCCGCCATCGCCTATGCGTTCGGCGCCCGCGGCATCGGCCTCTGTCGAACCGAGCACATGTTCTTCGGCGAGGGCCGCATCCCGATCGTCCAGCGGATGATTCTCGCCGAAACGGAAGCCGACCGAAGAAAGGCGCTCGACGAGCTGCTGCCCCTGCAGCGCGAAGACTTCTACGGAGTCTTCAAGGCGATGCACGGCGACGCCGTCACCGTCCGCACGATCGATCCGCCGCTCCACGAGTTCCTGCCCAAGCGTGAGGAGCTCATGGTCGACATCGCGAGGCTCGAAACCGCCGGCAAGACCGGCGCCGTGCTCGATGAGAAGAGGCGCCTCTTGCACCGGGTGGAACAGCTCCACGAGTTCAATCCGATGCTCGGCCATCGCGGTGTCAGGCTTGGCATCACGTATCCCGAAATCACCGAAATGCAGACGCGCGCGGTGATCGAGGCGGCCTGCCGCGTGCACAAGGAAGGCTTCCATATCGTGCCCGAGATCATGATTCCGCTCGTCGGCGACGTCAAAGAGCTGCGCGACCAGAAGGCCGTCGTCGATCGCGTCGCGGCCGAGACGATGAAGGCGCAGGGGGTGACCATCAAGTACCTCGTCGGTACGATGATCGAAGTGCCCAGAGGCGTCGTGACCGCCGACAAGATTGCCACAGAGGCCGAGTTCTTCTCCTTCGGCACCAACGACCTCACCCAGATGACGTTCGGCTTCTCGCGCGACGATGTCGGCAAGTTCCTCAGGATTTACCAGGACAAGAAGATCCTCGACAAGGATCCGTTCGCGTCGATCGATATCGAAGGCGTTGGCGCCATTGTCCGCATGGGCGTGCAGCTGGGGCGCAAGACGAGACCCGACCTGAAGATCGGCATCTGCGGCGAGCACGGCGGCGACCCGGCGTCGGTCCACTTCTTCCACGATGTTGGGCTCGACTACGTGAGCGCGTCGCCGTACCGGGTGCCCGTCGCCCGCCTGGCCGCGGCGCAGGCGGCGATGTCAGTGAAGGTTGGAGACTAGAACAGTAATGTGAAGGGCAAAGGGCAAAGGGCAAAGGGCACCTAGACCCTTCGCTGGCCCTTTGCCCTTTTGCCCTTTGCCCTACGTGATTACTATTCCATGGCGCGCATCCACCGTCTTCCCGCGGACCTCGCCAATCAAATCGCCGCTGGCGAAGTGGTCGAACGTCCGGCCTCGGTCGTCAAGGAGCTCGTCGAAAACGCGATCGACGCCGGGGCCCGCCGGATCGCGATTCACGTCGAGATGGGTGGCAAGAGACAGGTGCGTGTCGAAGACGAAGGCGAGGGGATGGAGCCCGAGGACGCGCGACTGGCGATCGAGCGCCACGCGACGAGCAAGATCCGGCGGGCCGACGACCTCGCGGCCATTCTCACGCTCGGATTTCGGGGAGAGGCGCTGCCCTCGATCGCGTCCGTGTCGCATTTTCTCCTCAGAACCAGGGCGCGAGGGACGCCGAGCGGCACCGAGATTCGCGTGAACGGCGGCGTGATGGCGTCCGTGACGGAAACGGCCGCGGCCGAAGGCACCGTCGTCGAGGTCAACGACCTCTTCTACAACCTGCCGGCCCGCAGGAAGTTCTTGAAATCGGACAGCGCCGAGTCTGCCCAGGTGTCGCGCGTGACGACGCAGCTGGCGCTGGCCTATCCGGAAGTGGGCTTCACGCTGACGAGCGCCGGGCGGACGGTTCTGCAGCATCCGCCGGCCTCGTCGCTGCGCGACCGCCTCTATCAGCTGTACGGCGAACGCGACGACCTGCTCGACGTTCGCAAGGACGCCGGTGGCCTGCGGCTGACCGGCTTCATCGCGGCGTTGGCCGAGCAGGGTCCGACGCGCGGCCCGCAGAACGTGTTCATCAACCGCAGAATCGTGAAGGATCGAACCATCGCGCACGCCATCATCGACGCCTACAGCCAGGCGTCCATCAAGGAACGCAGTCCTGAGGTGCATCTCTTCATCGAGATGCCGCCCGACGCGCTGGACGTCAACGTGCATCCGACCAAGTTGGAAGTGCGGTTCCGCGATCAGTCGCTCGTGCACGAGGTGGTGCGCCGGGCGCTGATGGACGCCCTCGGGCGGGGCGGCGTGCCCCAGCTGCAGCTGCGGCCGGAGACCGTCGATCGATCGCCGACTGCGGCGAGCCTCCCGGGTGTGTTGGGCGGGGGCGCGTTTCCGAGCCGCTGGATGCCCAATGCGGCCCGGCTGACCCCGGACACAGATGGGGTCCGGCTCAAGCCGGACACGACGGAAGCGACCACCGGTGATCCGGCGTCGATCGGTCCGATGATTCCGCTGGGGCAGTTCCGCGACACGTTCATCATCGCCGTGGACGCCGAGGGTGTGGCGATCATCGATCAGCACGTGGCCCACGAGCGCGTGCTCTTCGAGCGGATGATGGAGCGGCTCACCGCTGGGCGTCTCGAGTCGCAGCGGCTGCTGGTGCCGCTCGTCATCGATCTGCCCGCCGCGGCCCACGAGGCGCTCGTCGGACGTGCCGGCGAGCTCGACCGCCTCGGGTTCGAGCTCGAGAATTTCGGGGACCAGACGGTCAAGGTCACCGCCGTGCCGGCGCTCCTCAGGATCGAGGACAGCTCGAGGACGCTGCTGGCCCTGGCCGACGACCTCGAAGGCCTCGATCGGGGCGCGACACTCCTGGACGCGCTGCGGCGCATCGCGGCCACGACGGCGTGTCACGCGGCGGTCAAGGCGAACGATCCGCTGACGTACGAGAAGATGGTGCACGTGCTCGACGAGCTGCGCGAGACGGCCTATTCCACGGTGTGCCCGCACGGCCGGCCCGTGATGCTCAGGCTGACGCGGCGCGAGATCGAGAAGAATTTCGAGAGGATCTGAGGGAAGCGCCTGCGGCCATGCCGAGCCCCGGTGTGCAAAGCCGCGAGGCATCATCGTAAGAACGCGCTGGGGGTGCCGCCTTCGCGCCTCCAGCGCTTCGGCGAGCCTCGCCGAAGCTCGCTTGTGTTACAGGCGAGCGGAGGCGGGGGCCCCAGCGCCAGTGAAGAATGTTGGCCGTGTCGGCTCAGGCGGAGGAACTTGTCAAAAGCCATTTTTTACGTGGGACGCGCCGGCCAGATCCTCGGCATGTGGCTGCTTGTCGTCGACATCTTCACGGCCGGGCCGCTCGGACCGAGCCCGAGGCTGTTTGCGGCGGGCGTTGCGGTGTTTCTAATCGGGTGGGGGCTCACGAGGATACGATGGCGAATTTGAGGATTTGAGGATTTGAGGATTTGAGGATTTGAGGATTTGAAGAGTTGAGGATTTGGCGACGATTTGAGGAATTGAGGATTGAGGAGTTGAGGGGACACCGATGAGCAGTAACGAAGCTCCTTGGAAGATGTCTAGTCACGGGCTGTTCGGCGACGTGCGGCACGCGTGCCGAACGATCGTGCGCACGCCGATGCTGGCGAGCGTCGTCATCATTTCCCTGGGCGTCGGCATCGGCGTCAACACCGTCGTCTTTTCGTGGATTCAAGCCCGCGTGTTCAAGCCGCTGCCCGGCGTGGCCGACGTCGTCGGCTTGCTCCTGGTCGAAGCCAGGGCGGAGACCGGTTCGTACCCTGGCACGTCATGGCCCGAGTACCTCGACCTGAAACGCCGCGTGTCGTCGTTCGCCGACCTCATCGCGTTTCGCATGGTGCCCTTCAATGTCGGAGAGGCCGGCCGTATCGAGCGGACGTATGGGCTGCTGGTATCGGGGAATTATTTTTCCGCGCTGGGTCTGCGGCCCGCGGCCGGCCGGCTCCTGGCAGCCGAAGAGGCGACACGAGCCGGCAGCGAGCCGGTGGCGGTGATCTCGCACGACTACTGGCAGTCGCGCTACGGCGGTGCGGGCAGCGCCGTGGGGCGGACCGTCCGCGCAAACGGCCTGGACCTCACGATCGTGGGCGTCGCGCCGGAAGGGTTTCAGGGCACGGTGCTCAGCCTGCAGTTCGACGTGTTCGTTCCGGCCACGATGGCGCCGGCGCTGCTCGGCGGCTCGCGCGAGCTGGACGATCGCGGCGTGCGCGGCTACAACGTGATCGGCCGGATCGGCCCGCAGGCGACGCGCGCGCGGGCGCAGACCGAGCTCGACGTGGCGATGGCGGATCTGGCGCGCGAGTATCCCGAATCGAATGCCGGCGTGGGGGGCGAGGTCAGGCTCTACTGGCAGCAGACCCGCGGGCCGCAAGGCACCGTGACCGTCGCCGTCCTCGTCTTGCAGGGCCTCATGTTGCTGCTGCTGCTCGCGGTCTGTGGGAATACCGCCAACCTCCTCCTGGCACGGGCCAGCGCGCGGCAACGTGAAATCGGCGTACGCCTCGCGATGGGCGCCGGTCCCTGGCGCATCGTCCGGCTGATGATGACCGAGTACGTCGTGATGGCCCTCGCGGGCGCGGGTCTCGGCGCGGCGATGGCCGTCTGGGGCACGAGCGCCCTGCGCGCCGTGCCGATCTCCAGCGAATTACCGGTGCGGTTTCAGACGAGCATCGATGGCAGCGCGCTCGCGTTCGCGGCGCTCATCGGCGTGTCGTGCGCGCTCACGTTCGGCGCCGTTCCGGCGCTGCAGCTGTCGCGCGTCAGCCCGCTCGCGGCGCTTCACGCCGGAACGGGCGCGGCAAGACGCAGCCGGCTTCAGCACACGCTCATGGGCGTCGAGGTGGCGCTCGCGCTGATCGTGCTCATTACGGCGGCCATCTTCGTCAGGAGCTTCGACGAAACGCGCGACGTGGATCCAGGATTCCGGAAAGACGGCGTGCTGCTCGCGGCATACGACCTGACGGGCCGGAATCTCGATGCGCCGTACGCACGAAACTTCGCCGATCGCCTGCTCGACGGACTTCGCCGCCTGCCGGACGTCCAGGCGGCCGCAGTCGCCTCGGCGGTGCCGCTGGACATTCACGGTCTCCCGCTGCGATCTTTCACCGTCGAAGGTCGCGTCAGAGACGACGGGCGCGCGGACCGCGCGCTGTCGATCACCGTGTCGCAGGGCTATTTCGACGCGATGGGGATCCCGCTCGTGGGGGGCGCGGACTTCGTGCAAATGGGCGACGCGGAAACGCCCGCGCAGGTCATCGTCAACCGGGAGTTCGTCCGCCGCTATCTCGGCGATCGCGAGCCTCTCGGCCGGCTGGTGCAGTCGGCCGGACGCGCGTTTGTCATCGCAGGCGTCGCCGAGAACTCGCTGTACGAAGCGTTCGGTGAGGCGGTGTCGCCGTTCGTCTATTTCTCCTTTCGGGACCGTCCGCAGTTTGTCGGCCAGATTCACGTGCGCACCAGATCCGGAGCCGAGTCGCTCCTGGGGCCCGACATCCGGCGCGTCCTGCGCGATCTCGACCCGACACTGCCGCTGTACAACGTGCGCACGCTGACGGAGCACGTCGAAACGAATCAATTCTTCCGTCGAATACCCGCCAGGATGTTCGTCGTGCTCGGTCCACTGCTGCTCGTGCTCGCGGCGATTGGCATCTATGCCGTGGTGGCCTACGGCGTGGCGCGGCGGACGACTGAAATCGGCGTGCGCCTGGCGCTCGGCGCGACATCCCGCGGGGTGATCGCCGGAATTGTTCGCGACGCGCTTCGTCCCGTCGGCATCGGCATCACGCTGGGCTGGGTGGCGGTCTTCGTGGTCTACATCCACGTGCTGCCAGGACGGCCTCTGGACGGGGTCGCGTTTTTCGGCGTGCCGATGGCCTTGCTGCTCGTGGCGGCCGTGGCAAGCTGGGTGCCGGCCCGGCGCGCGACCCTCGTCGATCCGATGACCGCGTTGAGGAAGGAATGACGCTGAGCCGTTAGCCGGAGATATGCGCTAGGATTACCACGATCAGTCGGGGTCCTCGGCGTCCTCGACCGTAATTCTGGAACACGCTCAGTGCAGCCCGTTATGCTGGTCGAAACGAGAATGTTTGTTGGAGGATTACCATGACCGTTTCACGAGGGTTCAGAGTCGCGATCGTCGCTGGGGTCGCCGTCATCGCCTTGTCGGGAGTGCGGACGTTCACGCAGGAAGGCGTTGTCGACCCTGCCAGTAGACCTCTGCCGAATCCCAATCCCACGGTGATCAAGGGTTGGGGAGCGCTGCCCGACGGCCGGACGTGGGGATCGACGGCCGGCGCCGACATCGGGCCGGACGGCCACGTCTGGGCCTACGACCGGTGCGGCACCAACACGTGCGTCGGCTCGAACCTCGACCCGATCTTCAAGTTCGATCGGTCGTCGGGAAAGGTGCTGGCGCAGTTCGGTGGCGGGCTGATCAACTTCCCGCACGGCCTTCACGTGGATCGCGACGGCAACGTGTGGGTCACCGACGGCCAGGGCAATAAAGAGGGAACGAAGGGGCATCAGGTCATCAAATTCAGTCCGACGGGCCAGGTGCTGATGCGGCTCGGGAAGGCCGGCGTGCCCGGAAACGGCCAGGACACCTTCAACGAGCCGAACGACGTGATCACGGCGCCCAACGGCGACATCTTCGTGGCCGATGGACATAGCGGGCAGAACCCGACTCCTCCCCCGAATGCCAATGCGCGGATCGTGAAGTTCACGAGGGACGGAAAGTACGTCAGGGAATGGGGCAAGCTGGGATCAGCGCCGGGCGAGTTCCGCACGCCGCACGCGCTCGCGATGGACTCGAGAGGGCGACTGTTCGTGGCGGACCGCGGCAACCACCGGCTGCAGATCTTCGATCAGGACGGGAAGCACCTGGCGTCGTGGGTGCAGTTCAGCCGCATCAGCGGCATCTTCATCGACAGGAACGACATGCTGTACGCGATTGACTCGGAAACGAGCCCCGAGCGTCATCCCGGGTGGAAGACCGGCATCCGCATCGGCAGCACGAAGGAAGATCGCGTGCTGTCGTTCATCCCACCCCACGAATCCAAGGGGCCGCACGGAGCGGCGGGCGAGGGCATCGCGGTGGATCCGGACGGGAACGTCTACGGGGCCGAAGGACCGATCTCGCGTCCCTTCGCCGGCGGTGGGCTCACGAAGTACGCGAAACGGTAGATTCCCACGTCGGGGCCCGGGCGAGCGAGACGCTTTGGCCCCGTCACTCGCCGCCTGAACCCTTGAACTGATCCTCGTCCTCGGCGAACAGCACGTTGAAGCTCGTCAGCGATCCGTAGCAGCCCGTGATGTAGGACTGCAGCTTGACCTTCACTTCGTCTGGCAGGTCGGCGGCGTTCACGTGTTGCTCGAGCGTTCGCAGGCGATTGCGCAGCATCACGATCTTGTGGAAGAAGGTTTCGATTGGCCACGCCTTTTCCTGCAAACCCGGCGTCCCGGGCCGCAGGACGAGCGAGCCGCCGCGCCACTTGTCGGCGGGCGTGACGGTGGAGACGCCGGCCTCTTCGCGGATGACCCGGCGGAGCAGCAGTTCGAGATCAGCAACTGACGAATCGGCGCTCATGCGGGGCATCGTCCTTTCGCGTTCGCTGATGAGGGGAAAGCCGTCGCCCGCGGACGGCGGTGCCGAGCCTTCACGCGCGGACCGTGGCGCCGAGGGCGCATGCGTCGCCTCTCGCGAGGCAGCGGGCACGGTGTGCCCTGAGTGCCCTGTGTGCCCTGTCTGCGACGTTGCGCCATGGGCCTTCACTCGAGGCCCGCCGCGATACGCGTGCTCGCTGCGGCAGTAGCCGCACGAGACGCGGAGCGGGCGTCCATCGGAGTCGACGGCAATCACGGTGTGCAAGCGATCGTTCTTGCACGCGCGACAGTAGTCCTCGAGAGATTCGCCGGCCCGATAGCGCCGCAACGGGGAGGCCATGGCGGATGCTATGATCGCAGACCTCGCGGGAGCTGACAAATGAACAGGCACGACGTGATTCTCTTCAGCGGCGGGGCGCCTGGCGCCGAAGCGGAGTTCGGCGCGTCGGCCGAGCGGCACGGCATCGAAGAGGTGAACTTCACTTTCGACGGCCACAAGATCGCCAGGCATCGGGGTGTGCGGGTTCTCAACCACGAAGAACTGCAGTCGGGCGACTTCAGCCTGGAGTACGTCTCGAAGCTGATGCACCGCCGCTACACCGACTCGCCAACGATTCGACGCGTGCTGCAAACGCTGTGGTACCAGGTGAATCATGGCCAGGAGATCTACGTCATCGGGACGATCCTCGACGATGACACGGTGCGCGGGGGGACCGGGTGGGGCGCCGAGTTCGCAAAACTCTGCAACAAGCCATTGCACGCGTTCGATCAGGACAAGGACGCGTGGTTCGTCTGGACCGGCATCGAATGGAAGGCCAGAGGCAAAGCCAATCCACCCTCGATCGGCCATGCGCATTTCACGGGCACGGGCACGCGAACGATCCGCGACAGCGGGAAGCGCGCGATCGCGGCCTTGTTCAATCGGTCGTTCGACGCTGCTTCTTGATCTCGGCCCACCCGTCCAGACGACGCCTGATTTCCTTTTCGAACCCGCGGTCGGGTGGATGGTAATAGCGACGACCTTCGAGCGCGGACGGCAGACAGGTCATGTCCGCGACCGCTCCGGCCTCGTCGTGCGCGTAACGATAGCCCTTGCCGTACTCGAGGTCTTTCATCAGCCTGGTCGGCGCATTCCGCAGGTGAAGCGGCACGGGCTCGGCCACGTCGTTGTGGGCGTCGGCCGCCGCCTGCGAATAGGCCTTGTACACGGCGTTGCTCTTCGGCGCCGTGGCAAGGTAGATCGCGGCCTGAGCCAGCGCAGTGTTGCCTTCGGGCATGCCGACAAAGTGCACGGCCTCCTTCGCGGCCACCGCGACGGCGAGCGCCTGCGGGTCGGCGTTCCCCACGTCTTCGGACGCGAAGCGCACGAGCCGGCGCGCGACGTAGAGGGGATCCTCACCGGCTTCGAGCATTCTCGCCAGCCAGTACACCGACGCGTCGGGGTCGCTGTTGCGCATCGACTTGTGGAGCGCCGAGATCAGGTTGAAATGCTCCTCGCCCGACTTGTCGTACCGAAGAGTGCGTCGCTGGATCGCCTGCTCAACGCGCGACCTGTCCACGACACGACGCTCGTCGACGAGCGTGGCGGCGGTCACGCTCAGCTCGAGCAGATTCAGCGCCGAGCGCGCGTCGCCGTTGGCGTACATCGCGATCGCGCCGATGGCTTCCTCGTCGATCGCGACGGCCTCGCGTGCGAGGCCGTGTTCCTCGTCTTGAAGCGCGCGCCTGAGGATGATGGTGATTTCATCAGTCGTGAGCCCGCGCAATACGAAGACCTTGGATCGCGAGAGGAGCGCCGCATTCACCTCGAACGATGGGTTCTCGGTCGTCGCGCCGATGAGCACGATGTCGCCGCCCTCGACGCGCGGCAGGAAGGCGTCCTGCTGCGCCTTGTTGAACCGATGTATTTCATCGATGAACACGATGGTGCGGCGGCCGGTCGCGCGTCGCATCCGTTCCGCCTCGCTCATCACGTCGCGGATTTCCTTGATGCCCGACAGCACCGCGCTGAACGACACGAACTTCGCTTTCGTCGTGTCGGCGATGAGGCGCGCGAGCGTCGTCTTGCCGGTTCCCGGCGGGCCCCACAGGATGATCGACTGCAGAAGGTCGCGCTCGATGGCCTGTCGGAGCGGCTTGCCCGGCGCGAGGATGTCGTCCTGCCCGACGATCTCGTCGAAGGTCTTTGGCCGCATCCGATCGGCGAGCGGCGACGAGGCCGGCGCAGGAGCGGGGTCCTCAGGGAAAAGTGAATCCATTCAACGGGATCTTAAACGATCGTGTTGTCGCTGCCGGCGCGCTTCGTACAGCACGAGCGCAGCGGCGATGGCCGCGTTGAGCGATTCGACCCGCGACTCCATCGGGATCGAGAAGCGTTGGTCGGCCAGGCTCGTCAGCTCGGGAGCCAGGCCAGGGCCTTCGCCCCCGATCAGGGACGCGGTCGGCCCCGTCAGATCGAGATCGAACAGAGAGCGCCCGTCGCGCGGTACTGCGGCGTAGACCCGACAACCGTGCCGGCGCGCGGCCGACACGGCCTCGGCCGTGCCACCCACCAGGACAGGGAGCCGCAACGAGCTGCCCATCGAGCCACGCAGAGCCTTGGGGCCGAATGGATCGGCTGAATGGCCAGCGGCCACCACGCCGGTCGCCCCCGCGGCCTCGGCGACTCGCACGATGGCGCCGAGATTACCGGGATCCTGTACGTCACACGCGATCACGACGAGCGGGATGCGCGTCCCATCGTCGTACACGTCATCCGGCGAGGTGTCTCGCCGGTCGGCGACGGCCACGATCGCGCTCGACGATCGGACGGAGCTCACGGCTGCCATCACCGGAGGGGTGACCGACGCCACGTCGACGCCGCGATCGATCAACTGCGCGACAATCGCCTTGATGTCGGCGCGATCCATGGCATCGGCCGCGACGAAGGCCTGTCGAATCGGCACGAGCGCGGCGAGCGCCTCGGCCAGCAGATGCGGGCCGTCCAGCAGTAATCCGGGCGCACGACCCCGCGCCACGGCGCGAAAAGCGGCGACGAGCGGATTCTGCCTGCTCGTGATCCGTTTCATTGTCAGTCTTGAGCCCTGCGCCCTTGGCCTTCAGCCCTACTGCGGCTCGCGCGCGCGTGCCGGGACGTCCGCGCGCGCTGCTGAAGGATAGCACTGTGGTACCATGGCCACGACCCGAGGGGCCGATGAAGGATCGACTGATCAAGAAGTTTGAAGAGGAAATTGCTGCGCTCGACCGCGAGCTGAAACTCGAGCTGCCGAAGGAAATCAAGCGCGCCCGCGAGCTGGGCGACCTGCGCGAGAATGCCGAATACCACGCGGCGAAGGAACGGCAGCGTCTCGTCGAGGCGCGTCTCAGCATGCTCCAGAAGCGCGTGTCGGAGATCGCGCTGATCAACGTGGACCGCATTCCAACCGACCGGGCAGGCTTCGGCTCGACGCTCCACGTGATCGAAATTACCGGCGAGAAGCTCGTGTTTCAACTGGTGATGCCCGAAGACGCCGACGCCGCGAAGGGGCTGATCTCGACAACCTCGCCCATCGGCCGTGCGTTGCTCAACAGAGAACCGGGCGACGCCGTCAAGGTTCTGACGCCAGGCGGCACGCGCCAGTTCGAGATCGTCAAGCTCATCACCATCCACGAAGCCGCCGAATGACGGAGCCCGGCGCCGCCGTGCCCCTAGAGCCCTACTCTCCACGACGTCGCACCGCGCTCGTCCTCACCGGCGCGGGCACTGCCGGGGCCTATCACGCCGGCGTCCTGCGCGCGCTGACGGAGGCCGGCGTCAAGCTCGACGTCGTCGGGGGACGGGGGATTGGCGCCATCGGGGCCATCTTCGCTGCGGTGGATGGCGGCGAGCGGCTGTGGGACGACAACGGGTTCTGGCGCGCACCGGCGGTCGCGCGCTTCTATTCATGGCGTCCCGCGGTTGGGCTGGCGGCCTGGGCGCTGGTCGCCGCCGTCGCCCTCGTGGCGGCGCCTCTCGCGGCGATGGCCGCGGGCCTCGTCGTGTTTCCGATCGATTTCGTGTTGAAAATGGCGGGCGTCTCGGCGGCGAGTGGCCTCGCCGAGCGATATCTGCGGTTCGCCGCGTCGGCGTTCGCGCCGACCGCGCTTCCCACCTGGATCCCGCGTCTCGTCGTCCTCGTGCTCGGGTCGGCCGGCCTCGTGGCCGCCGTCGCAGGCTGGGCCGGCGGCAACACGCGCCGCCAGCGCGGCGGCATCTGGTGGCGCATCGTGCGACCCCCATTGTCGACCGCGGCGGCGACGAAGCACTGCTGGGACGTTGTCTGGGATCTGCTGCGCGGCGCCGCGTCGTTGGCGCAGCCGCCACGGGCCGAGCTCGGCCGCCGGTACACGGAGCTGCTGGCCGAGAATCTCGGCCAGCCGGGTTTTCGCGAGCTCGTGATCGCCGTCCATGATCTCGACGCGCGGCGCGACCTGGTGTTTGCGCTCGTTGGCGAGCGGCGCCGGCGCGACCTGGTGCGTCGGCCGACGAGCGGCGAGGCCGAGGCCCGGCGGGCCGAGGTCATCGATCTGGCAGGCGTCGCACGCGATCACTTTCCGGACGCCATCGCCGGGTCGCTCGCGGTCGCGCTGGCCACCGATCCCTACGCCGTGCGATTTGACGCCGAATCGTATTGGCGCGGGGAAACCCACCGGATCTGCGACCGTCCCTCCAGCCTGGTGCGCCTCGTGGACGAGCTCGCGCGGCTCGATGTCGAGCAGATCGTCCTCGTCTCCGCCGCGCCTGAGTCGACCGGGCCTCACGCGCTCGCGCGGCCTCGGCTCGACTTGCGCGGGCGGCTCGGCGAGCACCTCCAGTCGTTCGAGGCCGCCATCGTGAACGACGTCGCGCGAATGGGGCCGCCGGCGGGGCCCCGGATCTTCACCGTCCGCCCGGTGCACAATCCGACCGGACCGCTCGACTTTTCTGGAGGCTTCGACGATCGGTCCGACCGCCGACAGATGCTCGCCGAGCTGATGGCGCGCGGCTACGAGGATGCGTACCACCAGTTCATCGAGCCGGTCGTCGGGGCGAGCGGGGAACGCATGGGAATCTAGTCGTTGGTCGTCAGTCGCTAGTCGTTAGTCGCAGGTCGCAAAGTCGTCAATCTGAACTCTGAACTCTGAACGCTGAAATGTCTGGGGAGCACCATGAGGGGTCCAGCCACCGAACTGATTCACGCGGGCGAAAGCGGCATGGGCGACGCCGTGCCGCTCACCACGCCCATCTACGAGACCTCGACGTTCGTCTTCGAGAACGCGAAGGAGCTTGTCGCCTACAACGAAGGGCGCTCCTCGAAATACTTGTACTCGCGCTATGGCAATCCGACCATCGTCAGCGTCGAGCGCAAGCTGGCGGTGCTCGACCGTGCGGAGAAGGCGCTGCTGTTCTCGTCGGGTCAGGGTGCCACCACGACGATCCTGATGGCGCACGCGAAGGCCGGCGACGAGATTGTCTGTAGCGCGGCGATCTACGGAGGGACGCTCCACCTCTTGCACGATCTGTTGGTCAAGTTCGGCATCAGCTCCCGGTTCGTCTCGATCGCCGAGCTTGGCACGCCCGAGCGAATCATCGGGGAACGAACAAAGATCGTCTGGTTCGAGTCGCCCATCAACCCCACCACCAGGTGCGTGGACGTCCAGGCAATCGCCCAGGCGTGCAGGGCCCGCGGCGTGCTCTCGGTCATCGACAACACGTTTGCCAGCCCCATCAATCAACAACCGCTGGCCTTGGGCGTCGATCTGGCCATGCAGAGCGCGACGAAATATTTGAACGGTCACAGCGATGTTACGGGAGGGGTCGTGACCGGGCCGGCGGCGCTGGTCGATCCCATTGAGAAAGTCCGGCGGATGGTGGGCACCGTGATGGATCCGATGCCGGGCTACGCACTCGGCCGGGGCGTCAAGACGCTGCCGCTGCGCATCGCGCGGCACAACGCAAACGCGCAGGCCGTCGCCGAGTACCTCGAGGCCGACCGGCGCGTCACCCGCGTGTATTACCCAGGGCTGGCCTCGCATCCTGATCACGCCGTCGCGAGACTGCAGATGTTCGGTTTTGGCGGGATCGTCTGCTTCGACCTCGACGGCCAGTACGAGCGCGCCGAGCGGGTGTTCGACCGGCTGAAGGTCATCAAGCGGGCGGCGAGTCTTGGCGGTGTCGAAAGCCTCATCAGCATGCCGGTGCTGACGTCACAGTGGGGGCACACCGACGATCAGCTGCGCCAGGCGGGCATCACGCGCGGCATGCTCAGGTTGTCCGTTGGTCTCGAAGATGCCGCAGATCTGATTGCGGACCTGGATCAAGGGCTGGCTGGAAGCTAGAAGTTAGAAGTTAGAAGTTAGAAGGACTGAACGAGGACCTAACGGGCCTTGACTTCTTCGTCTTCACTTCTCGCTTCTAACTTCTGGCTTCTCACTTCCTTCGGTGTGTCGTGCCGGAACTGCTCGACGAGCTCGTGGAGGCGCGGCGCAATCTCTGACGGCTTCAAGTCTCCGAATTTCTCACGAAACGCGCGCATTGGCACCACGGCCTTGGCCATGGCGCGGTGCCCGCCGGCGCTTCCGATATCGGCGAAGAATCGACGGGCGAATTCGCCCGCGTTCTTCGAATAACCCAGGTTCCGCACCGACGCCACAAACGTGTCGTCGACGACGCCGGCGATGAGCGTCCACTTCACGTCCTCGAGCTGAAGGAAGAAGTCGGCCACGTAGGGAATCAGATCTTCGCGCGGGACCGACCCCAGGAATCCGCAGAACACCTGATCGACCATCGTCCCGTTCCGGTACGCCTTCTCCACGTACTCGAGCCGCTCCAGGGTGATTTCGGCGCCTTCCATCTTTCTGATGAGCGCGGCGTCGGCGAGCGGGTACAGGTAGGAAAACGCCTCGATGTCGACCCGGTTCGCCTGGCGGTTGAAGAACAGCGTGTCCGACTTGATGGCGTAGAGCATGGCGGTGGCCGTGCGCTCGGAGATGTTCACGTCGACGGCGCGCAGGTGCTCGGTGAGAATCGTCGACGTCGAACCGTAGTCGGCGCGCACGTCCTTGAACACGGTCGTATAGCCGCTCTGCTCGGGGTGGTGATCGATCACCAGGTCCGCGTGGTCGATGAGGCCGCCGAAATAGTGGGGCTGGACGTCGACCAGGGCGAGGCGGTCGTACTCCTTGATCGTGTCCGGCGTGACCTCTTCGACCTGAATGTCGAGCAGGTTCACCATCCGGAGATTCTCGGGCCGCGTCACCCCTTGAATCGCGCCGATGATGGCCGTGGTCTTCGTGCGGTGCAGCACGTTGCGGAGCGCCAGGCCGCTGGCCATGGCGTCGGGATCCGGGTCGTTGTGGAGCAGGATGAGCAGCCGGTCGGCGTCCGCGAGATACCGCTGGTACTGCTGGACGCGCGCTCGGGTCAGCGAGCGGGCGAACTCGGTGACCAGCGGGCTGCCGAGAAGCTCCGACATCGAGAGATACGAGACATCGGGGAAATCTTCGTGGAACTCTTCCTGCCGTCGCGCGGTCGCGACGGCGCTCACGCCCAGTACGTAGATGAGCGTGCCGCCCGCGTCACGAACGGCCTCGAGAATCTTGCGTGGGCTGCGACGGCCGTTGTCTTCGACAATGACGCAGGTGCTGGGGCCGAGGTCGGCTTTGACGAATGTGTCCGTCCGGCGCGGGTCGCCCGCGATGACGCGGACGCCCGCCTCGTGCAGGCGTCGCGCGGCAGGCCGGTTTTCGACGATGAATTCGACGTCGAAGTTGGGCAACAGGATTTCTTCGAGCATCCTGATGACCAGCTCGTCTTGGCAGACGGCAAGGCACCGCATCACGCTTACGTGGGGCTCCGCCCCACACCCCGGCTCGGTCGCTTGCGGGGGCCCTTTTGCCCCGCGCCGCTCCCTCGCAGGCGCGCCGTGCGCGCCTTGGGACCGCTCGTGCAGCGCTCGAGCGACAACACGCTCTCGTGACGCGCCGTCCAGCGGTCCAACTCCTGATTATACCGCCGGCCCAGCTTAGCAGCCCGTGGTGAAAGTCTGGCGTCGACTGCAGCCAGACTATTGCCACGGGCTGCTGGGCTTCGTTGTGCAAAGGTGCGCCGCGGTGTAGAGTGCTGCGCGATGACGGGACAGACGCGCGCGGCGGCGCTCGGAGTTGTGCTTGCGTGCGTGGCGGGCGCCGCCGGCCTTGCCGCCCAGGCGCCGGTCTTTCGTGGGCGCGTCGACCTCGTCCAGACGGGCGTGACGGTGACCGATCGGAAGGGCAGTCTCGTCACCGATCTCACCGCCCCTGATTTCCGCATCGTCGAAGACGGCGAAGAGCAGATCATCGGCTATTTCGCGTCCGGCGGCGTCTCGGCGGACGATTCCGCGCCGGAGCTCCATCTGGGTGTCCTGCTCGACGTCAGCGGGAGCATGACCGACGACATCGGCTTCGCCCGGACTGCGTCGATCAAGTTCCTCAACACGCTGACGAGCGCGTTAGACATCACGCTGGTGGATTTCGACATGCAGGTGCGGGTGACGCGCTACGGGCAGAGCGACTTCGCCCGGCTCGTCGAGCGCATCCGGTCGCAGAAGCTGGGCGCCTACACCGCCCTGTACGACGCGATAGGCGTCTATCTGGACGGCGCCGCCGGCCAGGACGGCCGCAAGGTCATGGTGCTCTACAGCGACGGCGGCGACACGCGCAGCGCGCTGCGCTTCGGCGAGCTCCTCGATCTGTTGAAAGCCTCCGACGTGACGGTCTACGCCATCGGCGCGATCGACCGGCGGTCGGCAGCGGGCCGTGGCCAGCAGCGCCTGGTGCTCGATCAAATTGCAGGGGCGACTGGTGGGCAGGCGTATTTCCCGCTGTCGCTCGAGGAGCTTGACAAGATCTACCGGCAGATCGCCTCCGAAATCCACGCGCAGTACACGCTGGGCTATGTGTCGGCCAACGCCGTCGCCGACGGCCGCTGGCGCAAGGTGGAAATCAGGGTGACGCGTCCGGGCGCGAAAGATCTCAAGATCCGATCGCGTAAGGGGTATTTTGCGCCGTTCCGTAGGGACTAGGGACTAGGGACTAGGGACTAGGGCGAAGCAGCTCCGCAAACCAATTGACGATGAGGCGCAGTTCGGTCGAGGGCGGCTGCGCTTCAGTCTTGATCATGAGAAACCGCTGCCCGTCCAGGCTGACATCGTAGTTGGTTTGGCCCCACACGACGCGAGCGTACTGCCCTTCGAAGAGGACCCGCGGCAGTCCAGCCCTGAAGGTCGAGCCCGCTTCGACGGCCACCACCATCATCTTGTCGCCGTTCCGATAGAAGATCTCGCGTCCGTTTCGCGCCCACATCGGCTCGCTGCCCCCGTCGGAGGAAATCCGCGTGCGCGCGCCCGGCACTGGGAACGCCTGCACGTACACCTCCTCCCGTCCCGACTCGTCCGAAATGTAGGCGACCCAGCGCCCGTCGGGCGAGGGCATTGGGTCGTGCTCATTGAACGGCGTCTGCAGGTAGACCCGCGGCGCACTTCTGTCACCGATGCTCAGCGAGTAGAGGCCGCCCCTGGTCGACACATTGCCCCCGTCCGTCAACAGATTGCGGCCGTCGCCCGTCCATCCGCCGAGATGGGTGTGCTGGTCCGCGACAAACAGCTGTTCCTGCCCACCGCTGCCATCCGCCGCTTTCAGCATGACGCTTGACCGGCCCTCGCCGCGCGTCGAGCTGTACGTCACTCGCGTGCTGTCGGGTGTCCACGCGACCGAATGATCCTCGCCAGCTTCCGAGGTGATTCGGGTCAACATTCCGCGCCTGAGCTCGACGATCCAGACATCGGCATCCCCCTCCCTGATGGTCACGGCGACCCGTTCACCGTCGGGGGAGAGGCGCGGGATCTCGAAGCCGCGCAGGGTACCGGACAACGCATCGGCGATGCCTTTCCTGTCGACCCAGACCAAGGATCGACGCACATCCTCCCCGCCGCCAGGGACGTAGACAAGCGTGCCTGCGGTCGACAACGCGTACTGAGCGTTGCCGCCCAACGCAGTCGTGCTCAGGTCTTGGAAGAGGAGTACTGCGGGACCTGTCGTGGCGCGGCGGGCCAGGTCGAAAGGCGCGGCGAACAACGAACCTGCGCGAGCGAAGATGAGGTGTCCCGTGGGTACATACCGGGGACTGGTACCGACATCCGGGAGGATCCGGTGCTCGGTCGAATCCAGGGACTGAACGGCGATGCGCGCATCGTCCCAATTGAAACCTGCCCCGACCGCAAACAGCACGTCGCGGCTGCCGGGCATCAGCGCAGGCCAGCGATGGGAACCGTCTCCCTTGTCGAGCTTCGTGAACGCTTCTGGCTGTCCTCCGTTCGACGAGACACGCAACAAACCTCCTTGAAGGCTGCCACCGAAGACGATCGTCCCGTCAGCGCTCCACGCGCCGCCAAAAACGAACTCGGCGTCACACAACGTCTGCGCCGCCCCGCCGACAACGGGGACCTTCTTGAGCTTTCCGTCTGCAAAGAACGCGACCCACTGTCCATCTGGCGAGAAGAATGGATTGAGGGCGTCCTCCGTCCCAGCAATCGGCGCGACCTCCTGCCCGTCGAGGGACCGCAGGTAGAGTTGCGAGCCATCGCCGGCCGCTCCGGCATAGACGATGCGCGTGCCATCGGGAGAGATCGCGACGTTCGCGGCGGTAAAGCGGCCTGCCTGAACCGCAGCGGTTGCCGGTAGCACGACGGTTGCGCGCACAACCACCGGTGCCGGCGCGCTTTGCGGTCGAATCAGCCACCACGTCCCGAGACTCGCCACGACCGCTGCCGCGGCGATCCCCGCGGCCGCACCGAGTCGCGCGCGCGCCCGGCGCGGCGTACCGACTGCCAGCCCCGATCCGGCGGTCAGTGACCCACCTTCGACAATCCATTTCAGATCCACGAGCATGTCGTGGGCCGACTGAAAACGAGCGTCGGGATCCTTGGCCAGACAGATCCGGACGATGTGATCGATCGCCGGCGGTGCCAGCGGTTGGCAGGCGGCTATCGGCATTGGCTGCGCCGACATGATGGCCGTGATCAGGCTGGCCTGACTGCTGCCTTCAAAGGCTTTGCGCCCCGTCAGCATTTCGTAGAGCACCACACCGAAGGCGAAAATGTCTGTCCGCGGATCGGCCTCCTTCCCCTCGAGCTGTTCGGGCGCCATGTACTGCAAGGTCCCAAGAATGGTGCCGTGTGCCGTCAGAGGCCCTGCCCACGTCGGTCCGGCCGACACGTTGGCGACAACGGGCATCGTCGTCTTGGCCAGCCCAAAATCGAGGAGCTTCGCGCCGCCCTTGGTCAGCATGACGTTCCCGGGCTTGAGATCCCGATGGACGATGCCTCTGCGGTGGGCGGCGGCGAGTGCGCTGCAGACATCCACCGCACAGTCCAGCGCCTGGTCAAGCGGCAACGGCCCAGACGTCAATCGCTCGGCGAGCGTTTGGCCATCTAGAAACTGCATGACCAGGAAGTCGACGCCGTTCTCGCGTCCAACGTCGTACAGCGCACAGATATTGGGATGCTCGAGACTGGAGACGACCCTGGCTTCTCGGTCGAATCGCTCACGAAACTGCGGGTCCGAGGCGACCTGAGGCTGGAGCACTTTGAGCGCGACGGTGCGATCAAGCCGTGTGTCGCGGGCGCGATAGACTTCGCCCATGCCGCCAGCGCCAAGCGCGCCGACGATTTCATAAGGGCCGAGACGCGCACCGCTTACGAGCGGCATGGGCTCACGGTCAACACTCTTGCACTTCCACCGATGCCGACGGCCGCGAGGACTTCATAACCTGCGAGCGTTGTGCCGGGTGACAGTGTCATACCGCTACAGAAGGGTCCCAGTTCTGCTGGTGTAGATTATCTCGCGTCCTACGTTCTGCCCTCTAAGGGCCGGCGTTCACACCCCCCGCTTCTCAGTTTGCGCGGCCGTCTGGTAAAGCGCCTGTTGGGCTGCGCCTTTTGCCCGGGTCGCTCGCCACGCGACCGCAAGCTTCTTTTGATTGGCTGCACAGTCTCTGAGATACAGGTTGATCAGCGTCTGATACCGAATGCCTATCTCCTCCGAGAGGGCCTTGAAGTAGGCGATCGTGCCGTGATCGAGCCGGATTGTGACCTGACGCTTAAGCCGTTTCGCGTACGGATTGCGCTTGGCCTTCGAGAAATCGTATTCCTTCCTCATCGTTTCCACCTCTCGAGGTACCCTTTGCGTTCGATCGCGGTCGCCTTTCGAGCCGAGATCAGTCGAATAACGTTGCCCGAGGCGCGGTAGCAATGGCAGACCACCAACATTCGAACGGCCGCGCTCAACCCAAGCAGGAGGAACCGATCCTCTCGGCTTGAGTGGTCCGGATCATCCAGCAACAACGCCTGATCGTCGAGAAACACCGTTTCCGCTTCCTCGAATGAGACCCCATGCCTGCGCCGGTTACGGATGTTCTTCCGCTCGTCCCATTCGAACTGCAGATCCTGCACCACGCCATTGTAACTACATTGTAATCAGGATCAAAGTATGCCTGCGCAGCCTACGTCGGCAGCAACGGTTTTGCTCCCTCGGCCAGCGGCGTCTGGTCGAGGACCACCATCCACAATCCCTGAGCCTCCCCTGAGTCCCGAGCCCCGATCCCCGAACCCCGATGCCAGAGCAGTATGCGCACAAGCTCTTCGACGTCTTCCAGCGGCTGCACCGGGCCCTGGCCAACGAAGTCTTCCACGTTCGAGACGGCGCCGGCGCGCTCGACTCCTTGTACCGGCGCGGCCAGTTCGCCGGCCGGCCCAACGGTCAGCCGGCCCTGCTGCTGCTGGACTTGAAGATGCCCAAGGTGGACGGGATGGAGGTGCTGCGCCGGATGAAGGGCGATCCCGCGCTCAGGATGATTCCCGTCGTGGTGATGACCTCCTCTCGCGAAGAACAGGATCTCTTCAACAGCTATCAGCTCGGCGTCAATGCGTTCGTGGTCAAGCCGGTACAGTTTCACGATTTCGTCGAGGCCGTGAAGCAAGTGGGCGGGTTCTGGGCCGTCATCAACGAGCCGCCGCCGGGGAGCGTGCCTCGCGGCGTGCCCGGCCGTTCCTGAGCGCACGTCAGAAGAAAACAGAGGACCAGACGTGACACGTCCACTCCGAGTGCTCCATCTGGAGGACAGCCCCCGGGATGCCGAGATGCTTCACGACAAGCTGAAGACCGCGGGCGTTTCCACCGACATCGTCCTGGTGAACAGCAAGGAGAGCTTCGAAGCGGCGCTCTCAGGGGATTCGTCCGGGGATTCGTTCGACATCATCCTGAGCGACTACAACGTGCCGGGCTACGACGGGATTGCCGCGGTGATGCTGGCGCGCGAGAAGCGACCGGAGACGCCGGTGATCGTGGTTTCCGGCACCATGGGCGAGGACGAGGCGGTCAAGTACCTGCACGTCGGTGCAACCGACGACCTGCTCAAAGCGCGTCTGGAGCGTTTGGTGCCCGCCGTGCAGCGCGCTATTCAGGAGGCGGAGGATTCTACGCGACCGTCGCCGATAGCATTTTCTATATAGAGGTGGAAAGGAATGGACGATACCGATTCATTTCCGTCAACGCGGCCTTTGTCTCGACGACTGGGCTCGAGTACGCCCAAGTCGTTGGCAAGCGGGTGGATGAGCTTGTTCCTGAGCCGTCGTTGACCCTGGTGTTGGAGAAATACGGAGAGGCGATCCGAGAGAAACGGGTCGAGCGATGGGAGGAGACATCAGATTATCCGAAGGGAAGGCTGACCGGTGAAGTGAGCATCGTACCGGTCGTCGACGACGCCGGGAACTGCACCCACCTGGTCGGCGCGGTGCATGACATCACCGAGCGCAAGCGGTTGGAGGCCCAGTTCCGGCAGGCCCAGAAGATGGAGAGCGTGGGCCAGCTCGCCGGCGGCATCGCCCACGACTTCAACAATCTGCTCACCGTCATCAACGGGACGGCCGAGCTCGCGCTGATGCAGTTGCAAGGTGGCGATCCGCTCCGCGAGGATCTGCAGGAGATTCGCCGCGCCGGGGAGAGGGCCGCCGCGCTGACCCGTCAGCTGCTGGCCTTCAGTCGCAAGCAGATACTGCAACCCCAGGTGCTGAACCTCAACACGGTCGTCGCAGAGATCGAGAGCATGCTCCGGCGTTTGATCGGCGAGGACATCGACCTGGTGGTCGTGCCGGCACTGGGCCTCGGCAATGTCAAGGGAGACCCCGGGCAGATGGAGCAGGTGATCGCCAACCTGGCCCTGAATGCTCGAGACGCCATGCCGCAAGGCGGCAAGCTGACCATCGAGACGCGAAACGTCGAGATCGACGAGCAGTACGCCCGCCAGCATGGAGTTCCCGTGAAGCCTGGGCCTCACGTGATGCTGGCGATGAGCGACACCGGCGTGGGGATGGACGAGCTCACACGCGGGCAAATCTTCGAGCCGTTTTTCACCACGAAGGGTCCAGGCAAAGGAACCGGGCTCGGGTTGTCGACGGTGTACAGCATCGTCAAGCAGAGCGACGGATTGATCTGGGTGTATAGCGAGGTCGGCAAGGGGACCAGCTTCAAGATTTGCCTGCCACAGGTTGGCGAGGTGGCGGACAGTACGGGCCGCAGTTCGACTGTTGCGTCGACGCGCGGCACTGAGACCATCCTGATCGTGGAGGATGTGGGAGGACTTCTCCGTCTCGCACAGCGGATGCTCGAATCGGCTGGCTACACGGTGCTCACCGCCGCCAGCGGCGCCGACGCGTTGCTCGTGCTGGAGCGCTACGAAGAACCGGTGCACCTCACAGTCACCGATGTGGTGATGCCCGGGATGGGCGGGCGGAATCTGGCGGAGCAGTTCGATCGGACTCGCCCGGGGATGAAGGTGCTCTACATGTCCGGCTACACCGCCGATGTCATCGTGCGGCAAGGGG
>MEKT01000016.1:31869-77753 GCA_001767435.1 Acidobacteria bacterium RIFCSPLOWO2_02_FULL_65_29 | reverse complement strand
ATTTCTCGCGAAATGTACAAGAGAATTCTTAGCTCAGCGAATTTCCGAAAGGCATTGACCTTAGCCCGTGGATCTCTTCGCGGAGATTCATTCAGTCGTGCGTCGCACCGAACACTGCTCAATGCTCCCTAGCCCCTAGCCCTAGCCCCTAGCCTCTAGTACGATGGCAGATTCCCATGCCTTCGCTCTACGACCGCTTCACGCTCGTGTCCGACTTCGCGCTCGCCGGTGACCAGGCGCGCGCGATTGACGAGCTCACCGAGGGCCTGGAGCGCGGCGACCGCCATCAGGTGCTGCTCGGCGTCACCGGCTCGGGAAAAACCTTCACCATGGCCCAGACCATCGCGCGCGTGAACCGCCCGACGCTGGTGATGGTGCACAACAAGACGCTGGCCGCGCAGCTCTGCCAGGAGTTCCGGCGCTTTTTTCCTGAAAACGCGGTCGAATATTTCGTCAGCTACTACGACTACTACCAGCCCGAGGCCTACGTGCCGGCAACCGACTCGTACATCGAGAAGGAAGCCACGATCAACGAGGAGATCGACCGGATGCGGCTCTCGGCCACGCGGTCGTTGTTCGAGCGGCGGGACGTCATCATCGTGGCCAGCGTGTCGTGCATCTACGGCCTCGGCTCGCCCGAGGCGTACTACGGGATGCTGCTGCCGCTCGAGCGCGGGCAGCGGATCGGCCGCGAACAGATACTGCGGAAGCTCGTCGAGATTCAGTACGAACGCAACGACCAGGATTTCGGGCGCGGCACCTTCCGGGTGCGCGGCGACATCATCGAGGTGTATCCGTCGTACGAGGAGCAGGGGCTGCGCATCGAGCTCTTCGGCGACGAAGTGGACCAGTTGGTGTCGTTCGACGCCCTCACGGGCAAGACGATTCGCCGCCACGACAAGGTGGCGGTCTACCCAAAAACACATTTCGTGGCGCCCCGCGAGCGGACCAAGAGCGCCGTCGAAGCGATCAAGGAAGAACTGGGCTCGCATCGATCGAAGCTCGAGTCGGAGGGCAAGCTCCTCGAGGCGCAGCGCCTGCACCAGCGGACGATGTTCGATCTCGAGATGATCCGCGAGATCGGCTACTGCCACGGCATCGAGAACTACGCGCGGCACCTCACGGGCCGGCAGCCGGGCGAGCCGCCGCCGACGCTCCTCGACTACCTGCCGAATGACTCGCTCCTCATCGTCGACGAGAGCCACCAGACGGTGCCGCAGGTGCGCGGGATGTACCACGGCGATCGCTCGCGCAAGGAGGTGCTGGTGGCGTACGGCTTCCGCCTGCCGTCGGCGCTCGACAACCGGCCACTCAACTTCGAGGAATGGGAGGCCCGCATCGGGCAGGTCGTGTTCGTGTCGGCCACCCCCGGGCCGTACGAGCTCTCGAAGTCGCAGGGCGTGGTCGTCGAGCAGATCATCCGGCCGACCGGCCTCACCGATCCGCCGATCGCCGTCCGGCCCGTCAAGGGCCAGGTCGACGATCTGCTGCAGGAGATCCGCGCGCGCGTCGCGCGCCGAGAGCGCGTGCTGGTCACGACGCTGACCAAACGCATGGCCGAGGACTTGACCGGCTATTACCAGGAGCTCGGCGTCAAGGTGCGGTACCTGCATTCAGACATCGAGACGCTCGAGCGCATCGAGATCCTGCGCGATCTCCGGCTGGGACAGTTTGACGTGCTGGTCGGCATCAACCTGCTGCGCGAGGGGCTGGATCTGCCCGAAGTCTCGCTCGTCGCGATTCTGGACGCCGACAAGGAAGGATTCCTCCGGTCGGCCGGTTCCCTCATCCAGACGTCCGGGCGGGCGGCGCGCAATGTCAACGGGGCTGTCATCATGTACGCTGATACGATGACCGATTCGATGCGGCACGCCATCGCCGAGACCGACCGCCGGCGCGTCCTGCAGCAGGTGTATAACAAGGACCACGGCATCACGCCCCAGTCCATCGTGAAAGCGATCGACGAGGTGATGTCGAGCGTTTACGAGCGCGACTATTCGGCGCCCTCGGTCGCGCGTGAAGGCGGCGAGAGGTTCTTCCGCACGCAGGCCGAACTGGACGCCTACGTGCTCGAGCTCCAGGCTGGCATGAAGGCCGCCGCCGCCAATCTCGACTTCGAAAAGGCCGCGTCGCTTCGCGACGAGATCAAGCGCCTGCGCACGCCTGAAGTCGGTTTACCGTGGCCGGCGCGGAGGGCCTAGGAAAGGCGTGCTGGCCTTCATCGTGAACTGGCTGAAGAAGGCCGCGCTCGAGGTACAGGAGTACATGCGCCTGATCGGCGCGACGATGCGTGGCGTCGTCACGCCGCCGATCTACCGGCACGACATCGTCGAGCAGTTCGATCAGATCGGCATCGGCTCGCTGACGGTCGTGCTGCTCACGGGATTCTTCACCGGCGCGGCGCTGGCGTCGCAGACCGGCATCACGCTCGATCAGTTCGGCGCCCGCCCCGTCGTGGGCCGGCTGGTGAGCGCGTCGATCGTCACCGAGCTCGGCCCGGTGCTGACCGCGCTGATGCTGACCGGGCGCATCGGCTCTGGCATCGCGGCGGAGCTCGGGTCGATGGTCGTCACCGACCAGGTCAGCGCCCTGCGAGCGCTTGGCACCGACCCGATCCGCAAGCTCGTCGTTCCGCGGGTGCTGGCCGGGCTCGTGATGGCACCCATCCTCACCATCGTCTCCGACTTCGTCGGTATCGTCGGCGGGTGGATCGTGTCGCGGTTCCAGCTGCAGGTGGCGAGCGGCCAGTACTGGTCGTCGGTCACCGACGTGCTGTTCATTCAGGACGTCCAACAAGGGCTTATCAAGCCGTTCGTGTTCGGCTTCATGATCGTGACGATTGCGTGCCACGTCGGTCTTCGGACGAAAGGGGGGACGCAGGGCGTCGGCAGAGCCACGACGATCGCCGTGGTCGCCGGGTCGGTGTCGATCATCGCGATGGACTTCTTCATCACTCAAGTGCTCGTGACGCTGCTCTACTGATGGACGAGACGGCTTCAGCCACGGCAGCGTCAATTCTCAGCGAGCCCGGCGCGCCGGTCGTGGTGTTCGATCGCGTGCAGCTGGCCTTCGACGATAAAGTCGTCCTGAAGGACGTCAGCTTCACGCTGATCAAGGGCCATACCAAGATCATTCTTGGCGCCAGCGGTGCCGGCAAATCGATTACCCTCAAGATCATCCTCGGTCTGTTGAGGGCCGACGGCGGCGTCGTCTGGGTCAATGGCGCGCGTGTCGACCAGCTCAGCGAACGGGAGCTGATGCCGGTTCGCGCGGATCTGGGCATGATCTTCCAGGAAGGCGCGCTGTTCGACTCGCTGACCGTCCGTGAGAACGTGGGCTACAAGTTGTACGAGGAGACCGACATGCCGATCGAGGACGTGGATCGCCGCGTCGAGGAAGTGCTCGGCTTCATCGGGTTGAGCGAGCACATCGACAAGATGCCGTCCGAGCTGTCCGGCGGCCAGCGGCGGCGGGTGGCGATCGCGCGCGCGATGGCGTTCAAGCCGAGGATTCTCCTGTACGATGAGGCGACGACCGGGCTCGATCCCATCACCGCGACCACGGTCGACGACGAGATCATCAAGCTGCGGGATCTGGAGGGCGTGAGCTCGATTGTCGTCACGCACCAGCTGCGCGATGCGTTCTACATCGCGACGCACATGGCCGTTCGCGACTCCGGCGGCGCGGTGCGGATTCTGCCGGCGACGCCGGAAAAAGCCGACGAGGCCGAGTTCATCATGCTCAAAGACGGTCTGATCTGCTTCGAAGGGAACGCCGAGGAGTTGCGAAGTTCGACCGATCCGTATCTCCGGCAGTTCTTAACCTGAAAGTCGACAGTCCACAGTCGACAGCTGACAGACTGCCAACTGTGAACTGTTGACTGTTGACTGTGAACTGTTGACTCTGAAGTGAGGCGCCAGTTATGCCAAGAACACGATCACTCGCCTGGTCCGAGCTGAAGCTCGGGGTGTTGACCATCGTCGCCGTCGTGATTGCGGCGACGACGATCTTCATGGTGACCGGCGGCCAGGGTTTCTTCTGGCAGCGCTACTCCCTCAAGACCCGTTTCGCAACGGTTCCGGGGCTCAAGTCGGGGTCGCCCGTGCGCCTGGCCGGCGTCGAGGTGGGAACGGTGAGCAGCGTGCTGCCCGTTGACGAGCTGGCCGAGGTGACGTTCGAGGTGAACACCCGCTGGCGCGACCGCATCACCACGCGTTCGGTCGCGCGGCTGGGCTCGGTGTCGCTCCTCGGCGAGGCGGCGGTCGACATCACGCCATCGACGAGCGGTACGCCGATTCCCGAAGGGGGCTACGTGCCGCAGGGGCGCACGGCGGCGCAGTTGTCGGACATCACCGACCAGGCAGGGCAGGGCATTCAAGAGCTGACCAGCCTGATTCAAGACGTGCGAGGAGGCCGCGGCACGGTCGGCAAGCTGATCACCGACGAACAGCTCTACGTCGAGTTGCATCGGTTCGTGACGTCGGCCGGGGACCTGACCGAAGGCCTCAAGAGCGGCCGCGGCACTCTCGGCAAGCTGCTGAACGATCCGGCGGGCGCCAACGCGCTCGAGACCTCGCTGAAGAACATCGAGTCGCTCACGCGCCAGTTGAATGCTGGCGAGGGCAGCTTGGGCAAACTGCTCAAAGACGACGCCTTTGCCAACTCGCTGTCGTCGACGACGAGCAACATCGACCAGGTGGTGGCGAGGCTCAACGAGGGCGAGGGCACGGCCGGCAAGCTGCTCAACGATCCGGCCCTCTACAACCGTCTCAACTCGCTCAGCGAACGGCTGGATCAGGTGCTGACCCGGTTGGACAACGGCGAAGGCACGGCCGGACAGTTGCTGAAAGATCGGCAGTTGTATGACAACATGAACAAGGTCCTCACGGACGCGTCGGCGCTGCTGGCCGAGATTACGAAGAACCCGAAGCGATATTTGAATGTGAAAGTCAGTATTTTTTAGAGGCTAGAGGCTAGAGGCTAGGGGCTAGGGGCTAGGGGCTCGGGACTCGGAAGCGCTGATGGCGGATGCCCGAGAAGCCGAAAAGCTGAAAGACGAGGACACGATGGCGAGAGACGAAGGATCGGGAGCCGGGAGCGTGCTGCTGGCGTTCATCATCGGCGCGGTGAGCGGAGCGGCTTTGGCGCTGTTGTACGCGCCGGCGTCGGGCGACGAGACGCGGAAGTACCTCGGCCAGAAGGCGCGTGAAGGGCGCGACCGTGCGGCCGAGGCCGTCGAGAAGGGCCGCGAGGTGGTGAAGGAAGGCCGCGAAACGCTCGCCCAGGCCGTCGAGCGAGGCAAGGAAGTCTACCAGCAGGCGCGGCGGGAGAAGGCGTGAGCGACTGGGCGACGGTCTTTCTGGGAGTGATTGCCGTCGCGATGCTGGCGACGGCCGTCATGCAGGTGGCGGTGCTGCTGGCGGCCGGTTCTCTCGTGCGGCGGATCGGCCGCTTCGTCGATGGCGTTGAACAGGACGTGAAGCCGATACTCGGCCATCTGAACTCCATCGGCCGTGACGCGTCGCGCGCGGCCTCGCTGGCGTCGGTGCAGGTCGAGCGCGTCGACCGCGTGTTCGCCACGCTGGTCGAGCGCCTCGAAGAGACGCTCGAAACCATCCAAACCGCCGTCGGAAAACCCGCCCGCGAGGCTGCGGCGCTGATCGCCGGCATTCGGGCCGCCCTGGCGATTATTCGCGACATTCGGGCTGGCCGGTCGCGGTCGCACACCGACGAAGACGACGCGCTTTTTATCTAGTAGCTCTCAGCTCCCAGAGCCTGTGAAGAAATCGCTGTAGTGTCCGCCTTTAGGCGGACCTGTCATGGTCCGGCTGAAGCCGGACGCTACAAACCTGCGATGTTCTTCACACGCTCTGAGCTTTCAGATCTCGACCAGTTCACAGTCAACAGTTGGCAGCTGACACTCGCATGCTGTCGACTGTTAACTGTCAACTGTCGACTTGGCTGATAACTCAGGGCTGATAGCTCCTCGTAGTCCTTCCTTGAATAACCATCCATGGAGTGATAGAACAGCCCCAGCAACGCCGTTGTCGGGGAGGGACCCATGAAGGTACTGGCTCGAGAAGCGCTGGTCGCGCTGTGCGTGATCGGATGGTCTGGTGGCGCGTACGCGCAGGAGCCCAAGTCGGCGGCCCTGGCCAAGGAGTTGGCGGCCGCACTCACCGCCGCCAAGCTCGACACCATCGCCACCAAGGATCCCGCGGGCGCCGACACCTTCATCGCCGTCCTTTACATCCCCGGCTTCCAGCTCCTGACGATTGGGGCCAAATACTCGGCGCCGCAGCTGCTCGACGCCCGCATTGGCAAGAAAGAGTACCGCGAGGTCTACATCGACCTGCAGAGCTCGGCGAGCCCTGGCACGAAGGTATTCGTGGAAGACCTCGGGATGGACGGCTTGCGGGCCAAGAAAGAAGACAACCAGGGGTTCGACGCGGTTGAGACGTCTGGCAAGCGCACCATGTTCGACAACGAATGGCGGAAGCAGCAGATCACCGAGCCGGAGTACATGAAGATTCACGCCGCTGCTGACGAGCGTTACAGCCAGATGCTCGCCGCGCTCCTTGCGCAACTGAAGAAGGGCTAGGCGGGTCTGAAGACCCGCACGACATTCTGCCGCGCAGACGCCTAGATCGCTCTACGCCCGCCGTGTAGTGCAGGACTTCAGTCCTGCCTGCCGCGGCGCTCATCTCCCGCGAGAAGCCACTCGAACGCCTCGCGAACGACCGGCACCTTCACTCCGTGGCCGCCGTCGTACTCGCGATACGTCACGTCATAGCCCTCAGCTTTCAGCCGCGGAACGAACTTCCGGCTGGTCCTCTCAATGGGCATCTGGTTGTCGTCGACGCCGTGCGCGATGAAGATCCGCGGCTTTCCCTGCTTCCTGAACGGCGTCATCATACCAGCCGAGAACACCATCAGGTGATTAAAGACGTCGCCGTACGCGAGGCCCATCCCAAGCGCGTAGCCCGCGCCATCGGAGTGGCCGCCGAGCGCAACGTGCGCGCGATCCACATCCAGCAAGCCGGTGACGTGCCGGTAAGCCGCGCCGAGATACCGAACGTCGGCGTCGAAGCCTGGCGCGGATTGGCCCCAGGTCAGACCGCGGGATTCAGGAGCGATCACGATGACGCCGAACTGGTCGGCGAGCGGGAAGGTGTAGCGGACGCCTTGCGCCGACCCTCCAAGGCCGTGCAGCATCATGAGGAGGGGCATCGGCACGCCGGCTCGGTACCCCTTTGGCACGTACAGCGAGCCGTCGCGGCCATCGTCTGATAGGCCGAGGCGACTTTCTCCGAAGGGGAGCTCGCTCTGCGCGCGGGCCTCGGCGTTCAGCGTCTCGTGCAGCCAGCCAACAGCGCTCGCCGCGCCCAGCGTCAGGAATGCGCGCCGCTCCATGAGCCGGCACGTTACTACGCCCGTCGCTGCCCGGCAAGAAGCTTGGCACGGGCCGCTCGCACAAGAGCGCCCTGCCGGTCCGGCGGGGTGGCTCGCTCCGAACATGCCTGGAGGGAGCACAAACGCGGCGCTGGTGGCGGTGTGCCTGGCCAGCCGCGACCCGGCCCGAGCGACAGGGCGGTCTGCGCTCGCGCGCTCAAGAACCTGCGGTCGCACCACATCTCTGAAAGCAGAGGGGCACGGCGCGGCTCGCGGCAGCGCGGCGCGTTAGTCAATATAGGCGAGCCACTCGCGTTGTCAAGCCAGCATTTCGCCACGCACGACGAGCCACGAGCGCTCGGAGAACGGCCGACCCGGCTCGACACGCTCAATAGGACAGCGCAGCGCGTGTACCATAAGAACTGATGTTCCTCAAACCCCTGCCGCGGGCGGTCACGCGGCCGCTGTCGGTGCTCATCCTCCTCGTCTGGGTTGCCGTGATGGCCGCCCTGGTCAACCGGTCGTATCTTCAGGCGTCCTCCGGCAACCTCGCCACCGATCTCGCCCGCTACGGCTCGGCCGCCGTGTGGCGCGGCGTCTATTACCGCGGCGAGAAGATCGGCTTCACCGTCAGCCAGACCGTTCCGAATGACGACGGGTTCGAGCTCGAGGAAGACGGACGACTGCAGATGTCGCTGCTTGGCGCCATCAGTCAGGCGACCCTCCACACGACGGCGCGCGTGGACAAGGACTTCGCGCTCCGCTCGTTCGAGTTCTCGCTGGACCCTGGCACCGGCCCGGTCGAGGTGAGCGGCCAGGTGAACGGGCTCCGTCTCACGCTGAGCGTCACGACGACCGCCGGGACGCACACCGAGGAGCGGCAGCTGCCCGAGCCGCCGGCCCTGTCGCAGAACCTGTCGAGACGCTTGGCCAACGGGGGCCTCGTGCCTGGCGCCAAGCACCACTGGATGGTGTTCGACCCGGCGACGCTCCGCAACGCGCCGGTGACCGTGACGGTCGGCAGACGCGAGATCGTGCGAAGCGCCGCGGCGCCGATTCCGGCGTTCCGGGTCGAGATGGAATTTTCCGGTCTGCGCACCACGTCCTGGGTGACCGACACCGGCGAAGTGATTCGCGAGGAGAGTCCGCTGGGCCTCATCACGGTTCGTGAGCCGGCGGACCGCGCCAGGGCGATGGCGGTGTCGGGCCGCGTGCAGATGGATCTGCTCGATGCCGCCGCGGTCGTGCCGGTGATGACCGCGGTGAAGGCGCGCATCGACGAGCCGCGCGACGTGCGGCGGCTGCGCGTCCGCCTGGACGGTCCCGATCTCGCCAGCTTCCTGGCGAGCGCCGATCTCGACGGCGTCGGTCAGACCGTCGTCGACGGCACGATCGACATCCGCGATGCCCAGGCCCTGCAGGCGGGTCCTTCGGATCCGCGTGCGTCGGAGTATCTGGCGCCGGAGCCCTTCATCGAGAGCGACGCGCCGGAGATTCGCGCCGAAGCCGAGCGTGCGGTCAGCGGCGTGATGGGCACCCGAGAGCGAGCGGAGCGGCTCACGCGGCACGTCAACGCGTTGCTCGACAAGAAGCCGACGGTCGGTCTGCCGTCGGCACGCGAAGTCCTGCGCACGCAGGTGGGCGACTGCAACGAGCATACGGCGCTCTACGTGGCGATGGCGCGCTCGCTGGGGATTCCTTCGCGCATTGCGGTTGGCCTGGTGCATGCCCACGGTGCGTTCTACTACCACGCCTGGCCGGAAGTGTACGTGGACGAAGGGGGCGGGCGGGGACTGTGGCTGCCGGTCGATCCGACACTGAACGAATTTCCCGCCGACGCGACGCATCTGCGGCTCGCGCGCGGCGGGCTCGACAAGCAAGCCGCGATTCTCCCCCTCATCGGACGGCTGAAGATGGAGGTGCTCGATCTGGAGCTCGCGCCGAACACCGACCAGGTCGTCGTCGGCAAGACGGAGCCGAGAACGGAATTTGGCGCGCTCGCCATTCCCATGCCGAGGCGCGAATCCTGCTGCGCGTGCCTGTCGGAGCGCCGGCCGGCGGTTCGCCGATGATCGCGATTCACGATCTCGTGAAGCACTACGGAACGTTCGCGGCCGTCGACGGCGTCAGCCTCGATGTCGCCTCTGGCGAAATCCACGGGTTTCTGGGCCCGAACGGCGCCGGCAAGACGACGACGCTCCGCATGATTGCCGGGCTGCTGAAGCCGACCGCGGGCAGAATCCTCGTCAACGGCCACGACGTCGCCACCGATCCGGAGGCGGCGAAATCCTCACTCGGCTTCATTCCAGACCGGCCGTTCATCTACGAGAAGCTCACAGCCGGCGAGTTCCTGCGTTTTCACGCGGGGCTGTACGGCATGGACGGCAACGGTGTCGGCGGCCGCGTGCGCGAGATGCTCGGCTTGTTCGAGCTCGGCAAATGGGAACACGAGCTCGTCGAGAGCTTCTCGCACGGCATGAAACAGCGGCTCGTGATGAGCGCCGCTTTCCTTCACCGCCCGCAGTCCATCGTCGTCGACGAGCCGATGGTGGGTCTGGATCCGCGCGGCGCGCGGCTCATCAAGGATGTGTTTCGCAAGATGAGCCAGCGGGGCGTCGCCATCCTGATGAGCACGCATACGCTGGAGGTCGCGCAGGAAATGTGCGACCGCATCAGCATCATCCTGAAGGGAAAGATCATCGCCAGGGGCACGGTCGACGAGCTGCGCGGCCTGGCCGGCGGGGGCGACACGCACTTGACGGAGGTGTTCTTGAAGCTGACCGGCGGCAGCGGCCTTCAGGAGATCGACGAGGTCCTATGACGACCCCGTTCCCGTATCTCCTCGTTCCGCACCTGTGGTCGGCCCGTAATCGCGCAGCCCGCCGGGAGCGCGGCGATCTGTCTCGAGGCGCGCTGTTTGGCGGCGTGGCGCTCGTCGTCGCCTACGCACTGTTCGCAGGGTCGTTCTGGCTGACCGCACAGCTGGAGGACTACGCGGAGCTCGGCGACTATCTGCTCCGGCTCGGGCTGTCGTGGCTGTTTCTCACGTTCCTGTCGTTTCTCGCGTTCAGCGGCGTGGTCACCGCGCTGTCGACGTTCTTTCTCGCCGACGACCTGCGGCTGTTGCTCGCGGCGCCCGTGGCGGCGCGGCGGCTGTTTCTCGCGCGATTCCTTCGGACCGTCGTCCAGGCGTCGTGGATGGTGGTGATCTTTCTCGTCCCGGTGCTGTTGGGCGTCGCGCGGGCGCGCTGCGTCGGCCCCTCGTTCTACCTGACGGCCGTTCTCACGATCGCGCCCTTCGCGGTCATCCCCGTGGCGGTGGGCACCGCGGTCACGCTTCTCCTGGTGAATACGTTTCCGGCGCGGCGCGCGCGCGACATTCTCATGCTGATGGGGCTGCTGTTTGCCGGCGCTCTCGTGATCGTGCTGCGGATGATTCGGCCCGAACAGCTCCTCACGGTGCAGTCGCTGCCCGAGGTCACCGATTTCTTCACGACGCTGCAGTCGCCCGTCACGCCGCTTCTGCCGTCGTTCTGGGCGGGCGAGGCGTTGTTTGCCGGCCTTCGCGGCTCCGCCGACTGGCTGCACATGGGTGCCCTGTGGACGACGGCGCTGGCGGCGGTCGTGATGGTGTCCACCGCGAGCGAGCGTTGGCACTTCGACGGGTACAGCAAGTCGCAGGAGGCGTCCAAGGCGCGGTTCACGAAGCTGACGCTTCTCGACGCGGTGGCCCGCGCGCTGCCGCTGTCCGGCGTGCGGCGGCAGCTCCTGATCAAAGACCTCAAGATCTTCCTCAGGGACGTCAGCCAGTGGTCGCAGCTTCTGCTGCTGCTCGCCCTTGTGCTGGTGTACCTGTATAACTTCCGCGTGCTCGATCTCGAGCGCATTCCGTACATGAGCGGGTTCCTCAAGAACCTCTACGCGTTCGTGAACCTTGGGATGGCCGGGTTCGTGATGGCCACGATTGCCGTGCGGTTCGTGTTTCCCGCCGTGTCGGCGGAAGGGCCGGCCTTCTGGATCATCCGGACGGCGCCAATCTCGCTGCACGATTTTCTGTGGTCGAAGTTCTGGACCGGTCTCGTGCCGGTGCTGGCGCTCACCGAGGTGCTCACGATTGTCGGCAATCAGTTTCTCGGCGTCGATCCGTTCTTGAAGGTGATCACGGCCCTCGCCATCGTGTTCATGTGTTTCGCGCTCGTCGGGCTCGCGATCGGCCTGGGCGCGCGCTATCCACGCTTTGGCGCGGACCCCAGCCAGGCGGCAGGATCGTACGGAGGCGTCACCTTCATGGTGCAGGCCGTGCTCTACGTCCTCGTCATGGTCGCGCTCGTCGGGTGGCCTTCGTCGCTCTACCTGTTTCGACAGCTCCGCCGGACGCCCCTCTCGCTCGTACAGGAATCGATGATGGTCGTGTGCCTTGTCGGCGCAGCCGTTGTGAGCCTGTCGATCTGGATCATGTCGATGCGCGCCGGGGTTCGGGCCCTCGAGCGGATGGAGGATTGAGGGCGCTTCTCAGAATGACCGCAGAGGACGCGAAGGACGCCGAGGAACAGCATACGGAAAGCCGTGGCCTCCGTGATCCTCGGTGACCTCCGTGGTGATGCTGTTGTAGAGGTATCGGCTACCGGTTGTCGAGCTCAGCGAGCCTCTTGACCGCCCTGGCCTTGAGTGCGGCCGCTTCGCGGGCGATCAAAGCTTCGCCGGCTCGCTCGATCCGCGGAACCCGGCGATCGATGGCGGCAATCAACTCTTTCAATTCGCGCACGAGCTGGGTGCGACTCGAAGACTTGGTCGTGGAGGGGTCAGGCATACCTTCAGGGCCCTGAGATGAGTTCCCGCGGAACGTAGGCGCGCACGGCGCGCCTGCGAGGGATCGGCGCGGGGCGTAGGGGTCCCCGCAAGCGACCGAGCCGGGGTGTGGGGCGGAGCCCCACGTGACTTCGTCGCGAGTATACCGCCAATATTTGGCCCAAATACGCGGAATCAGGCGTTGGTGTACAATTGAGTTTCGTCAGACCGCACTGAGCCAGCCAGCGTTTGAGTAGTGCCTCCGTTTCAACGGGTGCGCGCCGACGGGCCCACTTCGGCATCCGATCGGAGCGCACATGAGACGTAGGTCCGCCGACCAGCGGCAGCTGTCCACCCGACCCAATCCAGGCACGGCCGTCGTCGAGTTGCATACTGATAAGTTCCTGTCGCGCTGGCGGGCGCTCGAGCGCGGTCAGTTCAGGAAACTCGTCGCGTCGCCAAGTCCAGACGACCGAATTGAAATAGGGGAGAAGGCAAGATGTCACGCGGACGAATGATCGCAGTCTGGTTTGTGCTTGTGGCGGTCGTCATGGCGGGTAGCCTCGCCGCCGGGGCCGCGCCGAAACTCAGCACCTGGATGATGCTCGTGGCCATCAGCCTGTCGGCGCCCTCGGTGTTCCTCCTCATCTGGCGCGGCGCGCCGCCGGCCACGGTGGCCGAGCTTCTGCACTCGGTCGAGGCCGAACAGGTTCGCCGGTGACGGGCGACCTGGCATTCGTGATAATCACACACGCCAAGCTGTAGAGCAGGCGTGTCATTCCAAAAGGAGACTGCAGTGGCGGCAATGAACGGTACAATCAAACGGCTCGTGAGCGACAAGGGGTTCGGCTTCATCCTCGCGAGCGATGGGAACGAGTACTTCTTCCACACCTCCGCGTGCGCCGAAACCCGTTTCGATGAGCTTCGGGAGGGACAGCCGGTGACCTTCGATCGAGGACAAGGCCCGAAAGGTCCCCGAGGCGAGAACGTCAGGCTCGCGTAGGCATCAATCGCGGGTCGACGTCACCGCGGGCCGTCCGCGCGAAGGCGTCACGTCGAACGTGAAGCGAAGCGCCGGTATCTTGTTGCCTGGATGATCGTCGGCGTACGTCAACTGCGGCAGGCGGTACAACTGCTGTTGTTCGGTCGGCGGACCCTGGTAGATTCCCGGATACAGGTCGATCAGGTGCTCACCGGGCTGGCCAGCCGCCGTGAAGTTGATCACGACGTCGCCCTGGCTGTTGAACCCGCAGGCGTATCCCATGTACGCGTTGTCGTAGGTCGCCACGTAGATATTGTCGTACTCGGTCCAGCCAACGCCCTTGAGGTGAATCGAGACGGGCGTGCCCGCCGGCCCCGACGCCGGTGTGATGCCAACGATGCTCGTTTCGACGACGAAGAACGCGCGCGCGACGAGGGTATCGCCGCTTCGCAAGGCGACGCCGTGTAAGCCGCCAAGGTCCTCGGGAATCGTCAGCGGCCATTCGATTCGTCCATCGCTTCCCACCGTGACTCGTCCGATCACGTTCTCTCGAGGCGCGAATCCCTCGTCGGTCACGCGGCTGCCGACCGACGTCTCCCAGACGAGCCGCAGCTCCATTCCGGCCGCGAAGCCTTCACCACGCAGGTCGGCGCGCGTGCCCACAGGTCCTTGCCTCGGCGTCAGCGTCAGCTCGGCGCTCGCGGCCTGCACGTCGGTCTTCGGGATCGACTGGGGCTGATACGGCTCGGCAAAAGCGGCCGGTGCGTCTCCACCGGGCGTTGTCCGGAACACGAACTGAGGCCGCGGTAATTCCGCGACCGGCGACTGCTCATGATTCAAGTAGCTCTGCCCCTGCCAGCCCGTGTACAGCTTGACGAAGTGATCGCCGCCGGGACCGGCGGCGCGAAACCGCGCGACAGCCGATCCTCGTGTGCCCGCGGCCGACACCCACCCGAGCGCGTGATTGTCCCAATTGACCACCCACGTGCTTTCCATCGTTCGCCATCCGAGCCCCTTGACCGTCAGCTCGATCGGTGTGCCAACGGGTCCCGACGCTGGCGCCATCTCGAATGTCTGGGTGACGTTGACGCCGTTCTGGGCGACGGGCTTGCCGTCGACGAGCGCGATGACGTCGTGCACGCCACCGTAATCTTCGGGAATCACGAAACGCGCATCGAGGCGCCCGCTCGCGTCGATGGAAAACCGGCCGAGCGCCATCGTCGTTTCCGAGTACTTCTTGCCGCGGAAATGGTAGTAGTCCTCGATGACCCAGCCGCCGGCCACTGTCGCCCACGTCAGGTCCACCATTTTCCCAGGCGGCAATCCCGAGGCGCTCGCCTGTACGGAGGCGCCGACCACAGCTGGCTTGTGGTACGTGAGATCGAGTGTCGTGATGGTGTTGCTCGCGGATTCGCGTGCCGGCGCGGCGGAAGCGTCGGGCTGAGACGCGGACGTCGATGGGGTAGGGGATTCCGATCGCGAGCAGGCCGAACACACCCCGGCGAAACCAACGACAAGGACAAGGCAGACGCCGGATTGGAGCAGACGTCTCATGGACCGCAGGATAGGTCGGTCGGCTTATTGCACGATCGTGAGCTGCGACGCCTGCACGTCGAACGGTTTGAATTCACCCACGCGGCCCTGCGGATCTTTCGCGGTGACCGTGTAGCGAACGACGCCGGTTGGCGCGTCATCGGGAACGACCCACTTGGCCACCCAGAATTCCCGTTCCGGCTGCTTCTCGTTCTGCCGGTCGCGCATCGGGACGTCAACCGTTCTGCCGCCGTACGAGAGGTGAACGACGAGCTCGGTGGCTCGATCCCGCTTACCGGATGCCGGATTGATCGCATTCATCCGGAACCCGACCGGCTCGCCACGCTTGAACTGATTGTTCAGGAGGCAGTTCTTGGGCTGACCCGGGGGATAGAAATAGACGATGTCCCCAAAGAGAACCAGGCGTTCTCCGCCGGACTGCCCGGCAAGCGGTGGGGTTGCGAGCAGGGCGACGACGGCCAGCGCCGCACAGATATAGAGCGTCTTCACACGATAACGCTACCTGAGCCGACCCTTCGTGTCCAGCGACATTTCTGCCACTGATTCCCGCAGCACGGGCAGGCCGGCATCTCGGTCAGGCAGTGTACTGATCCCACCACTCGTGCGCGGGCCGGTGCCGCTTCGGGCAAGATCAGCTCGCGCTCGATCCTCGACACGCGCTCCGTGCGATCGCCGAGCTCGGCCCGTGCGTCCGGCGCCGGCTGTTCTTCCGGCGATGCGCACGCTCCCGGCACGGCAGCGAACACAAAGAGTCCAAGAAGGGCGCCAATGGCCTGAGTGCGAGGCGAGTATCGGCCCGTGCTCATGGTGCGCAGAAGCATCTTCAGTATCGCGGGCTCAGCTGTTCCTCTGTTGTCGCTCGGAAGAGCAGACCAGGCAGGTGAGGGCGCTCGGAATGGCGGCCAGGCGCTCCGGGCTGATGGTCCGGCCGCACGTCGAGCAGGCGCCGTAGGTACCGTTCGCAATCCGTCCGAGTGCCCCGCGAATGCGGCGGACTTCGCCAAGCGTCATATCGTCGAGTCCTTTCAACACTTCGTCGTTCTCGAGCTCAATGGCGCGCTCCTGCCAGTCGCGGTCGTGGGTCTGCCTCAAGTCGCCCTCAATCTGTCCGACCCGCTCCAAGAGACGGGCGAGCTGTTGTTCGAGTTGCGTTCGTGCGGCCTCGTGCTTTGACATCGCGCTGCTCCTGGACCTCGATACTCGGATCGACCTGTGGGCGTCGGACTGCCGTGAACCCGTCAATGTTAACCCGTCTGGAATGTCGCGCAACGTTGGGGTCAAGGCGTTGGCACAGTCTGTCCTCCCTTACGTGTGTGAGGAGCCCGGGGCGTCAGGCAGGGGCACTCGGTCGAAGTCGCTGAGCTTCGACAGGTCGACCGTGAGCACGCCGTCGGCCGTGGTTCCGAACGGATCCGTGAACTTGGCGCCGTGGACGATGTCGTGATCGGCGTAGGAGAACCGGGAGTGCACGGTCTGCGAGAACGTCTCGTCGGTGGCCGAGAGCACGACGAACACTTCCGGGTCGGCGCCGAGGATCTGCTCCTGACCGCGGCCGGCAAATGGACTCTTCTCGTCGATCGGATGGACGATGATCCATTGCGTGGGCAGCAAGGCGACTCTGTCCCGCTCGAGCGGTAGTTGTTGAAAGCGGCGAACGGCACGCCCCTCGTCGGAGCGATCCAGCCAGCTATAGGTCACCGTGGCCTTGATGTCGATGAGTTGGCTGGATCGGCCGTTCGCAATGCGGAACATGAGGCCGGTCTTCCCCCTGTAGGGGGCGACCACGGCAACCGTGCTGCGCAACACATGCGCTGAGGGACGGGAGAAGCGCGCGAACAGGATGCCGGTGATGAGCGCGAAGCCCATCACGCCCGTGAGCGCCTCGATCGCGACAAGGAAATTGGCCGTCGTCCCCTGTGGCGTCATCTGGCCGTAGCCGATGGTGGCGATGGTTTGAACGGAAAAGAAGATGGCGTTGCGCCAGCGGGCGCTCGCGTCGCCACCCTCGCCGCCCTGAATGGCTCCGGGGCCGGCGGCAAGATAGAGGCCGGCGAAGAGGACGTTGGCCGCCAGATAGAAGACGAGGACGTAGAGGAGGAAGCGCGGCCACGCCACGGTGAGCAGGTGCTGGTAGACGTTCAGCGATTGCCAGAAGCCGTGGCCGAGCCGGACCACATTGAGCGACCCATCGGCGCGCATAATGCGAGTCTGGCGCGACTGCGCGATGCGGCCGCTGAGGCCGAGGTCTCTCTGTTGGGAAGCCTCATGATCTTCTGTTGGTGCCGCCAACTGGTCCGTTGCCCCGGCGTGCCTCTCGAAGCGAGTGACACGAGTCAGGTCCTTGTCGTGGATTATACGGGGATGGCGGCTTCCGGCGCGAGGAGCGAGCCGCGCGAGAAGAATCCTTGTCGCAGCCGGCGGTCGCGCGTGTAGCATGCGGTGATCGTGGCCGGACACAACGGACATCCTGCGGGCGATCGGCTGCCGTCGATCGACATACTGCGCGGCCTCATCATGGTCGTCATGGCTCTCGACCATGTGAGCCTCATGGTCGGTCGCTTCCATTCATCAGAGATGTGGGCCGGCGCCTGGACCAGGTATTCGAGCGGCCTGGCGTTCTTGACGCGATTTGCTTCGCACTTCTGCGCGCCCGGGTTCTTCTTCCTGATGGGTGCGGGCTTGAGCCTGATGGCCTCCTCCAAAGCCGCGGGCGGTTGGAGCGCGGGGCGGATCTCGCGGCACATCCTGGTCCGGGGCCTGCTGCTCATCGCGGTCAGCACGCTTGTCGAGGTGCCGGCGTTTCTCACCGCGATCCTCAGCGGCCCACCCGACGCGGCCTCGAGCCCCGAGTTCGCGATTCCTGGCCTGACCGAGCCGCGATGGGTGCTGACCGTGCTGTTTTCGCTTGGGGCGTCGATGGCGATCAGCTCGGCGCTGATTCGCTTCGGCGCCGCAGTGTGGGCCCTGATGGCCGTCGGCGCATTGCTGATGACGGCGCTCACGACTCCAGGGCCCGAGCATTTCGATACGCCGTACGGTTTCACTCGAACGGTGCTGCTGCTGTCGCGACGGAGCCACGGCGTGTTTGCGCAGTATCCGGTGATTCCGTGGTGTGGAACGGCGGCGCTCGGCGTGGTGTTCGGCAAGTGGATCGTCGCCGATCGGCGTGCGGCGTTTCGCAGCCTGCCGTGGATCGGACTGAGCGCGGTGGCCCTCGCTCTGGCCGTGCGCGCTGATGGTGGCTTCGGCAATCTCCGCGATCCGCGAGACGGCTCGTGGATCGAGTTCCTCAACTTCATCAAGTATCCGCCAGCTCTGGTATTCACGCTGTTCATGGTGGGCGGAAACGCGTTGCTGCTGGCGGGCATCGAACGCACCCGGTTCTGGGCCAACAGGGCAGGCCAGTTTCTCCGTGTCTTCGGGCAGGCGCCGCTCGCCTACTACCTGGCGCATCTGTGGCTGTTCGCGATCGTCGGCGCGGTTGCGTTTCGGGACGGCGCGGGTTACCTGACGGTGTACCTCGTGTGGGTGGCGGGTTTGGTCCCGCTGTATCTGTTTGCGCGTTGGTACCGCGACTTCAAGATGGGCAAGCCTGTAGATTCTCTGTGGCGCGTCCTTTAGAAGGACCGGGTCGACCATCGGGTATAATCGGCCCGTCTCCGCACGATTGTACGATTGGCTGACGTATCGCCACCGTTGGATGTTCGATAGCGGTCGTCTTGAGGGAGGTCCTCCGATGAAGCGCCTACTGCTTGTCATCGGTGTGGTGTTGACGGCGGTCCCCCTGGGTTCTCAGGCCCAAACCGCCGCGGCCGACAGGTGGACGCCGTCTCGGACACCCGACGGCCATCCAGACCTGCAGGGCATCTGGACAACTCAAACGTTCACGCCGCTCGAACGACCACAACGGTACGCCGGCAGAGAGTTCCTGACGGAAGAGGAAGCGACTGAGCTGACGAAGCTGCTGACCCAGGAAGGCGTCGATCCGTTGGCTGGTGGGATCTTCGCCGCGAGCGACGAGGAGCGACGCAAGCGAATCCGTCAGATCGATCCGACGCACTACAACAATGCCGACTGGCTCACCACGGCTCAGCCGAAAGCGCTGTCAAGCAGGAGAACGTCGCTCATTGTCGATCCGGCGGATGGCAAGATCCCTCCTCTGACGGCGGAAGCGCGGCAGCGTGCCGCTGACCGACGAGCGGCGGGCGGCTTCGACAGCTACGAGAACCGTCCGCGGCAGGAGCGATGCATCGTGTGGACACACGAGGGCCCACCCATGATGCCGCCGCCCTACAACGACGTGTTTCAGATTGTCCAGACGCCGGGCTACGTCGTGGTGTTCCGGGAGCTGGCGACCTCGCCTCGCATCATCCCCACGGACGGTCGGGCGCATATTTCAGAACGAATCCGCCGGTGGACGGGGGACTCGCGCGGTCGGTGGGAGGGCGACACGCTGGTCGTCGACACCACGAATTTCAACGACAAGACCGCCTTCCAAGGGTCGAGCGCCGCGTTGCATGTGGTCGAACGCTTCAGGCGAGTGAGCGCCGACACGATCCTTTATCAGTTCACCGTCGACGATCCGGCCACGTGGACCAGCCCCTGGAGCGCCGAGATTCCGATGATGCAGACCGAGGGGCCCCTTTACGAGTACGCCTGCCACGAGGGGAACTACGGCATGGTGAACACCCTCAGGGGCGCTCGCGTTGCGGACAAAGAGGCCGCCGAAGAGACCGCGCGGACTCCCCGGAGATAGCGACGCTATCTCGGCCGGCCCTTGCTGGCTGTGAGAGGCCAGGACCAAGGTCCTGTCGTGGGGAAACCACTCACCAGGGAGAGGGATCCGGCAAGTTCACCATGCGCGCCAGCCTGGCCCAATGCGGGCTGGCCCGCAGTTCTTCTGTGTATGGAGAATTGGCGTACACAACGGCGAAGAGCTCGCGCGCTTCGATCATCTTCTCGTACGAATCGGCGGCCGCGTCGACTTCCGAGCACAGCAGATGGTACCAGGCGCGGCCCCCGCTCGCTCGACAACGGGCGAAGGCTGGTGGGCGCTAGAGGACTCGAACCTCTGACCTCGTGCGTGTGAAGCACGCGCTCTAACCAACTGAGCTAAGCGCCCCTGAATTCGCGAGTGTACCGTCATTTGCGCGTCTCGGGCAACCGCCTGGCGCGCGAGCCGTCGTAGTCGTGGTCCTTCGGATCGATCTGGCGCATCGGCGCTTGCCGCAGGCGCTCCTCGTGGGAGTGCGCGATGAGCCCCGGCAGGCGCGAGATGAGGAAGATGGCGTTCCCCAGCTCGTAGGCGAAGCCCAGGTCGGCCGAAATCGCGGCGATCGCGCCGTCCACGTTGACTCGAAGCGCGCGGCCCAGCTGCGCCTGTCTTGCGTCGAGCGCCCGCTCGACGGCGCGAATCATTCGCACGTGCTCGTCCTCGAGCTCCAGCTCCAGCGCCATCTGAAACAGCCGGGCGGCGCGGGGATCGTGCGTATGGAACCGATGGCCGAACCCCGGCGGCGTCTGGTCGAGGCGCAGGCAGTCGTCCACGATCTGGTTGGCGGCCTCCTGCAGGGGGCGGCCAGCACGAACCAGGCTCAGGCCCGCGTCCAGGAACCGCATGCAGGTCTCGATGTCGCCGCCGTGGTGCGGACCGAACGCAAGGATGCCGGCCGCCACGCAGTCCTTGAGCGGTGCGCCTGAGGTGGCGACGTTTCGTGCCGCGAGCGTCGACGGCGGCGTCACCCCGTGGTCGATCGTCGAGACCAAGACCGCGTTCAACATGCGCCCGATGGCGGGCGAGGGCAGCTCTCCCATCAGCAACAGATAAACGGCCTCGGCAAACGAGAGTCGGCCCATCATCTCGTCCAAGGCGTAGCCCCGAACCAGAATCGAGTTGGGCGCGATCGACGTCAGCGCGGTCTGCCAGCGGTCGGTGGGTGATAGTGGCATGGGCAGATCCTAATTACAAAGTGCCGTAGAGACGATCGCCGAAGTCGCCGAGACCCGGAACGATGTACTTGTGCTCGTTCAATCCGCGATCGATCGCCGGCGTATAGATGTCCACTTCGGGATGGTGCCGCTCGACCAGGGCCACGCCTTCGGGCGCCGCGACGATGCAGGTCATGCGGATGCGCGTGGCGCCGGCGCGCCGCAGCAGATCGAGCGCGGCGACAGCGCTGCCGCCGGTGGCCAGCATCGGGTCGATCATCAGGACGAAGCTCCGCTCGAGACCTGCCGGCAACTTCGAGTAGTACTGCGAGGCCGCCGCCGTCATCTCGTCGCGCTGGAGGCCGATGTGCCCGACGCGCGCGCCTGGCACGAGCTCGAGCACGGCGTCGAGCATACCCAGGCCCGCGCGAAGCACCGGCACCACCACGACATCCGATCCGATTCGTCGTCCGGGCGCCGGTCCGAGCGGCGTGTCGACGCTCACCGCCGCGCTTGGCAGCTCCCGCATCGCTTCGGCGGCGAGCAGCACGCTGATGCGCGTGGCTGCCCGGCGAAAGTGCTCCGGAAGCGTCCGCTTGTCGCGCAGCTCGACGAGCGCGTCGTGCACGAGCGGATGATCGACGATGTGGACCGACACGGTTCCACACTATACAATTTCTGCTTCATGCCTGCATACGACGGTTGGCACGCCACAGTCGACAGCCGACCGTCAACAGTCGACAGTCAGACAACCGCCTGCGGCCCGCCATCCCGGTGCGTGCGCCCGGTGTCTCGGGTCAGGCGGCTGGCTGCCATTGCCGCGCTCACGCTCGTGGGCGGCGCGCTGGTCTCGGCTCAACCGGTTAGTGGCAGGCGCCGCGTGTCGCTCGTCGTGACCGGCGGCATCGTCGTCACGCAGAACGCGGCGCGGCAAGTGCTGAATCCCGGTGCGATCGCCGTCGATGGGCGAGACATCGTGGCCGTCGATACCCCAGAGTCGATCGGGGCGCGATTCACGGCCGGCGAGACGATCGACGCGCGCGGCCAGATCGTGCTGCCGGGACTCATCAACACGCACACACACGCCCCGATGGTCATGTATCGGGGCCTCGCCGACGATCTCGCGCTGATGGACTGGCTGCAGAAGTACATCTTCCCGGCCGAAGCCAAGACGGTGTCGCCCGAGATGGTTCGCATCGGGACGCGTCTGGCCGTTCTCGAAATGATCGAGTCGGGTACCACGACCTACGCGGACATGTATTACTTCGAGGAGGAGATCGCGAAGGCCACCCGCGAGGCCGGTCTCAGGGGCGTTCTGGGCCAGACGATCATCCAGTTTCCCGTGGCCGACGCGAAGACGCCGGCCGAGGCGCTGGCGCGCGCGGAGGTGTACATCAAGACCTTCAAGAACGACCCGCTCATCGTGCCTGCCGTGGCGCCGCACGCGCTGTACACGCTCGACCAGGAGTCGCTCCTCGCCTCCGTCGCTCTCGCCCGCAAATATGACGTGCCGATCATCATCCACCTGGCCGAGACGCGAGACGAGGTCGACGTGGCTCGGACCGAGCACAAGGCGACGCCGGTCGGGTATCTCGAGTCGATCGGGTTTTGGGGGCCGCGCACCCTGGCGGCGCACGGCGTGTGGGTGGCCGACGAGGATATCGAGGTCCTGAAGCGGCGTCAGGTTGGCATCGCGCACAATCCCGAGAGCAACATGAAGCTGGCGAGCGGTGCGGCGCCGGTGGTGAAATATCTGGCCGCCGGCGTGGCCGTGGGCCTCGGAACCGACGGTGCGGCGAGCAACAACGATCTCGACATGTTCGAGGCCATGCGCCAGGCGGCGTTCCTGGCGAAGATCGTCAACCGCGATCCGACCGCGGTGCCGGCGCAGGCGGCGCTCGACATGGCGACGATCGGCGGCGCTCGCGCGCTCAACATGGAGGCGGCGATCGGCTCGGTCGAACCCGGAAAACGCGCGGACCTGATTACCGTGTCGACCTCAGCGTCCCGCCACACGCCGCTCTACGAGGCCATATCGCACCTGGTCTACGTCGCGCGCGGCGACGATGTGCGGACCACAATCGTGCACGGTAAGGTGCTCATGAAGGACCGGCAAGTGAGAACACTGAATCGCGCGTCGGTCATTGCCGATGCACAAAAGCTGTCGGATAGTGTCAGGAGAGCGATACGCTGAGCTGGAATTGCAAAGGGCAAAGGGCAAAGGGCAAAGGGCAGAGGGCCTCAGCTTTCAGGATCCGACCACTCCGATATACGGAAGGTTGCGATATTGTTCGGCGTAGTCGAGGCCGTAGCCGACGACAAAGTGGTCGTCGATCGTGAAGCCGATGTATTCCACCTTCACGTCCACCAGCCGGCGCGACGGCTTGCTCAGCAGGCAGGCGGTTCTGAGGGTCTTGGGCCCGCGCGCGCGGAGGATGTCCTGCAGGTAGGTCAGCGTCAGGCCCGTGTCGACGATGTCTTCGACGATGACCACGTTCTTGCCGTCGAGCGTGGTGTCGAGGTCTTTGAGGAGGCGGACTTCACCCGACGTGGTCGTCCCCTTCGCGTAGCTCGACAACGCCATGAAGTCGAGCGACACGGGTCCGTCCATGTGGCGCACGAGATCCGAGAGAAACATGAACGCACCCTTGAGCACCGCGACGAGGTGCAGGCCGTCGGGAAAGTCGCGGCGAATCTCGGCGGCCATCTCGGCGACGCGCGCCTCGATCCGATCGGCGGCGAGCAGGGTTTCGACTGGTCGCGGGTCACCCATAGGGCGGGAATCATAGCGCAAACGGCATGAAGACATTTGAGATCCTCACCGAGGCCGACGCCCGCGTCCTTGCACCCGGCGAGACGGTGATGCTCGCCCGGCGGGGGCACATCACGCCGCTGGCGCAGGATACGCTCCGAGAACGGCGCATCACGGTGATCCGCGAGGGCGCGGTGTCGCCCGAGGATGCCACGCTCGCGCCGGTGGCCGACGTGCGGACCATCGCCGTGGCGAGCGATCACACGGGCATCGCGCTGCGGAAAACGCTGGTGGCGTTTCTGCGCGGCCGCGGCCTCGCCGTGCACGATCTGGGCGCCGACGGCCCCGACCCCGTGGACTATCCGGATGTGGCCGCATTGGTCGCCAACGCCGTCGCCTGCCGCGAGGCGAACGCCGGCATCGTGATCGACGGCGCGGGCATTGGATCGGCGATTGCGGCCAACAAAGTACGTGGCGTCCGCGCCGCGATGGCCACGACGGAGACGATCGCGCGCTATTCGCGGGAGCACAACGGCGCGAACGTCCTGACGCTGGGCGCCTCGCTCGTCACCGACGAGGAGGCACGCGCCATCGTGACGACGTGGCTGACGACGCCGATGCGCGAGCCGCGATACATCCGAAGACTTGCCAAAATCCGAGACCTCGAGAAACGATGACGACGATCAACGCGGAGACCGCGAAGACCGAAGAGAGCGCAGATATCACTAAGTTAGAAGTCAGAAGTGAAAAGTCAGAAGTTAGCCCGTTATGCTGGTCGAAACGAGAATGTTGCACTCGTTCCGCGTGACGGGCTAGGCGCGCACGGCGCGCCTGCGTCCCTCGACGATGCTCGGGACGCCCTGAGCATGGTCGTCCCTCGACTGAGCTCGGGACGACCCTGAGCCAGTCGAAGGGTCGAAGGGCGAGGGAGCGGCGCGGGGCGTAGGGGTCCCCGCCCTTCGACGAGCTCAGGGCGCCGTGAGCCTGTCGAGCGGCGCAAGCGACCGAGCCGGGGTGGGGGCGGAGCCCCACGTTATTAAGATGACGAGGGAAGAACTGCAACGGCTGATCGACGTGATCGTCGAGGAGTTGGCGGCGGCGGGCGCCCAGCCGGCGGCGCGATGCTCGTGTCACTCCGTCTTTCGGGAATGCTGTCCGGATCGGCTGCGCGGGGTGATCGACGCCGGCGCCACGCGAGTGGGCGTGCATGCGGCCGGCGGAGCGCCGAGCGGCGTCGCGGCGATGATCGACCACACGCTCCTCAAGCCCGACGCGACGCGGAAGGAGATCGAAGAGCTGTGCCGCGAGGCCGCGCAGTTCCAGTTCGCCACGGTCTGCGTGAACCCGGCCTGGGTGGCACTTGCCGCCGCCCGGCTGGCCGGCACGTCGGTCCGTGTGTGCTCGGTCGTCGGCTTTCCGCTCGGCGCGACCACGGCCGACGTCAAGGGCTATGAAGCGCGGCGCGCGATGTTCGACGGCGCCCGCGAGATCGATATGGTGATCAATGTCGGGGCGCTCAAGTCGGGCGACCTGCGGGCGGTCGAGCGAGACATCGACGCGGTGACCACGCCGTGCCGCGAATGCGGCGTGCTCAGCAAGGTGATCATCGAGGCGGCGCTGCTGACAGACGACGAGAAGATCACGGCGTGCACGCTGGCAAAGGCGGCTGGCGCCGACTACGTAAAGACCTCCACCGGCTTCGGCCCGGGCGGCGCGACGGCGGCCGACGTCGCGCTGATGCGCCGCGTTGTCGGCGCGGAGATGGGTGTGAAGGCGGCCGGCGGCGTCCGCGATCTCGAAGGCCTGAAGGCGATGGTGGCCGCCGGCGCCACGCGCGTGGGCGCCAGCGCGGGCGTCAAAATCGTGCAGCAGTCACGGGGAGAAACAGCTCGTCGAACGTAGCGCGCCACAGAGCGCCGTCGTCATCGTCAACGAGCTGTCGACTGTGAACTGTTGACTGTGAACTACGCTACACCGAAGGCAAGCGCTCTAGTGTTTGGCGAACACCGATCGGCGGCCGTCCTTGGTGAACGCAATCACGTCGTAGGGATCCTTGCGGCCACCCTGTTCCATGCCTGGCGATCCCATCGGCATGCCCGGAGCCGCAAGGCCGGCAATCGGCCGCCGCTCCTTCAGCATCCGCTGGATGTCGGCGGCCGGCACGTGGCCCTCCACGACATACCCATCGACCTTGGCGGTGTGGCACGAGGACAGGTCGTCGGTGACTCCCGCCTCGTTCGCGACAGCAAGCAGTCGCGCATCGCTCACGTTCTGGGCCTCCACCTGGAAGCCATTCGCCCGGAGATGTTCTATCCAGGCGGTGCAGCACCCTCACGTGGGCGACTTGTAGACGACGACCGTGCCCGTGGAATTCCTCTGTTGGGCATGGATCGCCGAAAACCCAAGTCCCGTGGCCAGTGCGGCCGACGCGAGAACAAATGCATGAGTCTTTTGCAAGAGACACCTCGTAGCCCTGATTGTAATACGCTCCGGACGGCAGCGCGACGCCGATCCCGATCGCACGCGATCGGATGCTCTTCCCGCGCCGATGGAGGTTCTGGCACGGACAGGCTATCGGGTCACCCGCCCACAGCTGTCAGGCCAGCCCTCGTCGCAGGCGCGCGCGTACAGCGACGCGGAGCGCCGATCGCCGATCGGTCCTTTGCTTCCCCGCAAGAGAATGGGCAGTTCCTGGAGAGGTGGAGGTCCAGCCGCCGCCGGCGGGCCCCCGCTCATCAGGGTAGAGGCGTTGGCACATGCAGGCTGGAAGCCGATCTCGCAGCCACGCTGCATCGACGCGACCGCTGCCGGCCGATCCATCTCCCTGTCGGCTTGCAGACGACCCAGCTCGTTACACGACCAACCGGATCCCGCGGCGCAGTAGGTCGTGTGCAGCTGCGCCAGGTACCGACAGGCGTAGGCGCGATCCTGCCGGCAGGCCTGCTGCCAGAACGGAATCCACTGGCCGCGATGGCGATCGCCCACGCCTTGCGCAGCACTCATGGTCCCAAACACAATCGCCCAGACAGAGAGGTACGCCAGATTGCGGCGACGAGGAGAGAGCGAACGCCCGATCGCCGCTGGATCCCATCGTCGCAGCGGCTCGGCTCGGACCGCCCGGTCGATCCATTTGATCAACAGGTTGAGCAGCGGGACCTGAAGAAGCTTGTCGTAGAAGGTTGGCAGGCCAGCGACGCCGAGCAGCCCGTACAGCGCGATGGTGCTGAGCCCGTAGAGAGCGCCGAAGATCATGCGCCCGAGTTCGGTTCGCGGCGCCGTGGATGGATCGGTAAAGAGCAAGTGCATGCCGAGGAACACCGCAATCGGAATGTAGGAATCGAAGAAATAGTACGTGCCGGTGACACTGTAGTGCGCAAGGCCAAACAGATACGTCGTCAGCACCGCCGACATCGTCATCGTGGTGACACCGAACAGCACCTGTCCCGGCATCGCCACCAGAAACAGAAACAGGTACATGTGGGGTGGATAGAACTGCGTCGTGGCGATGTCCCTGCCCCATGTGATGTCGCTCGCCCCGGCCAGAATCAGAGACAGCGAAAAGATGGTGAGCGCGAACGAGGAGGGATTGAAAATGTGTGTCTGGCGCCCGTCCTTGTTCCAGCGAATGAATTCCTTGGCGGCGAACCCGACCGCGATCATCGCAAACTGCAGGTAGAACCAGTCCTGTTTGAACCAGAGAAACAGGTTCGTGCTCAGGATGATCGGGAACGGTCCGAACCCGAGCGTGTAGGCGTCGCGTCGCGACCAGCTGAGCAGCATGTCGAACGCGTACGCGAAGAAGAGCTGCGCGACGATGAGATGGGCTGAATCGTACACGGGCCGCCAGTACCAACCCCAATAGAGGAAGATGGCCGTGTGGGCGCACGCCTGAACGTAGTGCTGCGGCCGCAGCACGATTTCACGCGTGAAGACGCGGCGCCTGCGCAGGGCGGAGACGAGCAGCACGACGTTCCACGCGAGCAGGACGGCACCCATTCCGAGGAACGACCAGAGCAATGGGGGGGTCTGTCGAACGGGCGGGTACAGAGCAAACGCCAGCAGCCCGGCGGTGAAGACGAGCGGCAGTGCGACCGCGCTCACGCCGGCAGTCTAACAGCCCTCGTCGCGCCTCGCCCGTCTCGGTGCGACGCCAGACGTTCACCACGGGCTGCTCACACCGGCAGAATCGATGGGCCGATCGAGCCGGCGCGGTGGTAAACTGCGCTCGGTAGGCGCTGTGGGCGAGCCGGTAACAGGAGGCATGAGCATGAGGCGACGACTTCTCGAGTCGCTGGGTGTCGCGGTGGCGATGGCGGCCCTGGTCACGTTCCTGCAGTTAACGGCTGCCGGCCAGGCTCCAGCGGCCAGGGGCACTGCGGCGAGCGCGCCGGCGCCGAAGACCACATGGGGCCATCCCGATCTCCAAGGGATCTGGCTCGACGAGTTCGATACCCCGCTCGAACGGGGCGCGAAGTACGCCAACCGGGAGTTCTTCAGCGACGAAGAGCGGGCCGCACAGGATGACGTGCGTTCGGGTAACGTCGGCCGCAACCTCCGCGCGGAGGTCGGGAGCCGCCAGGACGTCGCCGGCGCGTACAATGCGGTGTTCACCTCGGCGAAGCCGGCGGGCCGGCGGACGTCACTGGTCGTCGAGCCGGCAAACGGCCGAATCCCCGCACTGACGCCGCGTGTCCAGGAGCAGAACCGGCTCGACCGAGAGTTCCGCCTGGCCCTGCTTCAAAACACCGACACCTGCAAAGATAAGATGACGGCCTGCAACGGCTGGCAGTACGGGCCGCCCTCGCCGCGCCGCGCCGAAGTGGCTCCGTTCTACAACACGCAGCGCATGAACCGTCACAACGGCCCTGAGGATCAGAGCCTCGGCGACCGCTGCATGTTGGGAGCGACGCCCGACTTCAACGGGTTCCGCCGCATCGTCCAGGGACAGGATTCCATTGCGATCGGTGTCGACACCGGGCAGGGCCAGGGCTACCAACGCGTGGTCTATCTGAGCGGGAGCCATCCGCCGAGCAGCATTCGCCTTCGCCACGGCGACTCGCGCGGCCGCTTCGAGGGCAATACGCTGGTCGTCGACACCACGAATTTCTCGCCGAAGTTCCCGTTCCGCGGCGCCGCCGAGAACCTGAAGCTCGTCGAACGGTTCACGCGTGTGGATGCCAACACGATGGAGTACGCGGCCACGATCACGGACCCGACGGTATGGACGGCGCCTTGGACCGTGAAACAGGAGCTGACCATGCAGCGGGATGATCAGAATCGCATCTACTACGAGCCGCGGTGCCACGAGGGGAATTACGGGCTGCCGGCGTTGCTCATCGGTGCGCGCATGGACGACAAGGCGTTCGCGGAAGGGCGCGGCGCTGATCCGGCGTCGCAGGACACCGCCAGCTGCCTCCTCAATCCGGACGAACCGCAATAAGCATCGTCAGGATGGCGTAGGCGCTGAGCGGCAGTGGCTAAGTAGGGAGACTCGAAGGAGACATCATGCGAAGCTGGTTCAACGGCTCGATAGTTGCCGCCGCACTGGCCGCCGCCGCTGTCAGCGCCGTCATTGCGGTGTCAGTGACGCGCGCGACCGGCCAGGCGACCCGCCCGGCGCGCGTGGCGGCCGGCAAGCCCAACTTCGGCGGCGTCTGGCAGGCCCTCAACGAGGCCCATTGGGACCTGCAGGCGCACGACGCGCGTGCTGGAATGGTCACGCAGAAGGGCGTCTACAGCTACGAGTACGCCAGGGTCCCGGCGGCGCCGGTTCTCGCGCTGGGCGCCGCGGCAGGCGTGCCCGGGTCCCTCGGCGTGGTGCTCGGTGACGGTCAAATCCCGTACAAACCAGAAGCCGCCGCCATCAAACAGCAGAACAGCGAGAACTGGATCGACCGCGATCCGGAGCTCAAGTGCTACCTGCCGGGCATTCCGCGCGCGATGTACATGCCCTATCCCTTCTCGATCGTTCAGGGCACGGACAAGATTCACATGACGTACGCGTTCTCGAACGCCGCTCGAGTGATCCACCTGAACAAGGTCGAGGGCCCTCCCGACGATACGTTCATGGGCCACTCGGTCGGTCGCTGGGAAGGGGATACGCTGGTCGTCGAGGTGACGAACTTCAACGGGAAGAGCTGGTTCGACAGAGCCGGGAACTTTCACAGTGACGCGCTCCGCCTGGTGGAGCGCTACTCGGCCATCAGTCCCGATGCGATCCGCTACGAAGTGACGATCGAGGATCCGAAGGTCTTTGCCCGTCCGTGGACCATCGCCATGCCGCTGTATCGCCGGCTGGAGCCGAATGCGACGGTCCTCGATTACCCCTGCATCGAGTTCGCGGAAGAGTTCATGTATGGGCACCTGCGGAAGGAACAGTTGGTCAAGCGTTGGGAAGGCGAGACGATGATCGTGGACATCACCCGCAAGATTCCGCCGGGTGATCGCCTCCACGAGTGGTACCGCAGGTAATTTCTCAGGTTTTCTTTGGGGGAGGTTGAAGCCCATGAGAGTGAAACTGGCCGTTGGGATCGCGGGGATCGTCTTGTGTCTGGCGGCCGCCGCCGTGCCGGTGGTGGCGCATCACGCCTTCGCGGCTGAATTCGACGCGAACAAGCCGGTCGAGTTCACCGGAACGGTCACGAAGATGGAGTGGCTCAATCCGCACGTCTGGCTGCATATGGACGTGAAGAAACCGGACGGCACCACTGAGTCATGGGCGTTCGAAGCCGGCACTCCGAACGTGCTTTTCCGGCGAGGATTCACCAAGGCGTCGCTGTTGCCGGGGACTCAAGTGAAAGTCGAAGGCTACCAGGCCAAAGACGGCACACGGCGCGCGAACGGCCGCGACTTGACGTTCACCGACGGCAAGAAACTGTTCATGGGGTCGTCAGGTACGGGCGCCCCATATGAGCTGGCGCGCCCGGGCGTCGACACCGATAGACCCAGGTAGTCTCGAAGTCCGCGAGTCCGGCTAAGCCGGACACTACCTGACCGGTCCTGATTCCTGCCTATCTGGCCATGCAGGCCGGCCGTCGATGATCTGAGCGTCATCAGCTTCAGAAATCTCACGACGAGCCGTTCGCCCTGCCGGCGGTCCCTGCGAGCGTGTCGGAGGCTTTCGTCGAGGCCACCGGGCGAGACCGTCGTGCCTTCGACGGTCGCCTGTCGCGTTCTCATGCTTCAGCCAGGTTCGATTCATCATTGATCGGCCACGCCCGTCCCATCGCCTTTCATAGGCGATTTCGCGTTTCCCGGTCTCGCGCTGGTCGAGACCATCAGCTGGTGCGGCGTGCTCGGCCGCCAGGTCGAATTGCTCAAGGCAACGTGTCCGTGTCCCTGAGCGGTACTGGAAGCCTGTGCAATCGGGCACAGACTGCGGAAAGCGCCCCCGCATACAGTGGACGTGCCTGAAACGACCCGCGATCGTGTTGGTCGTCAACGAAGGCACAGAACACCCAATAAGTCGTGACGGAGTCGCGCAGGTTCTCGCGGCCGCGCCGCAACAATCGCGCGCCGCCCACCCGGGTGCACGTTTCATGTGGAGTTCAACAATGTTCCGGTTATCACTTCGAATGTTCGCTGTCGAGACGGGCACGATCGCGCTGTCGCTGGCGCTGGTATCTGCGGCCGCTGCGCAGGGGGGCGGCACGACGGTGGCCGTCACTCGGCTCGGCGGCTCGACCGCGTTCTACAGACCACCGATGACGACCGTCGCCAGTCTGAAACGCATGGGCGACGACCCCAAGGTCGCGGCGAACATCCGCACCGTGTTCGTTCAGGCAGGCATCTCCGATCTCGCGGACAACGTGGTTGCCGCGCTGGTCGCGGCCAACGCGTCTGTGAGGGGGGGCTTGTGCAGCGACGCGAGTCCGGCTAGCGGCACCATCGTCGAGTGCGACGTGCAGCCAGGCCAGAGGCTCCAGTGGATGGCCTATCGCCCGCAGGGCGGGGCCGGACTGGGATTGCTCCGGGAAATTCGCTGGGCCGGCCAGAAGCCGTTCCCGGCGTTCCTGTTCCGTGTCACCGAGGACAACCGGACCTATACCTTCGTCATCCCGAAAGAGTGCGGCAACGTGTCGCTGATGGACGTGCAGGAGAGCCCGCGTGTCGTCGCGGTTGCTGTACCACCACCACCGCCGCCGCCACCGCCGCCGCCGCCACCACCACCACCGCCACCACCGCCACCACCACCGCCACCGCCACCGCCGCAGATTCCGCCAGTTCCGACTCCACCTGCGGCCATGGCGTCGCCGTTCTTCTTCGACGCGCTCGTCGGGAAGGAACGCCGGGTGCGGCCGATCGAAGGCACCGACCTGGAGTTCGCGCAGTGCTCGCCGCTCCTCGGCCTGAAGTTCGGGGCGGCAAAGCGCTTTCAGAACGACTGGGAGCTGGCCGGCGCGCTCGGGGTCGCCATCAGCCTCGTCAGCGACGACAGCAAGGTGAAGGAGCACGAGGTCTTCGTTGACGTTGAGGCGAACAAATACCTGAGCGGGGGGGCGTTCCTCGGCACGGGCCTATCCCTGTGGGACCTGGCGCACAGCGACACGTTTACACCCGCGTGGATGGTCCATCTCGGCTTGCCGCTGGCGAAGACCGCGAAGATGCCCGTGTACCTTCTCGTGGAAGGTCGGGTCTTCTTCGACAACGTGGACGACGTCCAGAGCAACTATCTGGTCTGGGGTGGCGTGCGCGTCCACTTCTGACGTAGAGGCCTTGCTCCGAGCCAGGCGAGCACAAGAGGGCAGGCGGTCCTACAGGATCGTCTGCCTTTGCCCACCACGGTTTCGCCAGGCGCCCAATCAGTCCTACGCCTTCGGCTTGGGGGGCGGCAGCTCGTGGGCCTGGCACTCTGACTGGAAGCCGGCCTTGTTGTGCGTCCCGTCGCAGAAGGGTTTGTTGGCCGAGTGCCCACAGCGGCACAGGGAAACGACCGTGCGGCCGGCGAGGCCGTACACCCGCCCTTCCTGGTCGCAGATTGTGATGCCCTCACCTTCGAGACGATAGGGGCCGTTGTTCCTGACGATGACCTTGAAATCCGCCATGACGCTCCTTTTTCGTATTGTGGCAGAGCGCGCCGCTGATTGAGGTGCGGAATCTCAAGGGCCCTCACCGCGTGTAGCGCCAGCCCACTTGATCCTATCCTTGGCCGGGCTACCCCGACGCTCTAATCAACACAAAGGCGACGACATTTCCCAAGCGCGATCTTTCTTGCTGGTAGTCCTCATGCAACGGTGCAGTGCCGTCGCGGCAGGGTCCGCCAGATGAGCGATGTCGACGCGGGGCTCGAGAATGTCGACTCAGGGTGCGTTAAGATCGCCGGACAATCATGAATGAGATCGTCACTGCGGATCCCGAATCCACCGGCAGGCGGTCTTTGCGCGCACCGTTACTGTGTGTGCTCGCGCTGCTAGTGGCCGGGGACGCGCTGGCGCAGAACCTCACGATCTACGACGACGCACTGCAGAACGGGTTTCTGGATTACTCGTATGGGGCGCCTCCCGATTTTGCCAGCACTGCACAGGTGCACGACGGTACCAAGTCGATCGCATTCACCGGCAACGCCTATAACGCCGTGTCTTTCGCCCGTCCCGCGACGCCGGTGACGACTGCGCAGTACCCGACGCTCCGGTTCTGGGTCCACGGCGGCGCGGTGGGCAGCCAACAGCTCCGGGTGCACCTGCAGAACGGCGGGATCGACGTGGCGAACGCCGAGCTCGACACCTACATTGCCGGCGGCGCGTTGGCGGCCGGCGTCTGGCGCGAAGTCACAATCACATTGGGGAGTGCGCCGCTGTCGTACTCCGGCACGTTCGATCGCATCGACCTCCAGAGCGACATCGACGGTCTGCAGGGCGTGCTCTACATCGATGACGTCGTTCTCATCCCGCCTGCGCCTCAAGGGCCTGCGAACACGATGCAGATCGAGCACGGGGTGATGGTCGTCTCGATGGCCAGCGATCGCTTCACGTGGGTAGACAGCAGCGGCCAGCCGAGGGTGGCGTCGCTGGCGCACAACAACGGGCAGGTTGGGCCGGGTGGCGGCCGCGGAGGGTCGCTGCGCGAGTTTCGCTATCAGCTGCCGAACGGCGCCCAACGGGTCGCCGGGCTGACCGGGTTCGCGCCCGGCAACGGTTTCGAGCGGGTGTTCGAGGGCCGGCATCACGCCATCTTCCGTTTCCGCCAGAACTACCCGCGCAACTGCGACACGAGCGCCTCGCCCGTCGCGCGGACGCTGCCCGTGACCATCGACTGGGTGTTCACGACGGGTCACGACAACCCCTTGTGGGCGATTACCTACGACATCGACCTCGCCTCGCCCGCCGCGCCCGCGAATACATTCTGGGACGATTCGCGCGCGCCGTATGGCGAGTTGGCCATCGATGGCGAGGGATTCACCGCCATCGGCGGTGTGGCCTGGGGCGACAGGTTCAAGTTCACGACCACGTCTGCGCCGGCCACGCTCAACAGCACGTGGGACTGGACCGCAGCGAACACCGTGCCCTATGTCAAAGAGTGGCTGACGGGGCCTCTGAGCGGGACCAACACACTCGATGCAACGATGGGCATCGTGCAGACGCAGACCATGAGCCAGCAGGACGCCGCCGGCGGTCGCGACGCGGCTGTCGGAACGGATGTCCACGTGTTCTGGGGCACGACGTCGGTGGCGGGTAACGCCTGTGTCGCCCTCAAGATGCCGTGCGCGAACGACTGGCCGTACCAGGCCAACGCCAACTCGCTCGGCGCCGCCGCCGGATCGAACAATGCGCGCCTGACCTGGAAAACGCAATTCGGCTTTCTCGGCCAGACCACCTACACCGTGAACGACGGCGTCGTGGCGACGGCACCGGGCTATCCGAAAAAGAGCTATTCCACCTACATCGTTCTGGGCACGCACACCAGCGGTCCGGTCGAGGCGCAGGTGACGCAAGTGGAGACCGTCCAGTCGGTGACGTTTGACTCGATCCTGATCGGATCGGTCAAGACCGGCGGGGCCGCCGGCGTGACCCGCGCGGACGCCGTGACCTACTCGCCGGCAGGATACAACCACGTCTATGGCGCGTTGGCGTTCGACGCCAGCGGCAATCGTCTCGATCTCGACATCGCGGTCGGTGCGGGAACGCTCAAGAAGCCGCTGATGATCGTCAGCAACTACACGGCCGACTATCCCACGGTGAAGATGGGCGGCGCGACGCTCGTGGCGGACGTGGACTACTTCGCATCGCTTCGCCCGGCGGCGAGTGAACTGTGGATCACGCTCAATCGCGATGTGACCGGAGCCGCCAATCATCTGGAAATCGCGGCCACGTTGGCAATAGACACGACGCCCACGATCACGATGCAGCCCGCGGACCAGGCGGCGTCGGCGGGTGCAAACGCCACGCTGATCGTGGTCGCGAGCGGAAATCCGACGCCGACGTATCAGTGGCAGGTGTCGACCAACGGTGGGACGTCATGGGCCGACCTGACGAACACGGCGCCTTACAGCGGGGCGACGACGACGACCCTGATAATGACGGCTGTGACGGCGAGCCAGCACGGGAATCAGTACCGCGCAGTGGCGACCAACAGCGTGGGGACGGCGACGAGCGCAGCAGCAACGCTGACCGTCAACGTGGGACCCGCGATAACGACACAGCCGGCGAACCAGACGGTGACGGCGGGACAGAACGCCCAGTTGACGGTCGGGGCCAGCGGAAATCCGACGCCGACGTATCAATGGCAGGTGTCGACCAACGGTGGGACGTCGTGGGCCGACTTGACCAACGGCACGTACAGTGGTGTGACTTCGGCAACGCTGACTCTGACGAGCTCCACCGCGGGGCTGAACGCGTACCAGTATCGGTGCGTCGCGACCAACAGCGCCGCCTCCGTGACGAGTAGCGTAGCCACGTTGACCGTGTATGGACCGGCGAGTCTGACCCCAACCGCGTTGCGTTTCGCCGCGACGAAGACAGCGGCGTCGAGCACGTTCACGACGGTGACGTCTGCGCAGGTGGTGACGGTGACGTTTGCAGGAGCGGCGAGTGCGTGGACCGCCAGCGCAGATCAGACCTGGGTCCAGATCACGAGCAGCTCAGCGTCCGGGAACGGCCAGTTCACGGTGTCCCTCGTCAATCCGAGCAACGTGATCGGCGCCAGCACGGCGCTGAGCGCGACGATCACGGTGACGGCGGCGACCGCGAGCAACTCGCCGATCAGACTGCCGGTCACGGTCACGGTGAGCGCGCCCGGATCGACCACCGCGCCATTCGGGTCGTTCGATACGCCGGCCGCCGGTGTGGTGCAGGGCTCGATCGCGGTGACCGGGTGGGCGCTCGACGATATCGCGATCGACCGCGTCGAGATCTGGCGCGATCTGGTGGCCGGGGAAACGACGGTGCCGTTCAACGCGCCGGGACATCCCGGCCATGGCAAGGTGTACATTGCGACGCCGCTGTTCGTGGCCGGGTCCCGGCCCGATGTCGAGGCGGCGTTTCCAACCCATCCGTTTGCGAACCGGGCGGGGTGGGGGTATCTGCTGCTGACGTGGGGGCTCTGGAATCAGGGGAATGGCGCGGTCACGTTGCATGCGTTCGCGTTCGACCAGGAAGGGAACGCGACCACGCTGGGGACGAAGACCGTGACGGCCGACAACGCGAACGCGACCAAGCCGTTCGGCGCGCTCGACGTGCCGGCGTATGGGGAGACGAAATCGGCGTTGTTCTTCAACTTCGGGTGGGCATTGACGCCGAACGCGAACCTTATCGACGGGCGCACCTGTACGATCACGAACGGCAACGTGTTTGCGGGGATCGACTCAGGGGCGCTGGCGACGGTGGACTACGGGGACAACCGGACCGACATTGCGGGGTTCTTTCCGGGCTTCTCGAACGGGAGCAGTGGCGGCGGCCATTACCTGGTCGACACGACGACGATGACCAACGGTGTGCATCAGATCGGCTGGTACGTCGTCGACAGCTGCGGGCGCGCGGATGGCATCGGCAGCCGGTTCTTCACGGTGTTGAACGGGAGCAGCGGGGACTCGGGACTCGGGGCTCGGGATTTGGGACTCGGGGCTCGGGATCCGCTGCCGGCGGATGCGCCTCGCGTCGCGCAGGACTCTGGTCCTGCCGCCCCGGCAGGGGCAGCTCAGGTCGCGCCGCATGTAGTGCACGACTCTAGTCCTGCCGTACCGACGGGGGCACCTCAGGTAGCGCGAGATGTAGTGCAGGACTTGAGTCCTGCCGTACCGGCAGTGCGGCGGACCATCGGCGAGTGGATGGACATTCCGCCGGACGCCGCCGGCGTCCACGTGGTGGCGATCGAGCAGAGCGAGCGGATCGAGGTGCGATTGCCCGCGTTGGACGATGCCGTGTACTCCGGCGCGCAGGTCGTGAACGGCGAGCAGCGAGCGTTGCCGCTCGGCTCGTCGCTCGATGCAGAGGCCGGGACCTTGTACTGGCAGCCGGCTGCGGGCTTCCTTGGCAGCTTCGATCTGATGTTCACCGCTGGCGGCGCCGAGACGAAGGTGCGCGTCGTGGTTCTGCCATCGATGCGGATGGCGATCGACATGCCGTCGAGCGCCGCGATCGTGCAACAGCCATTCACCGTGGCCGGGTGGGCGCTCGATCTCGCAGCGACGGACGGAGCCGGGATCGACACCGTCCACGTGTGGGCGTATCCGGCTGCGGGCGGTGATCCGACCCTTCGGCCTTTCGAGGGCCTCAAGGCTGTCCCGAGCCTCGTCGAGGGACGGCAAGCTCAGGGTCGGCCCGAGCAAGGTCGAGGGCCGATCTTCCTTGGTGTGGCTGATTCCGTCGATTCGCGGCCTGACGTTGCGGCGACCTATGGTCAGCAGTTTGGGCGATCGTCGTTCAACTTGGTAGCCAGCGGGTTGCCGCCCGGGACCTACGACGTGGTCGTCTACGCTCACCGGGCGTCTACGGGCGCGTTCGACGCGGCGCAAAGTGTGCGCGTGACCGTCCGCTAATCCCCCTAATCACCCATTTGTCCCGCGTTGATCACTCGAAGGTGTCGCCAATGAGGTCGAGGCGAAGGTCGGACCGTCACCGAAGCGGCGCCTCATTGTCGCACCAGCGGCGGGTCCGGGACGCCCCTGGGCGCCTGGCTCGAGCGCGGGCGGACCATGATGCCCAGAATCGTTGAAGAAATGTGTAGCCTACCCCTTTTTGGCGAGCACACGACCACCCGCCACCTCTACAATACAGAGTTGCGCGCGATGGGAACCCTTTCCTGATCGCGCAGGAGGTCTATATGCGACGTCTTCTCGGTATTGTCGCCATCCTTGCCGTGTCGGCCGCCGGGCTCGGCGCTGAACAGAACGTTGCGCCTAAAGCCAAGGCCAAGGCGCCGAAGGGCGGGGCGATGGTCAACGGTGACGCGTCCCGCTCGCCGGTGGTGACCATGGGCATCGACGGCCGGCCGTCAACGCTGATCGGCTGCGCGGGCGGGAATTTCTACAACGCGCACGCCCTCGGCTTCGCGCCTGCCCGCACGCGCATCAGGGTCGACATTCTCAGCGGTGACGGCATCGACCCGGTCGCGACGGCGGCCATCCTGCAGATGGGCGCGTTGGCGCCGGACAACAGCCGCATGTCTTTCGTGTACGACGATGACAGCGGCGGCAACCTCGATCCGCGGCTGGATTTTACGACCGAGTTCGACGGTAACCTCGTGCTGAGCGTCGGCAGCTTCGACGGCAGCTTTGGCTGCTATTGGGTGAAGGTCGAAGTCACAGTACCTTGAGCTCGACACCCGCGCTGCGCCCGCCCCTCCCGTGGGAGGGCGGCGAGCGCGGGATGGCCGTTGCCGTCGCGGAAGCCCACTCGTCCACTCCGGCACGTCGACCTCCGTTGAAATGGGCGGACGGGACACGGTGGCCGGTTCCCCGTCTGCTGACGAACGCGACGATCACCGCATCCCTCGACAGGCTCGGGATGCCCTGAGCTTGTCGAAGGGCAGAACTCGCCAGAACGTCGAACGTAGCTCACCGAACGCCGAGCGGTGCTAGTGGCTTGCCAACCCTAGCTCGCGGGAAGTCCACCTTCGCCGCTTCGCGGCTAACGGCGGACACCCTTCGCGTGCGACCGCGAGCGAAGGTTGGAGCGGGCTACGGGAATCGGACCCGTGTCCGAGGCTTGGGAAGCCTCTGTACTACCATTGTACGAAGCCCGCGAACGAACAGAACCGATGACTGGATAATCGGGTAATTGGGTAATTGGATAATCGGGTAATTGTCAACTGATCGACCCCCACTTACTCGATTACCCAATTACTCGATTTACCCGATTCCGCATTCTAGCCTATCCTCGTATCAGCGCGATCACCTCGTCGCGTTTCTCCTCCATCAGCCTCTGGTTGGTGGCTTCGAGGTTGAGCCGCAGGAGCGGCTCGGTGTTCGACGGCCGGACGTTGAAATGCCAGTTGGAGTACTCGACCGAGATGCCGTCGAGCGTGTACTGCCGGCTATCGGCGTAGCGTCTGGCAATCTCCTCGAGCTTGGCCGGGACGGCGTCCATGCTCGCCAGCTTGGTGTTGATCTCGCCCGAAATAAAGTAAGTCCGCTTGAGCGGCTCCACGAGCTCCCGAAGGCTCAGGCCCTTCTTGGACATGAGCTCGAGGATGAGCAGCGCGGGGATGAAACCGTTGTCAGCGAAGAAATTATCCCTGAAGTAGTAATGTCCGGTCACCTCGCCGCCGAAGATCGCGTTGGTTTCACGCATCCGTCGCTTGAAGAACGCGTGGCCCACGCGGTTCATCAATGAAGTGCCGCCGTAGCGCGCGACGACGTCTTTCACCGCGTAGCTGGCGCGAAGATCGTAAATAACCGTCGATCCGGGGTGCTTCAGCAGGAAAGCCTCGGCCAGCAGCGCCGTGATGAAGTCTCCCGAGATGAATTCGCCGGCGCCGTCGATGAAAAAACACCGGTCGGCGTCGCCGTCCCACGCGATGCCGATATCGGCACGCTCGGCGACGACGCGCTCGACGATGTCGCGCCGGTTCTCTTCGATGAGCGGGTTGGCTTCGTGGACGGGAAACCGCCCGTCGATCTCGAAGCACAGCCGGGTCGTGCGGCAGGGAAGGCGGTCGAACAGGAGCGGGCCTATCAGCCCGCCCATGCCGCTGCCGGCGTCGAGCACGACGTTGAACGGCCGCACGAGCCGAGGGTCGATGAACGACATCACGTGGTCGACGTACGGCGCGACGACGTCTTTCGCGGTGACGCGGCCCGCGCGCGCCGCCGGCGCCGGCAATCGGCCCTCGGCAATCATGTCGCGAATGTCCGAGATGCCGGCGTCGCCGCTCAGCGGGAAGGCCTCCCGCCGCACCATCTTCACGCCGTTGTACTGCTTCGGGTTGTGCGACGCGGTCACCTCCGCGCCGCCGTCGAGGCGATCGCGCGCCACGGCGAAGTACAGCACGTCGGTGGGGATCATCCCGTAGTCGACGACATCGGCGCCCTGGCTGGTCGCGCCCTCGATGAACGCCCGTGCCATCGAGGGAGAGGAAAGACGCATGTCCCGGCCCACGCCGATGCGCGACGCCTTCAGATACGCGACGAAGGCGGCGCCGATTGCGCGCGCGCCCTCCTCATGGACCTCGTCAGGATAGGTGCCGCGCACGTCGTAGGCTTTGAAGATGCTCGGATTCAGGGAAAGAGACATAAGGACAGCTTCGCTGCGAGCCGACAGTCGATAGCCGATAGTTAACAGTTAACAGTTAACAGTTAATTGAACAGTTAAGAGCACTGTCAACTGTCGACTGTGAACTGTTGACTGCCTGATTTCATAACCTGCTGAAATCCGTGACGACCGATTTGTCGCCGAGCACGACCCCGTTTTCGATTGTCGCGCTTCGGCCAACGTGGCACTGCCGGCCGAGAATCGACTGCGAGACGAGGGCGTCCTGGCAGATGCGTGTGTTCGCCCAGAGAATCGACTGCGCGACGGTGGCGTGCTCCTCGACGTGGCATTGGCGCCCGACCACAGAGTAGGGCCCGATTCGGGCGCCCGCCTTGACGACCGTGCCTTCGTCGATGAAGCACGGCGCCTCGAGCACCGCGCCCTCGTCCACCCGGGCGTCTTCTGACACCCACGCGATGGGTCCACCAGCGAAGCGCGTCGAGCGGAAATGGCCATCCATGATGTCTCGGTGCACCTGCGTGTACTTGGCGGGCGTGCCGATATCGATCCAGTAGCCACGATCGACGTAGGCCACGAAGGTTTCGCCGCGCTCGATGAGCGAAGGGAAGTAGCTCCGTTCGATCGACCACGGCGTGTCGGCTGGAATGCGGTCGAAGGTATCCGGCTCGAGCACGTAGATGCCGGCGTTGATGGTGTCGCACGTGATCTCGTCGGGCTTGGGTTTCTCGAGAAAGCGCCGAACGTTGCCTGCCTCGTCGGTCTCGACCAGTCCATACGCGCTCGGGTTCTCGACGGGCGTGAGGACGATCGTCGCCTTCGCTTTCCGCTCGCGATGGAGCGCGATGACCGAGGCGAGATCGATCTCGGTGAGGACGTCCCCGTTGAAGACCACGACCGACTCGCGCAGCGCTTCGCCGGCGTAGCGGACGGCGCCCGCCGTGCCGAGCGGCGCCGGCTCGACCACGTACCGGATGCTCAGGCCGCTCTCGCCGCCGTCGCCGAAGATGTGCTCGATGCGCCGGGGCTGGTAGTTCAAGCTCAGGATGACCTGGTCGATTTCGGGCACGCGCTTGAGCAGATCGAGCTGGTAGTTGAGAAACGGCCGCTCGAAAATCGGTACGATCGGTTTGGGTGTGTGAATGGTGAGCGGCCGGAGCCTCGTGCCTTTGCCCCCGGCCAGGAGGATCGCCTTCATCGCAACCACCGATGATATCATGTGCCCCGCAGGCACATGAACCTCCCGAATGCGCTCACCGCCACGCGGATCTTCCTGGTGCCGCTGCTGGTGGTCGTGCTCCTGACGAAATTCGAAGGGCGGATGATCCTCGGCGTGCGGAAGGAGCTGGCCGGCGCGGCGATCTTCGGTCTGGCGTCGCTGACCGACTGGCTCGACGGGTACTTCGCGCGCCGACGCCAGCAGGTGACGTCGATCGGGCAGGTGATGGATCCGCTCGCCGACAAGCTGCTCACCTCGGCCGCGTTTCTGGCGCTCGTCCAGATGGGGCTGGCGCCCGCGTGGATGGTTGCGATCATCATCGGCCGCGAGCTCGCGGTCACGGCGCTGCGCAGCCGCTCCTATTCCCGCGGCGTGTCGATGCCCGCCTCATGGCTCGGCAAGACGAAGATGGTCGCGCAGGTGGTGGCCATCCTGGCGCTGATTCTGGGCGATGTCTACCTGCCGGGACTGCTCGTGCTGGGGCGGGCGGCGCTGTGGGTGGTGGTGGCGCTCGCGCTGGCGTCCGCGGCCGATTACTTCCGCCGCTTCACCGGCGTGCTGACGGCGCGGGTCGCGGACATCGCAGATGCCCGGCCTCAGCACAAGGACAGAAAAGCTGGGTAGAGCCCGCTACCGTCGCCTCGGAATCAGCAAGTCCCCAGCCGTGATCGCGTCGCGCGTCTGGGTGAGTCGCAGGATCGACGTGGTGTCGCCCACGGAAATCACAATCGCTTCGCCAACGGCCGCGAGCGGCACGCCCGGCACCTTCACGTCGCGATAGATCGCGTAGCGCGCGCCGGGGGACGCGCCCTGGCTCTGCCCGATGTCGGCCAACATCATGTCGCCCTGGCCGCCGATCGTCCGTCCGTAGTCGCCAAACAGCACGCGCGAAGGTGAAGAGAAGTCGAGCTCGCCGCTCGCGTCGGCGCGGTCGACCCCGGGCGGCAGCACGGGCGCGGCCCAAGGCTCGAGGTAGTCCCACTGCTGAATCCCGTCGCACGCAAGGTCGATCCGGGCAGTCGACGTGCCCTCGTTGGCCGCGGTGATACTGAGCGATCCTGCGGTCACGACCGCGTGTGGTCCGGTCTTGCTCTCGTAGCCGGAGACCACCCTGCGGCGCACGAAGAACCGCTGCCCCGCCTGAACGCCTTTGGCGGTCCCGGCGTTGACGATGACCATGTCGCGGAGGCCGTACAGCGCGCGAACCGACGTGTCCAGCGCGGCGACGACCTGGGGGAGATCGGCTGAGAGCGGTCCGGCGCCCGCCGCTCGCGGGGCGCACGCGGCAGCCGTCGTCATCGGCACGGAAAGATCCTGCGCCGCCATGGGGCGCGCGAAGAGGGTCACGAGCGAGCACGCGACGAATACACGCTGAGTCATGGTCATGATGCTGGTTTCACCTGTGCCTGCGTTTTGAGTCCCGTGATGCGCTTGCGCGTCTCTTCGAGGTGCTCGCTCTCCTGGAATTCGTCGATGAGCTTCTCGAAGTACGGCAGCGCCTCCGCCTCCCGCTTCTGCTTGATCAACGACTCGCCGAGGTAGAAATACACGCCGTCCCGGCGCGTGAACGCCGGATCCGCCTTGAGAATCGCCGCCAGCCGATCGATGGCGCCCGGGTACCAGTTGATCCGGAAGTAGAAGCGCCCGACCAGGTATTCGGAGTCGCTCAGGCGATCGCGCGCCTCGCGCAGCCGCGCCTTCACTTCCGGCAGCAGGCTGCTGTTGGCATACCGCGGCAGGAAGTTCTCGAAATCGCGGATCGCCGCCCGCGTCTCGGTCTGGTCCCGCTCCGGCGCCCGCATCTGGCCAAAGTGCGCCATGCCCAGCTTGTACTGAGCGTAGTCGGCCCGCGTGTGCGTCGGGTAGAACGCAAGGAATTCCTGAAATTCGTTGATCCCGAGGACGAGCGCCTCGGCCGTGTTCTCGCCGAGATACGTGTCGCCGATCGCCAGCTTGGCGTCCGGTCGGAAGGGGCTCTGCGTGTAGGTCTCGGTCACTTGCTTGAAGAACTCTCGCGCCGTGAGCCAGTGTCGCTCGTTCAGCTCGGTCGTGCCCCGATCGAACAAAAACTTGTCCGGTTGCGTCGTGCCCGGCGGCACCGCGCTGCGGCCGCTCGTCGCGCAGGCCGACGCCGCGGCCACGAGGAGCGCGGACGCCAGAAGGCGTCCCGCTCGCGTCATCTGAGGAGATCCTTGAGCCACTGGTATTCGGCCGCCAGTCCGCGTTCGAGGTCGACAGTCGGGGCGAAACCGAGATCCGCCCGCGCCAGCCGGGTGTCGGCGTACGTGTGTCGCATGTCGCCCTTTCGGGACGGGTCGATCCTGACAAGCGGTGTGCCGCCGGCCAGGCGTCCGATGAGCTCGACCACCTGGTTGACCGAGACGCGGGACCCGCCTCCAATATTGTACACACGCCCGGCCACACCCAGGCGCGCCGCCGCGATGGTCGCCGTGACCGCGTCGTGCACATACGTGAAATCGCGTGTCTGCTCGCCATCACCGTACAGACTTATCGGCTCTTGTCGGATGGCGGCCCTCAGAAATTTGTGGAACCCCATGTCGGGCCGTTGCCGGGGGCCATACACGGTGAAGTACCGGAGCGACACGGCCGGCACGCCGTAGCCCAGGTGATAGAGCGCGCACAAGTGCTCCGCCGCCAGTTTACTGACGCCGTAGGGCGACACCGGCTGGGGCAGCGCGTCCTCCCGCATCGGCATCGGCGTGTTGTCCCCGTACACCGACGAGCTCGAGGCATACACCAGCCGGTCGATCTTCACCCCGACGCACGCTTCGAGGAGCACCTGCGTCGCGTCAACATTGTTACTGGTGTAGACGGCGAAGTCGCGTCCCCAGCTCTTCCGTACGCCGGCCTGCGCCGCCAGGTGGAACACGTGGGTGCGGTCGGCCAGCAGGTGCGCGAGATCGGCATCCTGCAGCCGGGCTTCGACGAACCTGAAACGCGACTGCTGGATCAGTCCTGCCAGGTTGGATTCCTTGACCGCTCGCGGATAGTAGTCGGTGAACGAATCGAGGCCGACCACGTCGGCGCCGTCCTGAAGCAGCCGCTCGGCGAGCGTCGATCCGATGAAACCGGCAACGCCGGTGACCAGCGCTTTCATTTCTGCCGTCTGACTGGCCTCGATCGTGGACTCTTGGCCTCGGGCTGAAAAAGGTTGGTGATGCGTTCCGGCAACCGTCTGGGCCGGCCCGTCGCGTCGAGCACCGCATGAACCGTGTAGCCGCCGGCCAGCAAGGTCTGCTCGGCAGGACGCGCCAGCTCGTACGTAAAGCGCAGGCGGACGGGAGACAGCAACACCCCCGTCGTCCGAATCTCGATGTCGTCGTCGTACTTCGCCGATTGCCGATAGTCGCAGAACGCCTCGACGACGGGCAGCGAAAAACCCTCCCGCTCCATGTCCTTGTAGCTCCAGCCCTCGCTGCGCAGCAGATCGGTGCGTCCGACTTCGAACCAGACGAAGTAGTTCGCGTAGTACACGACGCCCATCTGGTCGGTTTCGGCGTATCGCACGCGCACTCGCGAAATGGAGCCGGGAGCGCTCAACGTACAGCCGGAGAGGACGCCCCGCGCGCGCCGGCCGCGGCGGCTTTGAGGTCGCGTGTGGCGCGTTCGGGATCCTGCGTGTGAAAAATCGCCGATCCGGCGACGAGGATGCTGGCGCCTGCGGCGACCACTCGCGGCGCCGTCGTGAGATCGATCCCGCCATCGATCTCGACGGGTGCTTCGCGGTTGCCGGCGCGGTCGAGCAGCGCGCGCACCGCTCGAACCTTGGACTCGCTGCGCGGAATGAAGGTCTGGCCCCCGAAGCCGGGGTTGACCGACATCACGAGCACGAAGCTCACGTCCTCGGCGATCTCGTCCAGGGCGCTCACCGGGGTCGAGGGGTTCAGCACGACGCCGGCCTTCGCGCCCAGGGTCTTGATGGCGTGCACGGTCCGGTGCAGGTGCGGCAGCACTTCGACGTGGACGGAGATCATCGACGCCCCCGCATCGCGAAACGGCTCGATGTAGCGGTCTGGATCCGTGATCATCAAATGGACGTCGAGCGGCAGCCGCGTCACCCGTGCCAACGCTCGGACGACGTTCGGGCCGATCGTGATGTTGGGGACGAAATGGCCGTCCATGACGTCCACGTGGATGAGGTCGGCGCCACCACGCTCGGCGGCGGCCACCTCCTCGCCGAGCCTCGCGAAATCGGCCGAGAGAATCGATGGCGCAATCCGCACGCTCATCGACTGACCTCGAGCGAAATCGGATCTCCCGGCGCCACCTGGAATCCGGCGCGCGGGCTTTGCCGTAGCACCACTCCAGGGACCACACCCGGATAGGGCACCGATCCGACGACGGCGACGCGGAACCCCTGGTCGCGCAGGATGGCGGCCGCCCGATCGCCTGACACACCGATGAGATCGGGCATGACGTAGCTGTTGCCCTGCTCGCCGCGGTTGACCAGGAGCGCGATACGCGCCGCCGGCTCGTTCCCAGCCGGATCCTGTGCCACGACGACGTCCGGGGGGTACGCCTGCGATCGTATCTCGGCCACTCCCGCCAGCTCGAAGCCGTCCTGGGCCAGCCGTGCGGCCGCGGCTCGCTCCGGTTCGCCCGTCA